>NZ_JBHTHC010000006.1:0-387494 GCF_042676285.1 Paenibacillus sp. GCM10027626 | reverse complement strand
CACCCGTCCGCCGCTAAGCTTCCGAGAAGCAAGCTTCTCTTCTGCTCCGCTCGACTTGCATGTATTAGGCACGCCGCCAGCGTTCGTCCTGAGCCAGGATCAAACTCTCCATAAAAGTTGAAGTCCGAAAACTTCTATTCATGAATAAGCTTGTTAGCTCATTACTTGTTTTCTTGCGATTTGACAGTTTTGCTCATTGTTCAGTTTTCAAGGAACAAATCTTCTTTTCTTGCTCGCCGTCGCTATCAGCGGCGACTAGAATAATATATCACATCCGCCTAGTTGATTGCAAGTACTTTTTTTAAAAAAGTTTTTTACCTTCAGAGGAATGATTGATTCCCTTCAACCAGGCACGATGAATAATGTAGCACATCTTTCCCCCGAAGGTCAATAGCCCATTGCTTTTTTCTTTTCTTTTTCATGAGAACGACGAGCTATCGCTTGCATTTATAAACTTGATCCAGCTACACTAACACCAATTGCAGGCCAATAATCAACCCCATCCCAGGCAGTCCTAACAAAATTACAGTGCCAATCGTCAACGGGTTTAAAGGTATTTCGAAGCCGGAAATGATACCTGAAAAATTCAATAAATAAATGCCAAGCACGACACCGATAAGCTGCAGAGCAAAATGCTTTATCCATAAGCGCGACGCGCGCTGCCGATAGAGCACCACCGTTAACAGTAAAGTCGATATAACCAGGCACGCCAGCCAAAAGAGATTCATACCGCGTCCTCCCCGACCCATGCCGGCCATTGCTTATTACTGGCTTTGGCTTTACGCAATAGCATTTCGTATCTTTTCTCGGCCGCCTTGATGGTATAGATCGCATAGTCAACATGATCCTCGCCCAGCGCGCAATCAAAATGACGGAGTGCATTTTCCCATTCGCGCTTTGCGTCCCTAAGCTCATTTTGCAAACTGCGCCGTTCCAATTCCTCGCTATTTTGCCGCTCTTTGCTTTGCCTGTCAGGCCACAGCCACCGACTCCATTTCATCGCCTTCGCCTCCCGCTTGTCCATAGTACGCGCTCCCGCCATATGAAGCACTTTACTATCAATCTATGAACAATCCGGGCGCAAATAGAACAATGTGCAGATTGAAGCTGCAAGAAAAAACAGGCTGCGGCATAATTGGCTTGGGTTTTACATTCCAAACAAAGCCCCAAATTTCCACCGCCTTACACAGTAGAAACTTGGGGCTCTTAGTCAGATTAAATCCATCGAATCATCAGTTTAATTCGCGGCGACCCTCCAGCGCCTTAGACAGAGTTACCTCATCGGCATATTCTAAGTCTCCGCCTACAGGCAAGCCGTGTGCAATACGAGTAATGCGAATGCCGAAGGGCTTGACCAGACGGGACAGATACATCGCTGTCGCTTCGCCTTCAATATTCGGATTTGTCGCCAAAATCATCTCCTGCACACGCTCATCACTCAGACGCTTCAACAGCTCTGCGATGCGAATGTCATCCGGCCCTATCCCTTCTATGGGCGAAATCGCTCCTTGCAGCACGTGATATTGTCCTTGGAATTCCTTCGTACGCTCCATCGCAACGAGATCCTTGGATTCCTGCACCACGCAGATGACCGAATGGTCCCGCGTCTTGTCTTGGCAGATCCGGCAAGGATCGACATCTGTAATGTTGCAGCAAACCGAGCAATAATGAAGATTCCGCTTGACACTCACGAGCGCTTTGGCAAAATCGATAACATCGTCTTCTTTCATTCTCAGGACATGAAAGGCCAGCCTTGCAGCCGTCTTCGGCCCAATACCGGGCAGACGGCTAAAGGCTTCGATCAATTTGGCAATCGGTTCTGGGTAATACAAAGCGCAGCTCCTCTACTTTGTCTAGAACAATCCCGGGATTTTCATACCGCCAGTATATTTGCTCATATCTTTATTAGCCAATTCGTCAGCTTTGTTCAAAGCGTCATTGACAGCCGTAAGCACGAGATCCTGCAGCATTTCTACATCGTCCGGATCTACCGCCTCAGGCTTAATAACGATACTTTGCACAGTTTTATGTCCATTCACAACTACTGTCACAACTCCGCCGCCAGCAGTGCCTTCTATCGTTTTACTGCCGAGCTCTTCTTGCGCCTTGAGCATTTGCTCCTGCATTTTTTTCACTTGCTTCATCATTTGATTCATATTGTTCATGGGAAAGACCTCCTAAATGTGATCAGTTATCATCAATTACAACAAGTTCCTCGCCAAATAACTTGACCGCTTCTTCAACCCATTCCGGCTGCCGCGCCTTGTCCGGCCCGCCATTCCCTTCTTCATGCTGCATCACAAGCGGTTCGGCTGCAGCCGGCTCGGCTGCCTGCCATTCCTTTTGCATAACCGTTGCAAGCTTGACTGGCCGGCCGAACATTTCGTGAAAGACACGCTCGATTAGCTCACGGTTAGCAGGACGCTCGGTTGTTTCGCGGTGCATCGTATTTTTGAAGGCGACAAGAATGGTATTCTCTGCGGCCGACACCGGCTCGCCATCCACAAGCCAAGCATGAACGGTGATGCGGGCTTCTTTTACACGCTGTAAAATTTCGCCCCACTTCATGCGGATCTGCCCCGTCGCCTGGCTTTCGGCCGCCGCCCGGAAGGGTTCCAGCTTGACAGTCGTGCGCACAGCGCTGCCGGAGCCGCTGCCTGTGCCTCTGAAGCCTCCTCCGCGAGCGCCGCGATTACTCGGCTCCGAAGAAGCGGCTCCGCTGCCCGGAGCTGCGGCTGCACCGGAGCGCATTACCTCTTCCAGCTTGCGCTCAAGTAAAGCAATACGCTCCTGAAGCCGCGCAACCTCCTCCGAGGAGCGCCCTTCTCCGGCTGAATCGGCATTTGCTCCTGCTTCGGCGCTTGCACCTGGACCGTTCGATGCCGCCTGCAGCGCGCATACCTTCATCAAGGCCACTTCAAAGATCGTCTGCGGCAAAGATGCAATCCTTATTTCGCTTTGATACTTATTTAGTGTATCGATCATGCGAAAGAGCTGCTCTGCACTGAAAGCATCGACCATCGCCCGATAGCGCTCCTGGTCGACAATTCTTTCTGTTGACGCCCGGTCAGGAGCCAGCTTAAGCACTAGCAAATCACGGAAATAATAAATGAGGTTTTCGAGACATTTGTCAGGACTTTTGCCAGCCTGCATTAATCCCTCCACCAAGGGAAGGATCGCTCCGGCATTGCCTGCCTGAACAGCTTCAGCCAATTGTGTGAATTGCTCGGCTGCGAGCCCACCTGTAACATCCACTGCAGCGGAAAGTGTAACCCGCTCTCCGGCAAACGCCGCTACTTGCTCCAGCAAACTTATCGCATCGCGCATACCGCCTTCAGACAAGCGGGCGATATAAGCGAGAGAGTCCTCGTCCGCTTGAATCCCCTCCTGTACGGCAATTTGCGTTAGACGCGCCGTCTGCTCAGGCAGCGATACTTGCCGGAAATCAAAGCGCTGACAACGCGATATAATTGTAGCCGGAAGCTTATGCGGCTCCGTAGTTGCCAAAATGAAAATAACATGCCCAGGCGGTTCTTCCAATGTTTTTAGCAGCGCATTAAATGCTTCAGAGGTCAACATGTGAACCTCGTCAATAATGTACACTTTATATCGAACTTCGGAAGGTGCATACCGCACTTTATCACGAATATCGCGAATTTCATCGATGCCCCGATTGGAGGCGGCATCAATTTCGATGACATCCATGATGGATCCTGCCGTTATTCCCTGACAAGCCGCACATGCATTACACGGTTCCGGGGCCGGACCGGATTCGCAGTTGATTGCTTTCGCCATAATTTTGGCAGCGCTTGTTTTACCGGTGCCTCGCGGACCGTTGAATAAGTAAGCATGCGAAATCCGCTGCTCCCGAATCGCATTTTGCAGCGTTTGAATAATATGCTGTTGGCCGACCATGTCCCCGAACGTCTGCGGACGCCAGGCGCGGTATAAAGCGATATGTGACATGTAGACCGTTCCTTTCGAATTGTTCCATAGACCGCTGCCGCTTCTTCTTCAGAAGAGACAATGCCCCCTTATTATACACGATCATCCTGCCAAGAAAAACATTAACCTCATATATTGCCTGAAATAAAAAACATCCGTCTCCCGGTTCGACCAACGAACAAGGAAAGGATGTTTGCTTATAATTTATAAAAAAAATCCCTCGAAGAGAGATACCGTGCACCTGCCTTCGATAAATGTGATCCAGGCGGCACTTTTGTTCCCAGCTCGGGACAGGCACTCCTCCGGCACATGAACTAACCTGCTTATGGCTGCTTCCTTCCGGACCTGACCAGGTTCACAGGCGCCCATTGCGGAGGACCCGTCCGTCAACACTGTTCCCAAACACCAAACCCCACATCAGCATCACCTCTGACAGGAATTCAACCTCGCTACAGCGGATTGCGAGTTACAGGGCACCGCTACCTCCCCATCTAGCACGGCAGAAATAAGTATAGCGCGTTCTGCAACAATATGCAACTGTTCAAGCCAAGTTGTTACCTTGTTACTTCCACATGAGCATTGTAGCGCGGCATATTTTTTTGCAGCGACGCCAGCGCTTCCTGATGCAAATACTGCTTGTCATAGCCTTTTTGGGCGGTTAATGTTACATAAAGCTCCACTCCTTGGAACATCACATTAACATCGGAAACGCCGTTAATTTCTTTCATTTTTTCAATAACAAAATCGCCATCGCTGCCATAATTCAAATAATTCCCATGCTTATTGGGCAAATGCGGGTTGCTATTCGACAAGCCTAAATAACCGTCACGACCATACGATTTTGCCGCCATTCCTTTATCGCGGCCGGAGCAGGCCCCAGTCGTAATAAGCAGCATAACAGCCAATGCAGCAACAAGCGCTCGCGCTGAACATAATGCAAATTTGGTGGACATAAAAAAACCTCCTTCAGTCCATAGGATGGCTGCAGGAGGTTCTTGTATTCTGCTAATTTTCGGCAGAAACGGCATATTGCAATTAGATGCCGTATTTCTTTTTGAATTTGTCTACACGACCGCCAGCATCTACGAACTTTTGTTTACCCGTGAAGAACGGGTGGCAAGCGGAGCAAATCTCAACGCGCAGGTTCTGTTTGATCGAACCAGACTCGAAGCTGTTGCCGCAAGCGCAAGTTACTGTAGTGACGTTGTAGTTCGGATGAATTCCTTGTTTCATCGCGATTCACCTCTTTCCGCCCTGAGCTACATGCGAGCTCAGAGTTAAAATACACACAAATCGAATTATATCACGGTTATTGTCCGGATCGCAATCCTTTTCATTTCCCCGGTTTGGGGGGCACATGCGTATAAGAGCCGATGACCACATCCGGCAGCTCTTCAGCGAAAATCTCCAGCATCTGCTTCATGCCGTATATTTCACCCTGCGGCGGGGGAATTAACGCCAAATAGCTTTCGGGATCAATATTCAAATTTCTCATTTGGATTAGCCGCAGACCGGTGCGCCGCACGAATCCAATCATCGCTTCTATCTCTTCCTCGCGGTCAGTAACGCCAGGGAATATCAAATAATTGATCGAGGTATATACTCCTTTGTCCGCAGCATAACGAAGCGATTTTTCGACATTGGAGAGCGTATAGCCTCTAGGTTTGTAGTAAGCATTGTAATGATCATCGAGTGCACTAATGGTGCTGACCCGCATTAGGCTTAATCCGGCATCTACAATCGCCCGGATATGGTCGGTAAGACCGGCATTGGTATTAATATTTATATGTCCCAGCGATGTAATGCCGCGTACCTTCCGCATCGCTTCTACGATAATTTTTGCTTGCGTGGACGGTTCGCCCTCGCAGCCTTGGCCAAAGCTGATAATCGCATCAGGCGTCGTCAGGTGCTCCAGCATAATTTCCACAATTTCATCGACGGTTGGACGAAAATTCATGCGGGTTTGCGGAGCTGGAAAACCGCTGTCATCCGGCTGCTCCGAAATACAGCCATAGCAGCCTGCATTACACGAATAAGAGACCGGAACCGCACCTTCCCAGCGCTGCAGAAACGTGTTGGATGCCGTCAAGCATTCATAACCAAGGGCGCAGTTGGATAAATGCTGGTATAAGCGGTTATTCGGATATTTGGCCAACAAGCTGTCTACCGAAAGCTTCAGCTTGTCCCGATCGCAATTTAGCGGATTCCAGCGCTCAGGATCATCGCATTGCTGCGCGGTAACATAGAAGCCGCCATCCTTCCAGACAACAGCTGAGTAACCGAACAGCGGCAATTTATGCGATTTGTCCGTTTTAATATATCCGGGAATATTTAACCGGGTGAACCCTTGCGGAAGAAGCGCCCCTACCGCCTGAACTTCGCCAGGCAACGGCTTCATCTCGCCGGTAGCTCTCTCTATGCCGATTGGACGCGTATAGGGCAGCCCAACCAATGTAGCCCCTTCCGGCAGAGGGATCAGCTCATCGTCCATAATCTCAACAATCATTTCTCCGCTGCGGCCGAGCGCAATCCAGTCCGGATGATCGAACAAATTTCCTTCTGCATCTGCATACACTAAATTCATCATCATTAGGATACAGGCGCCGAGCGTGTCGTACGCCGCCCTCCATTGCTAGTCGTTCCTGCGCTGCCCGCCGTTCCATTACCCGCTCCACGCGAGCTTTGCTGCAAACCGGACGTATCCAGAGACATTAGAAACTCTTCATTTGTTTTTGTGTCAGCCAACTTTTTCAAGAAGTTATCGACAAATTCCATCGAATCATTCATGCCTTTGCGAATCGCCCATACTTTATCAAGCTCTTCTTTTGATAACAGCATTTCCTCGCGGCGCGTTCCCGAACGGCGTATATCGAGCGCCGGAAAGATTCTTCTTTCCGCCAGCTTGCGGTCGAGATGCAGCTCCATATTGCCTGTTCCTTTAAACTCCTCATAAATAATGTCATCCATACGCGAGCCCGTCTCTACGAGCGCTGTGGCCAATATAGTCAGGCTTCCGCCTTCCTCTACATTGCGCGCCGAGCCAAAGAAGCGTTTGGGGCGATGGAATGAGGCAGGATCTATACCGCCGCTAAGGGTTCTGCCTGATGGAGGCACAACAAGGTTGTACGCACGAGCCAGCCGCGTAATGCTGTCCAGCAGAATTACGACATCCTTTTTGTGCTCAACCAGCCGAAGCGCACGTTCGAGCACAAGCTCTGCAACTTTGATATGATTTTCAGGAAGCTCATCAAAAGTAGAAGCGACAACTTCGCCTTTAACCGAACGCGACATATCCGTTACTTCTTCCGGGCGCTCGTCGATCAACAGCACAAACAACTCGATATCCGGATGGTTAGTTGAGATGCTGTTGGCAATTTCCTTCAGCAGCAAGGTTTTTCCCGCTTTTGGAGGCGCTACGATTAACCCGCGCTGGCCAAGACCGACAGGAGCGAGAAGATCCATTATACGCGTTGACAGTTTTGACGGGGAATTCTCAAGCACTAGCTTCTTCTGCGGATAAAGGGGAGTTAGAGCAGGGAAGTGTAGCCTTTCGGCTGCTTGCTCAGGGCTTTGTCCGTTAACAGCATTGACCTGCAACAGACCAAAATAGCGCTCGTTTTCCTTTGGAGCGCGACATTTGCCGGATACCAGATCTCCTGTGCGCAAGTCGAATTTGCGAATTTGCGATGCGGATATATAGATATCCTCTGTACTAGGCAAATAATTAATCGGACGCAAAAAGCCATAGCCTTCAGACAAAATTTCGAGCACACCCTGCATAAACATAAGTCCGCTCTTCTCTGCCTGTGCTCTTAAAATTGCAAAAATCAATTCTTTTTTCTTCAGCTGACCGTAGTAAGGAATTTGATGCAGCTTCGCCAGCTTGTACAATTCCGTCAGCTTCATTTCTTCCAGATCTCCAATCTGAAGATCAGTCGCCATAGTCTCACCACTTCTTTATCAATAATCTATAAAATACCAGCTTGTTCCAGCATTGCCGGAATCAGAGCAGTCTATTCCATCCGCCCTGATTCTTAGCTATTTTACCAGCTAAACTTCATCCTCGCGCCAAACATCAGCGCCAAGGTGACGTAAATTTTCTACCAAATTGTCGTAACCGCGATCTATATATTCAACGCCAGTAATCTCGGTAATCCCTTCCGGTACTGTAAGGGCAGCAACTACGAGCGAAGCGCCGGCGCGCAAATCCGCCGCTCTTACCTTGGCGGCATTGAGCAGACCGCCTTCTATAATGGCTGATCGCCCTTCTACCCGAATATTAGCTCCCATTCGCATCAATTCCGGAACATGCTTAAAGCGATTGCTGTATACATAGTCGCTCAGTATACTTACACCTTTGGCCTGAGTTAATAAACTAGTCATCGGGGATTGCAGATCAGTAGCAAAACCGGGGTACACCAGCGCCTTCACATCGACGGATTCATAATGGGGCTGTCCTACGATACGAATCGCTTCATCCATTTCATACACATGAACGCCCATCTCCTGCAATTTGGAGGTTACAGCTTCCAAATGCTTCGGGATGACATTATCGATCAGGACATCGCCGCGCGTCGCTGCAGCAGCAATCATATAAGTGCCAGCTTGAATACGGTCAGGGATAATAGAATGGCGGCAGCCTTGGAGTTTATCTACGCCTTCAATGCGAATCGTTTCTGTACCGGCTCCTTTAATTTTGGCTCCCATAGCATTTAGGAGTGTGGCGACATCTATTATTTCCGGCTCTTTCGCCGCGTTTTCAATAATTGTGGAGCCATTGGCACGGGAGGCCGCCAGCATAATGTTAATTGTGGCACCTACGCTGACGATATCCAAATATATTTTGGCGCCGCGCAGTTCCTTGGCAACAATGCGCACAGAGCCATGATCGTTCGTCACTTCCGCTCCTAACGCTTCAAACCCTTTAATATGCTGCTCGATCGGCCGGGGCTCGAAATTGCAGCCGCCAGGCAAGCCAATGACAGCTTCGCCGAAACGTCCCAGCATCGCTCCCATCAAGTAATAGGATGCTCTGAGCAGTTTTACATTGCCGTTAGGCATCGGTTTGGACATCATCGCCGAGGGATCAATTACAATTGAATCCCCTTTCCATTCGACACTTCCGCCTAGTTCTTCAAGAATTTCACTATACACCGCTACATCGCTAATATGGGGCAAATTATCCAGCACAACAGCAGATTCCGCTAATATTGATGCCGGCAATAGCGCTACCGCGCTGTTTTTGGCGCCGCTAATTTGCACGGTGCCACGCAGCTTCTGTCCGCCGCGAATCATCAATTTTTCCATCAGCCTCATTATCCTCCCCATTCGAAGGGAGCAAGTAGATGATCCCCCAAAAGTGAAGTTATCCTTAGTAAGTATTTGGTTCAGGAACCCTTGGGTCCTACAGGGATCTCGCAGTAGCCATTATACCATATGACATCGCCTTTGGACAGGCATGCCCGCTCGCGCAATGCTCGCTACACAAAAAGATAGGGTCCCCTTCAGGACCCTATCGCATACCAATTACCCGACTCTCCGCCACGAAGCTGCATATTAACAGCTACTCTTATTTCGTCAATATCGAACGGCTTCGTAAAGTGCATTAACGCTCCGTGGTCTGTTGCTTCCTTGATCATGTCCAACTCGCCGTATGCAGTCATCATGATGACTTTGATTTCCTTGTTGATCGCCTTAATGTGCTTCAGAATTTCCAATCCATCCATTCCGGGAATCTTCATATCTAACAGCACTAGATCGGGCGTCTCGGATCTCACGATTTCAAGCGCCAATTTGCCATTGGAGGCCTGAAAGGTCACATAACCTTCGCTGCTGAACACTTCCATAAGCAAGACACGAATCCCGTTTTGATCATCCACGATCAATACTTTCTTCTTATCCAACTTGAACCCTCCCAACAATGCGCGACGCCTTGCGACACGATTTGGTCAACTCTTCCATAATCGTTAATATATTCGCGCGGAGGAATTGGATATCCTGCTTCTGCTCGAAAAAAAACAGAAAAAATCTCGCGAAAGGACTTCTATTTGGTTTTACCCAAAGCTGCCTTTACAAAACCGCGGAACAACGGCTGCGGACGATTCGGACGGGATTTGAACTCCGGATGGAATTGGACAGCCAAAAACCAAGGGTGGTCAGGCAGTTCAACCATCTCTACAAGACGCCCATCCGGCGATGTCCCCGAAATGCGAAGACCTGAAGCCTCGATTTGCTCACGGTACTCATTGTTAAACTCGTAGCGGTGACGGTGGCGCTCATACACCAGCTCATCCGCATATTCCCGTTCTGCCAACGAGCCTTCGACCACCTTGCAAGGATAAAGGCCGAGGCGCATTGTTCCGCCCAAATCCTCTACATCCTTCTGCTCTGGCAGCAAATCGATGACAGGGTATGGTGTCGAAGGGTTAATTTCCGAACTGTTGGCATCTAGAAGCCCAACTACGTTGCGCGCATATTCGATCACTGCCACCTGCATGCCCAAGCAGATCCCGAAGAATGGAATTTCCCGCTCGCGAGCGTAACGGATAGCATTGATTTTTCCTTCTATGCCGCGATCGCCAAAACCGCCAGGCACCAGGATGCCGGCTACACCGTCCAGCGCCTCTTCTACGTTGTCCTCTGTCAATTCCTCGGCGTTCACCCAACGGATTTTGATATCGGAGTCCAATTCAAATCCGGCATGGCTCAGCGACTCCACTATACTCAGATAGGCATCATGCAGCGCGACATATTTACCGACAATGGCAATTTCTGTAGTATGCTTCAGGTTTTTCACCCGGTTGACCAGACTTTCCCAGCCGGTCATGTCCGGTTCATTAGTCGTTAATTTCAAATGATTGACTACAAAATCGTCCAAGCCCTGCGCACGCAAATTAAGCGGCACTTCATACAGTGTCGGCGCATCAATACATTCCACTACGGCATTGGCATCAATATCGCAGAACAAAGCGACCTTGCGCTTCAGCTCTTCAGCCATCGGATGCTCTGTCCGGCATACGATCACGTTCGGTTGAATGCCGATGCTGCGCAATTCTTTTACACTGTGCTGAGTCGGCTTCGTTTTCACTTCGCCCGCAGCTTTAATGAACGGAATAAGCGTTACATGAATATACATAACGTTATCGCGGCCGATGTCGCTCTTGATCTGCCGGATAGCTTCCAGGAACGGCAGGCTTTCAATATCGCCTACAGTACCGCCAATTTCAGTAATGACAACGTCCGCTCCCGTTTCCTTGCCTGCACGAAATACCCGATCCTTGATTTCATTCGTAATATGCGGAATGACTTGTACAGTGCCGCCAAGATACTCCCCGCGCCGTTCCTTCGTAATGACGGTCGAATAGATTTTGCCCGTCGTCACATTGCTATTCTTTGACAAATTAATGTCAATGAAACGTTCATAATGACCCAGATCAAGGTCTGTCTCCGCTCCATCATCGGTAACGAACACTTCGCCGTGCTGGTAAGGGCTCATCGTGCCCGGGTCTACGTTGATGTACGGGTCAAACTTCTGAATGGTTACCTTCAGACCCCGGTTCTTAAGCAGTCTGCCAAGCGAAGCCGCCGTAATTCCCTTTCCTAAGGACGACACGACACCGCCGGTTACAAAAATGTACTTAGTCACTTGATGATACCCTCCACGCTAATAGTTAAAGTATAGGGTTGCCCATTTTCGCTGCAAAAATGGCTCGAAAAAAAGAAAAAAGTGACACCCGTATACACGGGGCACTTTCTAAATTTGGCCTAATACTTCTATCCGAACTTGAAGCCCATGCAATAGTGTACTCTGCATAAGCTGTTCATGTCAAGAGTCTTAAACGGGTATCATCGCGGCCTGTTATTTATCGTCTTTTTCTTCGTCGGAATCGTCGTCGAATTCGTCATCCTCTTGATCTTCGTCGTCTTCTTCCTGCTCTTCCTCCATATCTTCGTCGTCGATCATAACTTCCTCGTCGACTTCCTCCGCTTCCTCCTCATCGTCGAAAATCTCCTGATCCTCGTCGTACATATCGAAGTCCTCGTCGTCAGACGCGTAGTTTTCTTCTTCTTCATCCACATAAATATCTTCTTCATCATCTTCATCGTCATTGATGATTCGCGGACGCTTCGCGCTTGTAACCGGATCCTCGTTGCGCTCTACCGGATACCAGCGCTTCAGTCCCCACATATTGTTGCCGACACAAGCAAACCGTCCGTCGATATTGATTTCCGTATATACCTGCGCAATCACCTGGTTGATTTCCTCTTGAGACAAGCCGCGGATCTTTGCAATCTCCATCATGAGATCACGGTAATAAAACGGGGTGTTCGCCACCTTCAACAGCTCAAATGCCAAATCGACCATCGGCATTTCCTTAATGCGTTCGGGCTCAAGCTTCAAAGCGAACTCGCTGCTCATATGTACACTTCCTCTCGTACGAATGCAAACCTTCTTCGCTGCACATGTTGCTTTTTCAACCTATAGTAAAACCTATTTCCCTTAAAAAAGCAAGCTCTGCGAAATATGGGCTGGTATACGTGCCCAAGGGAGAGCGGATGGAAATCCCTTCAATTCCCGCCGCTCTCCCTTGGGCTGTGACTGTATCCACCGCGCGCGATCCCTGACCGGCTCGGATTCAGAACCGTCTTTTACAGCTCTTCCTTCATATTATGAGTCTTAGCGGCTAATGACACGATTTTTTGAGCCTATTTATGCATAAAGAAGGTCACTTGCTCATACAAGACGCTCCCGTCTCTCATACAATACTGCAGCATTACCCGCCTGGGAGGGGGAGGCCCACATGGACAAAATCGCAATTCGCCATTGGTTGCACTATGCTACGGCTGCACCCGAAAAAGGCAAGAAACGGAGAGTCACCCGCTTGCAGCAGCGGCCTGTCGCACAACGCCTAATTGTTCGCGAAAAAGGTATCCCATGGGGTGTCAGGCAGGTGAAAGCCCCGCAAGCATGGAGTATCACGACCGGACATCGTATCAAAATCGGTGTCATCGACACTGGCGTTGATTTTAACCATCCCGATCTGAAGTACTCGCTCGCTAGAGGCATCAACTTACTGAACCGCAACGCCCTTCCTCACGATGATAACGGCCACGGCACTCATATCGCAGGCACGATCGCCGCCGCTAATCAGCCGCGGGGTATGATCGGCATCGCACCGCGCGCCATTTTGTATCCAGTCAAAGCCTTTGATCACGACGGCAGTGCATTCGTCTCGGACATCATTCTCGGCATTGAGTGGTGCATCCACAATCGCATGGACATCATCAATATGAGTTTTGGAATGAAAACACGCAGCAAGGCGCTGCTTAATGCCGTAAATTACGCTTATAATGCCGGCATTATTATCGTCGCTTCCTCAGGCAATGACGGCAGTCGCAAATCTATTGACTATCCTGCTCGCTATCCACAGACCATTTCGGTCGGCGCAACAAACAGGCTTCGACGCATTGCGCCTTTTAGCAACCGCGGCGCTTATATCGACATCTATGCTCCCGGCGATAAAATTCACTCCGCTTGGCTAAAGGGCAAGTACCATGAAATGAGCGGCACCTCGATGGCAACCTCGCATGTGAGCGGAGCTATCGCTCTGCTGCTCGCGCGCAAGCCAGGTCTGCCCCCGGCAGAAATAAAAGCGATCTTGAAGCGTTCAATGCTCCCGTTGCGCGGCCCAAAGCGACCGCGTCTGACCGGCGAGCTCGATATTATGCGCATGCTGCAATCCGCGGAGCGATAACCCCGCGGATTTTCGTTTACATCCGTTCCGGAGCCGAAACCCCAACCAGACGCAGCACGTTGGCAATAACAGTTCTTACTGCGGCGAGTAAAGCAAGGCGCGCTTGCGTTTGCGCCATATCTTCCGTAATGACGCGCTCTGCTTTGTAATAGCTGTGGAACTGCGATGCAAGCTCGTATACATACCGGATAAGACGATGAGGAGCATACTGCGCCGCTGCTTCGGCAACCTCTTGCGGCAGCTCGCCCATTTTGCGGAGCAAATCATATTCATGCTCGGCAGTCAGCTTGCTGTAATCGACTTGCGCGGCATTGGCAAGCGCAATCCCTTGCTCCTCCGCCTGCCGGTAAATGCTGCAAATACGCGCATGTGCATATTGAACATAGAAAACCGGATTTTCGTTAGATGTCGAAATAGCAAGATCCATATCAAAGTCAAGGTGAGAATCCATGCTCCGCATTGTAAAGAAATAGCGGATTGCGTCGACGCCAACCTCGTCCATCAGATCCTCCATCGTCACGGCCTTGCCGGTCCGTTTCGACATTTTCATCTTCTCGCCGTTTTGATACAAGCTGACCATTTGAGCGATAAGGACCACAAGCTTGTCCGGATCGTTGCCCAGCGCCGCCATCGCCGCCTTTACGCGCGGAATGTATCCGTGATGATCCGCTCCCCAAATATTGATCATCTGATCAAAGCCGCGGCCAAACTTATCGCGGTGGTAGGCAATGTCCGGCGTCAAATAAGTGTACGATCCGTCATTTTTCACTAATACGCGGTTCTTGTCGTCGCCATACGGCATTGTCGACAGCCAGGTCGCTCCTTCTTCCTCGAACACTTGGCCCCGTTCGCGCAGCGCCTCCAAAGCCTGCACAACCTGTCCGCTTTCATAGAGCGAGGTTTCACTGAACCAGACATCAAAACCGACGCGGAACCGCGCCAAATCGCGTTTAATTTTATCCAGTTCCCGCTCCAGCCCATACTGGCGGAAAAACGTATAGCGTTCCTTCTCCGGCATCGTCAGCAGCCGATCCCCCTCAGCCTCCGCCAAGGCTTGAGCAAAGCCGACTATATCCTCGCCATAATAACCGTCTTCCGGAAGCTCGGCTTGCTGTCCTAGCGCCTGCTTGTAGCGCGCTTCGATCGACAGCGCCAAATTTTCCACCTGCTTGCCTGCATCGTTGATGTAGTATTCCCGGGTGACGTCATACCCCGCATAATCCAGCACATTGCACAAGGCATCGCCTACCGCCGCACCGCGGGCATGACCTAAATGCAGACTGCCAGTCGGGTTGGCGCTGACGAACTCCACCTGCACTTTTTTCCCTCCGCCGATTTGAACTCGCCCATAGTTGCCGCCCTGCTCGAGCACTGCATCTATGACAGGATACAAATAGCTTTTGTCGACCCGAAAATTAATGAAGCCGGGACCGGCAATTTCGGCCGATTGAATGGAAGCCTGAGTCTTGTCCAAATGCTCCAAGAGCGCTTCCGCTATTTGCCGCGGATTTCTTTTCGCTATTTTCGTCAGCTGCATCGCCGCATTTGTCGCCAAGTCGCCGTGCGCCTTGTCCTTCGGCACCTCAAGCACAAATACCGGCAGCTCCTCGCGGGCGGCAAGCCCTGCCGCGACTGCGGCGTCTGCAATTGCCCCCTTCACCTTTTCATCCAGCTGCTGTAATGTATTTTCATTGCTCATATCCTGTTCCTCCTCGTTATTTTCCCGCTTCTTCAGCCTGCAGCCTCACCTTGAAGAGGCCGGCCCGCTGCCCGTTAACCTGCAAGCCGTAGTGCCATTCCATCCGCAATGGCAGACCGCTGTGCTCAAGCTGCAAATAGGTCGTTTCAATTTCCATTGCAAATTTCGTATGGGGCGAGCTGTAGCGTCCCATCAGGCGGGTGTCTGCAATAAATCTCTGCTCGGAATCCACGCCGCCCCGTCTGGTCACCTGCAGCTCGCCGGCCCGCCAGCGGATCAGTGTACGGATCGCACCATACATCTCATCCGTCTCTTCATAACGCAAATAGATCGTCTCGCCCTTACGAAACCATTCTCCTGCAAATTTACGCTCCTGCTTCTGTCCGTCTGTCTCGCTTTCCAGCACAATGTTTACAGACGCTTGTTCGTTGCTCATTGCTTCCGGCGTCCTCTCTGAAAACAAATAAACCTCCGTCTCAATAAAGAGACGGAGGCTGCTCCGCGGTACCACTCTTGTAGCGCTGCGCGTTCCATAGTATGCTCCCGGAACTGCGGCGCCGCTCAACACTGTAACGGAGTGTGCCGGGCTGCCCTACTTTCGTTCAAGCAGCCAACTTACGGGTGCGCTTCCTTTTCGCGTCTGATACCGGCTTCCACCCTCCCGGCTCGCTGCTAACAGATTGCTGCGTCAGTACTCTCCCGATCATCGTCATTGCCATTAACTTAGTTTTACTTATTATAGAGGGCAGTGAAATAAAAAACAAGCCTAGCACACATATTGCAGCAACTGCCGCCAATGCTGCAAGCGATCATCGATATTCCGCATCTTCGGTGTCGGAACAGGACTAGTCGAGGGCAGCTTTAATAGATCGACCGCTGCCAAGACGCGCTGCGCTTGTTCGTCAGCTTCGCCATGTTTGCTCGCCAGTCTCCCAAACGCTTCATAAGCCTTGCTGCCATTAAAGGCAAGACAGCGAATAGCGGGATATTCCCGCAATAAAGCAAGAATATCGTTAGGCTGCTCGTTTTTAATATTCGCATCAAGACTGCCCTGCCGCTCGCAAGAAGCGAGCACATCCCAGAGTGCAATGCCGCGGTTCCGGGCAAAAAGCAGCCTTCTCTCATAATCAGCTTCTAGCGGTGTATCGAACAAGCGGTACAAAATCGGCCAAAAATAATTGCGGGGATGGCCGTAATATTGAAATTTCTCCAGCGAGGCCGTCCCCGGCATGCTCCCCAAAACTAAAATACGGGCGCTCGCATCAATGACCGGTGGAAATGATTGTACCTGCATCCCGCCCCCCTTATTGTTACATGCGTCCTAATGTCGGCGGAAGCCCGCTGATTTTTTCAATGCGGCTGCATAACTCATGCTGCCATTCGGCATCTGAGGTCATGGAAGCTAGCAGCGAGCAGTTGTATAAATGCGCCAGCTGACGGCAATAGGCAGCATTTACAGCCAGGCAATGCTCGAAATCAGACATCTCCGCTTCTGTAAGCGGCCGCCGGCTTCGTATCGTCCACAGCTCGGCCAGACGTTCGTGAATAGGCATGATCCCCACAAGCGCTCCCTCCTTCTAGTAGCCAGTATGGCCCCAAAAGAAGAGTTTCATAGCCCACAGCTGCGAATCTTATGCGGTAAAAAAATAAGACCGGCTCTCTGCAAGGAAATCCGGTCTAAGCGAAATATGATCCGTAAGCTTTATTTGATAAATCCGAGCAGCATCTCGCGGATGACTTTGGCCGCTACAATTTGCGTCTGCTCCGTCGGATCGTAAGCCGGCGCTACCTCTACCAGGTCGCAGCCAACTACGCGGACATCCGAGCGCGCAATCGCATGCACGGCATCAAGCAATTCCTTGCTTGTAATGCCGCCAGCCTCTGCCGTCCCCGTACCGGGGGCGCAAGAAGGATCCAGCACATCGATGTCAATTGTCAAATAGACCGGACGCCCTGCAAGCTGCGGCAATACTTGCTTCAGCGGCTCCAGCACTTCAAACGGATAGAAGTTAATGTTCTCCCGCGCATACTGCCATTCCTCGCGGGAACCGGAACGAATGCCGAATTGATAAATGTTGCTGCCGCCCATTAACTCTGCCGCTTTGCGCAGCGGCGTGGAGTGCGACAGCGGCTCGCCTTCGTATTGCTCCCGCAGGTCGGCATGCGCATCAAAGTGGATGATCGCCAAATCCGGATACTTGGCATGTACTTCTCTGAAAATCGGCCAAGAAACCAGATGCTCTCCCCCCAGCCCGACCGGCAGCTTGTCATCTGCAAGCACGCCGCGAACATATTCGCCGATTATATCAAGCGAACGCGCGGCATTGCCGAATGGCAGCAGCAAGTCGCCTGCATCAAAGTAAGTAATATCTTCCAGACTCCGGTCCAAATAAGGACTATATTCCTCGAGTCCGATGGAAACCTCGCGGATACGCGGCGGACCAAAGCGAGATCCCGGGCGGAAGGATACCGTAAAGTCCATAGGCATGCCGTAAATAACTGCTTTGGAGGCAGCGTAATCTTCCGAGCTCAAAATAAAGACATTGCCCGAATATTGCTGATCGAGTTTCATATTTGCCTATCCTCTCTTATTTGACCAAGTCTTCTACAAACTTAGGCAGTGCAAATGCAGCCTTGTGCAGACGTGGAGAGTAATATTTTGTATCGCTCTCTGGAATAGCAGCTTCATCTACTGCCAAAGGATCATATTTTTTGCTGCCCATCGTAAATGTCCACAGACCGCTTGGGTAAGTCGGCACATTTGCCCAATATACGCGGACAATCGGGAAGACTTCCTTTACGTCACGGTTTACATTGGCAATTAGGTCCGCCTTGAACCATGGGTTGTCGGTCTGAGCAACAAAAATGCCGTCCTCTTTGAGGGCATCGTAAATGCCTTGATAGAAGCCGCGTGTAAACAGATTTACTGCCGGGCCTACCGGCTCGGTAGAATCTACCATAATAACGTCATAGCTGTTTTTATGATCATGAATATGCATAAAGCCGTCATTGACGATCACTTCAACCCGTTCATTGTCAAGCTGCCCCGCAATGTTCGGCAAATATTTTTTGGAATATTCGATGACCTTGCCGTCGATCTCTACAAGAACTGCCTTCTCTACCTCCGGATGCTTAAGCACTTCGCGGATCACGCCGCCGTCCCCGCCGCCAACGACAAGCACATGCTTAGGATTTGGATGGGTGTACAGTGCCGGGTGAGCTACCATTTCATGATAGACGAACTCATCCTTGTCTGTAGTCATTACCATGCCGTCCAGTACGAGCATAGTGCCGAACTCTTCAGTCTCAATCATGTCCAGCTTTTGAAAATCAGTTTGCTCACTGACATAAGTTTCTTTAATTTTGGCTGTAATGCCGTAGGTTTCAGTCTGCTTCTCGGTGTACCATAATTCCATCTGGCGTTCCCTTCTTTCGTCATTATCTATATGGAGCATTAACATTTGTAGGTCGCTGATCCAATCTGTATTATAGTGGAATGTTCATCCCTTTACAAACAGAAAAAACAACCTTTTAGAATGTATCTGCTGAAAAAAATATGAACGGCATGAATAGCCTTCCCTCTCATTTTCCATACTAAGGAAGTGAGACATCCGGAGGTGATTGCCATGACAAAACAAAATAGCAGCTCCCAGCGAAAACGGCGCTTGCCGCTTCTGATTCGGGCCGAAAGATGGGCCCCCCTGCTTCGCCGGATGAAGCGTTTGTTGATAGCGGCGGGATGCGGGCTTGCTGTGCTGATGATCGCGGCTTTCTGTTTTTTATTTTATTTGCATAAACAGGCGCTACCGGTCTCATTTATTAGCCAGACCTCGCAAATTATCGATCTGCAAGGCAATGTTATCGATGCTATTCATGCCGGTGAAAATCGGCAGTCGGTGCCGCTCAAAAATATCTCGCCCGATCTGGTTCATGCCACGCTCGCCATCGAGGATCAGCGATTCTACGATCATATCGGCTTCGATACGAAAGGGATGCTCCGCGCTATGCTAGTTAATTTGCAGCATTTCGACACCAAGCAAGGCGCCAGCACATTGACCCAGCAGCTTGCCCGCAATTTGTATCTGACGCATGAGCGCACATGGAAGCGCAAGTTCAAGGAAGCTATGTATACGCTGCAGCTCGAAATGCATTACTCCAAGGATGAAATACTCGGCCTTTATCTGAACCAGATCTATTACGGGCATGGGGCATACGGAGCAGAGGCAGCCGCCCAGCTTTATTTTGGCAAACAGGCTTCCGAGCTTACTTTGGGAGAGAGCGCCCTGCTCGCCGGAATTCCGAAAGGCCCGAAATATTACTCGCCATACAACGATATGAAAAATGCCAAGGATCGGCAGCGAACCATTCTGGCCATGATGGCCGAGCAAGGATATATCACTTCCGCGGAAGCCGAGCAAGCCGGAAGTGAATTATTGCACTTCAAGCCGCTCAGCAGCAGCCAGCAGGAAGGAACCGCCCCTTATTTTCGCGATTATATTCGCAGCATCGTTGTCGACCAGCTCGGATTAGACGAGCGCTTGCTTCTCGAAGGGGGCATAAAAATTTATACCACGCTCGATCCGATTGCCCAGCGGGCGGCTGAAGAAGCGATTGCCAAAGGAGTTCCCGAGCAATCCGAGCAGCAGGCTGCGCTCATTTCCATCGATCCCCGCAACGGATATATAAAGGCGATGGTCGGAGGCAGAAATTACAAGTCCAATCAATATAATCGTGTATTCGCGAATACACGGCAGCCGGGCTCTTCCTTTAAGCCGATCGTCTACTTGACTGCCCTGCAAGCGGGAGGGATGACGCCTCAATCGCGTTTCAAGAGCGAGCCTACCGTATTCACTTATGATGAAGGGCGGCAAACCTATGCGCCGCGTAACTATAACGACAAATATGCCAACAAAGAAATCGATATGCGGCAGGCAATCGCCAGTTCGGACAATATTTTTGCCGTGAGCACCTTAATGAAGGTCGGTCCCGACAAAGTAATCGACATGGCCAGAAAGCTGGGCATTCACAGTCCGATGAATGCCGTGCCTTCACTGGCGCTCGGCACCTTCCCGGTCAGTCCCTTTGAGATGGCTTCGGCATTCAGCGCATTTGCCAACGGGGGAGTTCGCATGCAGCCTATCGCCGTCTTCCGCATTGAGGACCGGTCGGGGCAAGTGCTGTATCAATACGAGCCAGCCTCCGAACAAGTCGTAGACGCGGCCCACGCTTATGTATTAACCCGCTTAATGGAGAGTGTTTTCGATACTGGAGGCACCGGCAACCGGGTTGCCGCTGTGCTCAAGCGGCCTGTCGCCGGCAAGACAGGGACTACAGCTACCGATGCCTGGCTGGTCGGCTATACGCCCGAGCTGGCTACTGCCGTCTGGGTCGGGTATGACAAGGACCGCAAGCTGACAACTTCCGAAGCTCACCGGGCAGCGCCGATATTCGCCAATTATGTCGAAAATGCTTTGAATGCTGTGCCGCCGAAAATTTTCGCCGTCCCCGAGGGAGTCGTCAATGTCTACATCGATCCGGATACCGGCAAGCTCGCCGCGGCGTCCTGCCCGAACAAACGGCTGGAAGCTTTCATTAGCGGCACGGAGCCAACCGAGATCTGCGGAGCGCATGGCGAAACGGCAGCCCCTGCCGGCACTAAAGAGCAGTCAGGGCAGCCGGACGAGTCATCCTGGTGGCGAACCTTCAAACGATGGTGGACGCATTAGAGGCGTCTAATATAAAGGGCTGCTCCAAAAGTGACCCGCAGGCAACTTTGGAAACAGCCCTTCGCCATTATTTGTTCAGCATCTCGAATACTTGCTCTACGTCTTTATCGCCGCGTCCGGACAAGTTAATAATAACAATTTGGTCCTTGCTCATGGATGGCACGATCTTTTTCGCATAAGCTACGGCATGTGCGCTTTCCAATGCCGGAATGATGCCTTCAGCGCGCGACAGCTCCTGGAATGCCGCCAGCACTTCTTCATTGCTGACCGTGGCATATTCCGCCCGGCCGGACATTTTAAGATGGCTGTGCTCAGGCCCGATACCCGGATAGTCCAAACCTGCGGCAATGGAATAGGTTGGCTTCGGATTGCCTTCTTCATCAAGCAGCACGAGACATTTGAACCCGTGAATAACGCTCGGCACACCTTGTGTAAGCGTTGGCGCCTGATCCGGTTCTACACCAATCAAGCGTACAGAAGGCTCGTCCAGATAATGCGCAAAGGCGCCGATCGCATTGCTGCCTCCGCCGACACAAGCCAGTACCGCGTCCGGCAGGCGGCCTTCCTTGCTCAAAATTTGGCGTTTGGACTCTTCGCTGATGACCGATTGGAAATGCTTCACCATCGATGGATACGGGTGCGGCCCTACCGCCGAACCCAACAAGTAGAAGGTTGTCTTATAATTGGCCACCAGGTCGTTCAGCGCTTCGTCAACAGCATCCTTCAGACGCCCTTGACCTTTGTCGACCGCTACCACCTTGGCACCCAGCAGCTCCATGCGGAATACATTCAGCGACTGACGCTTTGTATCCTCAAGCCCCATGTAGATGACGCATTCCATTCCGAACATCGCACAAACAGTAGCGGTCGCTACCCCGTGCTGGCCAGCCCCCGTCTCGGCAATAACCCGCTTCGCTCCCATCCGCTTGGCAAGCAAGATTTGACCAATAACATTATTAATTTTATGAGCGCCCGTATGATTCAAGTCTTCCCGCTTCAAGTATACCTTGGCCCCGCCCCACTCCGCAGTCAGATGCTTGGCAAAGGTGAGCGGATTTTCGCGGCCGACATACTCCCGCAGCAAATAGTGGTATTCCTCATTGAACTCAGGATCATCCTTATATTTTGTAAATTGCTCGTCCAGATGATCCATAACTTCCTGCAGCTCAGGCGGAATATAGCTGCCGCCAAACTCTCCGAAATATCCTTTTACTTCTGTCGCTTCATTCATCCGATCTGCCTCCAATATATTTTATTCGCTTAAAGCCTGCTTCAGCTCATCCGGCGAGCGATCCCACCATTCCAGATTATGGCTAACAAGCAATTTGCGCAAGGCTGCTTTCTCTTCTGCTCCAAGCTCATCCAGAATGAAGCGGCGTTTAATCGCATAGTCCAAATTGTTCACATGCTGCGCCAGTATTTTCCACCCTCGTCTAGCCTCGGAATCGATGAGCATCGGGCAAGCGGTCGCCCCCGCATAATATGAACCTTCCTCATTGCGGTCTACAGCAACCCATACAATCCAGCAAAGCCTGCCGTTCGGCACATCCTCCTTATTGGGGCTGAAGCGAATCCCGCGCTCGATCTTGCTCTTGGCATGCATAGCTCCAACATCTATATAGGCTTCTCCGTTATCGATCATGACGCAAGCTACTTGACTCAGGTCGATCGTGCCTGCCCCGAAGCCGCGATGCTTCTTATTGCTGACCACGTTGAGCGCTAATGTTTTCTTTTCCTTCTTTGGCGCTTGCTCAGCGCTCTCCGCAGTCTCTCCTTGCTGCCGCTCTTGGTTTTGTTCTTGTTCTGACATCGGCTTTCCCCGCCTTCCACTATATTGAAACTGCGCGCTC
Organism: Paenibacillus sp. GCM10027626; assembly: GCF_042676285.1. NCBI lineage: Bacteria > Bacillati > Bacillota > Bacilli > Caryophanales > Paenibacillaceae > Paenibacillus > Paenibacillus sp. GCM10027626. The sequence goes on along the minus strand of NZ_JBHTHC010000006.1, from coordinate 364,519 downwards.
ACGCACAGTTTTAACGCCTGTCCGTACTTTAATTCCATTTTAGCTAATAATCTGTGAAAAGCAAACATATACATGCTGTAGATGCTTGTCAACGGGAGGGAATCGTTCAATGACGCCACATCACACTAAGCGTTTACTAATGCTTGCTCTTCTAGCTGTTCTGGTCGGCGTAACCGCACGAGAAGGATTTAGTTCGGCCTGGGTTTCACAATATACATACGCCAATGCAGATGCGCTCGTCCCTGCCGCAGCTATTTCAGTCTCGAGAGATGAAGCTGGGAGCCAGGTATGGTCCAAGGAAGAAGAAATCCCCATTCAGAAGACTAAAATCGAGCTGAGCAAGCGAATCGTCGATTACCATATCGAAGTGAGCTTGCAAGAAGAAAACAAGCTGCTGCAAGGTACCCAGACCGTCACGTGGAAAAATCCCGGGCGCAAGCCGGTATCCGAGCTTTACTTTCACCTTTACCCCAATGCCTTCCGCTCGTCAGATTCTACCTTTATGCAGGAATCCGGAGGGCGGCTGCGCAATGATAAAGCGACCGCATCCAGCATTGGCTCTATGCGCATCGAATCACTTGAGACAATCCAGGGAGAAAGCCTCCTCCCGAGACTGCATTACGTCCAGCCTGACGACGGAAATACAAACGATTTTACGCTGGCCAAGCTCCGCCTGCCAGAAGCCGTTGCCCCGGGAGCAAGCGTCTCCTTGAGAATGAAGTTTGAGGTACAGCTGCCGGAGGTTTTCGCCCGCATGGGCTATGCCGGCGATTTCATAATGGCCGGGCAATGGTTTCCCAAACTGGCCGTTTTTGAACCGTCAGGCATGCGCGGCAGAACGGGTGAAGGCTGGAATGTGCATCAATATCATGGAAATTCCGAATTTTACAGCGATTTTGGCACCTACAGCGTGAAAATAAATGTGCCTGACGGTTATAAGGTTGCTGCCACAGGTTTTCAATCAGGGGCGCCAATCACTCAAAATGGGCGGCAGTCCTATCAATTTTATGCAGATGACGTGCACGATTTTGGCTGGTCTGCTTCTCCGGACTTTGTTTATGCAGAAGAGCCCTTCTCTACAACGGGCGTGCCGGGCGTAAGAATCAAGCTCTATCTTGATCCGCTTCATGCCGAGCTGAAGGACCGCTATATGCATGCCGCTAAATCCGCACTGACTAAATTTGCGCAGTGGTATGGGACATACCCTTATTCAACCTTGTCTATAGTCGTTCCGCCAAAAGGGGGGAACGGGGCGGGAGGAATGGAATACCCTACACTTGTTACAGCCTTCTCCGCCGATAATGAGAACCCGGGCTTTGAGCTTGAACGAACAGTCGTGCATGAAATCGGCCACCAATACTGGTACGGCATGGTCGCTACCAATGAATTCGAGGAGGCCTGGCTCGACGAAGGCTTCACTTCCTATGCCGAAGATAAAGTGATGGAAAGCGAATACGGCGTCACGCCAAATCTTGCGCTCGAAGCCAGCTATATGACCGATCCTGCACCGCTGAAACAGCTCGCCTGGTCCTACCATGACCATAATCATTATGCCGAAAATGTATATATGCGCGCCAAGCTCGTGCTGACCGGGATTGAAAACCAAGTCGGCGACGCAGCAATGCGGAAGATTCTGCGCACTTACTTTCAGAAATATAAATTCAAGCATCCTTCGACGGCCGATTTTCAGCGAGTGGTCGAAGAGGTGACGAAAACAAAATGGAACGACTATTTCAGCCAGTTCGTGTATGGCGACGCTATGGCCGATTATTCCGTAGAAGCGATCCAAGTGCGCGCCGTACAATCCGAGGGGAATAAGCAGCAGTATGAATCAAGCGTCCTGATTAAAAGGAATGGCGGCATTTACGGACCGCTCCCCATTTTGTTCAAGTTTGCTGATGGCACCACGCTCACGAAAAAATGGGACGGACAAGAAGCCCACATCCAGTACAGACTGCTGCATGACTCGCCATTGCTATGGGCTGCCGTCGATCCCCACGGCACGAATGTTCTGGACAACCAGCATATCAACAACTTTATGAAAGCCGAGCTGCCTGAAAAAACCCGCACACGCTGGAGTCTGATGGTCAGCAAGCTGGTCGAGGGGCTATTCGGCACAGTAGCGTGGTAATTCATCATAAAGCAGTAATGAAAGGAGGCGCTAGCATGAAAAATTATGTCAAACGGGGCTGGAAGCTGACATTTAAGCACATCTACATTATGATCGCCTTGTTTATATATGAACTGATATGGGGCTTCTTCATCTATCGTACTGTCGAATCGATCGTAGTGCCGCTGCTCCGCAGATTCCCGGATACCCTTGGCATCGATAGTGCTATACCCTTGTTTCTGGCCGAGGCCCAGTTTCGGCTGATGAAGACAGATCTCATTTCGCCCTATTTATGGTTGTTTGGCGGCCTGCTGGGAGTGCGTATATTAATAACACCGATCATCAATGCCGGCCTCCTCTATTCCCTATGCCACACAAACGATGATGGCAATACGCATTTTCTGCAAGGAATCCGCACCGCCTGGAGGCCAATTACACTGCTCTATTTTATCGAAACGCTCCTCATGCTGACACCACTTGCATGGCTGCTGCCCCTAGCGTGGAAACTGCTGGTTTCCAGCGGATCGCTGACCGGGCTGCTGGAGGAAATGATGCCTTACATTGCCGGCTGGCTGGCCTGGGCCGTATTGCTGCATCTTCTGTTTTTGGCCATGCAGCTTGGCGCTGTATCGGGAACCGGGATTTGGCGCACCTTATGGACGGCCTTGCGCCGCATACTCCCCTTCCTTGCAATTTCCTTTATGATGTGGCTAATGAGCATTTTTGTCAGCGCCACAGTGACCTCAGTTTCCATGATGCTGGCCGGCCTTGTCGCACTCATTGTAAATCAAACCTATTATCTGATACGTACCCTGATGAAAGTATGGACAATCGCCGCCCAATATGAAACCCTCCGCACAGATACATAATTGGTGAAGAACGGGCTCCGCAGCAGCGGAGCCTGTTTTCGTTATGAAAATTTCGGCCTTTACGATTAAAATCGCAAAAAGTTGCACTCTTAGAATTCTAATTTGTGAACATTATGTGAACTTAGCAGGGAAAATGCAAAAATACGCGAATTTATACTCCCGGAAATGAAAAATTTGCCGAATTCTCGTGAGAGAAACGGGGGAACCATCTTTGGGTGAATTGATCTCGTCCTCTGTCTTAATGAAGGACTGGAGGAGAGAGATCATAGGGGACCTTCAACCGAACCCCACAGCTAACCTCGTAGGCGTTGGAAGGAGTACCTTGTTTTGAAAAAGCTTTCTGCTTTGCTGATCGCCCTCTCTTTAATGCTTGTATTCCAAGTTGCAAGCGCCTTCGCGGCCGAGTCAAAGATGGACAGCATTATTAGCGATGTGATCGGCACGCCGTATCATTATGGCGGAACGACTACAAAGGGTTTTGATTGCTCCGGATTTACGATGTACGTATTTAAAAAAATCGGCGTCTCAATCTCGCGCACATCCGGATCCCAATCCAAGCTGGGCAAAAAAGTAGCCAAAAGCGACCTCATTCCCGGCGATCTCGTATTTTTCAATACGAGCGGCAAGGGCATTTCGCATGTTGGCATCTATGTTGGAGATAACAAGTTTGCACATTCTTCCTCCAGCAAAGGTGTAACTATAAGCGGCCTGAGCGATTCCTATTATGAAAAACGCTATGTAACTGCTCGCCGTGTAATGAGCACGGAAACGTTCGAAAAGTACGCCGACGAGCCTACTGATGAGCCTGTAGACGATCAGGACGTTGACTAAAGCATCCTTTAAGGATGCCTAATAAGACCACAGCTACTTTGTCTTTCGCGACGGACAAGCTGTGGTCTTGTTATTTTCAAGTATATAATAGAAGCAGCAATCCGATCCTGTGATTATATTCTTGTTTATGAAGGAGACGCTTCCCGTGACCCTGTCCAACTATCATCCCGTCCTGGCCGAATGGTTCGGGCTTACTTTCGGCCAGGCGACCGACGTGCAGTTGCAAGCCTGGTCAGCCATTGCAAAAGGTGATCATACCCTTATTGCCGCGCCGACAGGATCGGGAAAAACACTAGCCGCCCTGCTCCCTTGCCTGGATAAGCTGGTAAAGGGGAAATCTGCCGCAGCCAGCTGGCAGCCTGGGGTGCGCATTTTATATGTCACACCGCTCAAAGCCTTAAATAATGATATTCATCAGCACCTGCTCCATTTTATAGAAGAAATCGAGTCTTATGCCGCCAATACTGCAGAAGGCCGGTGGCCGTCCATTTCTTCCGCCGTTAGAACCGGCGATACGAAAGCCAGCGAACGCGCCAAAATTTTGCGCCGGCCGCCGGACGTACTCGTTACGACTCCCGAATCGCTTTATTTGCTGCTGACTGCAGAAAAAGGACGCAGCGCGCTGCAAACGACGACAGCTGTTATTGTCGATGAAATCCACGGACTCGCCGGGGATAAGCGCGGCGCCCATCTTTCCCTTTCACTGGAGCGGCTGACTGCGCTTTGTCCTCACAAAGTTCAGCGCATCGGAGTATCTGCTACGCAAAAACCGCTAGAGCGCATCGCCCGCTTCTTGGGGGGATGGGAGTCGGCTTTAGCGGAGCCGCGGCCTGTAACCATTATTGAAAGCCATATGACGAAAGCTATGCAGGTTCAAGTCATGATGCCGGAATATGACGAGCAGCTGCAAAACAGGGAAAACGCCTGGACGCCGATAATCAGCATGCTGATGCACCTCATGCAGTCTGCACGCTCAGTCTTGTTGTTCGTAAACAGCCGCCGCTTATGTGAACGGCTCGTCCTGCGCTTGAACGACCATACCGGCTACCAGTTCGCCCGTGCTCACCACGGCAGCCTCGCCCGCGAACGGCGGCTTGAGGTCGAGCAATTGCTGAAAAATGGCGATCTGCGCTGTCTGGTCGCTACTTCTTCGCTTGAGCTTGGCATCGATGTCGGGCATGTCGACCTTGTGCTGCAGCTCGATCCGCCGCCCGATGCGGCAGCCGGTATCCAGCGCATCGGGCGGGCCGGCCACTCCGTTGGCGACGTAAGCCGCGGCTTCATTATCGTCAGAAGCAAGGGACAGCTGGCCGAAGCAGCGGTTCTCCGCCGCAGCATCATCCGGCGGGATATTGCCGAAATACGCTTGCCGCAGCGTCCGCTGGATGTGCTCACCCAGCAAGTGACAGCCATCGTCGCGGCTGCCCCGATAACGGTGGACGCATTATTTCTGCTCGTTGCCGGCAGTGAATGCTATCGCCCGTTGACCCGGATGGAGCTGGAGGCTGTACTGCAGGTGTTGTCCGGATTTTATCCGTTCTCCAGGCCATTGCTGGACTGGGACCGCAGCAGCGGACTGCTGACCAAACGCGGAAACACGGCCGCTTCCGCTATTACCGGGGTTGGCACAATCCCTCAGTCCTCGATGTATTCCGTCCATCATGCCGACAGCCGAATTCACCTTGGCGAGCTGGATGAAGAGTATGTGCATGAAAGCCGCGCCGGCGACGTATTCCAGCTTGGCACCTCCTCTTGGATGATGAGCCGGATCGAGCAGGATCGCGTCTATGTCCAGGAAGCGCCTAACCGGTATAGTGAAATACCATTTTGGCGGGCCGAGCCGGGAGGGCGAAGCGTGGAAGCCGGCATGCAGCTCGGCAGCTTCATCGAACAACTGGAGCAGCGCCTTGAGCTGCCTCAGTCCGCCCCTGCCGCGGCCGCATCAATCAAGCCCGCACTGCTTCATGCGGCAATGCAATGGCTGGAGGCCGATTACGGCCTTGAAGCCGCCGCCGCACAGGAGCTTATTGAATGGATACGCGTGCAGCATAATATGCTTGCACTGCCGACCGCGCGGCGGATCGTAATTGAGCACTACAAGGATTTGACTAATCAGCAGCGGATCATTATTCACAATCCTTTCGGGCGAACGCTCAACCGCACCTGGCTGCTTGCCATCGAGCGGCAGTTCGAGAAAATGCTGCCCTACAAGCTTTACGGCAACGCCAAAGACAACGGAATCGAAATCGTCGTCCCGGACGGAGATGCCTCATGGCTGCAAACCATTTGGCATATTACTCCCGCAACAGTCGATGCCCTGCTGCAGGAAGCCGTGACCGGGTCGCCGATGCTGGCGATTTCTTTCCGGCGAATTGCCGAGACATCCTTGCTGCTGTCGCGCAGCTTCACGCGCACGCCGCTCTGGCAAAAACGGCTGCGCAGCGAACAGCTGCTGAAACAGGCACTTCCATATGCCGAGCATTTCCCTTATTTGCAGGAGGCCGTTCAAGAATGCCTGCATCTGTATTTGGACAGCGAAGGGCTAAAGCAGCTGCTGACGGCGATCAGTGAAGGTCGGATCGAAATTATCGTAAAGGAAACTAAAGGGCCTTCACCGTTTGCTTTACAGTTTTTGGCCGATTATGTCAACACGCAAATATATGAAGGGGACGGCTTCAGCGACGCTACGCGCCTGCAGCTCCAACAGCTCAGCAGACAGGCAGCCGGCGCAGTTTTTGGGCTCAGCGAACAGCACGGTATAGACGAAGGCATTAAACAAGCGGAAAAAGAACGCCTGCAGACACTGCGGCAGCAGCCCGAATCCCCCGAAGCCGTCTACGATCTGTTGAAGCTGCGAGGCGATCTGACAGAGGAGGAGCTGGAGCAGTTGACTGAGCGTCCTGGTCAGCTGCAGCAATGGCTCGGCCTTTTGGCGCAGCAGCAGCGCGCAGCGGCCATCGCCTTTGGCGAAGGCAGCGGGAAACGCTGGATTTGCGCAGAGGAGCAGCAAATATACGACGATTTCCCTGTCTCCGATTACGTGATCGACTTCATCATCAGCCGTTATGCCGACCATCGCCTTTCCTTTACCGATAGCGAGCTGCAGGAACGCTATCATTTGACTCCGGCGCAAGCGGCTTATATTATCGACCGGTTGCTGGCTATGGAGCGTATTGAGCAGGCTCCTTTTGCAGCAGATGAGCGGGAACGAATATGGACAAGCGCTCAAATAGCCAAACGGCTGATCCGTTTAACGATTGAGCAGGCGCGAAAGCAAGCCCAACCTGCCGCCGCATCTCGCTGGTACATCCAAATGGCTGTACTCCAGCATGCATGGCCCGGCACTCAATTAAGCGGTATGGATGGACTTCGTGCTGTCATCGCCCGGATGCAAGGCTTGTACCTGCCGGCAGCTCACTGGGAAAGTCTGATTTTCCCTGCGCGTGTGACCGGCTACCGCAAAGAAGATCTCGACCTGCTATGCGCTTCCGGTGAAATTATATGGCTCGGAAAAAAGCAGGCGGATGAGAAAGAAGGAAAAATCGCTTTCTTCCTCGCCGATGCCAAGCCGCTCTATATGCCCTATCTTTCACACAGGACCGGCAGCCAGACAGCCGAAACGAAGCATCCGCAGCTGCTTGCCCTGCTGCAGCGAAGCGGCGCGAGCTTTCTTACCCGGCTCGCCCGCGAGACAGGCTTGGCGCCATCCGCGCTGCTCAGCGACTTGATGGACCTGGTGTGGGAAGGCCATATTTCCAACGATCAATTTGCCCCGCTGCGCCTGCAGCTGCAAACAAAAGGAAAGCAACTGGCCAAAACCGGATCCGGACAAGGCCGCTGGTATTGCACGTCTTCCTTACTGGCAGAAGGCGAAGATGAGGCGGCGGATGAGCCGCTCGTCCCTGGGCATGCGCACACTACTATAGCCGCGGCAGGAGCCGGGCTATCCGGCTCCGTCCTGCATTGGACACAGCATTTGCTGGACAATTACGGCATCCTTTCCAAGGAGCTCGCCGCCCTTCACTGCCCTTACCCGTGGGATGAGCTTCTTCCTGTACTTCGCCAGTTGGAGCACTGGGGTATTGTGACACGCGGCATACTTGTCGAAGATACATCGACACTGCAGTTTGCCAGACGCGAATTTATCGCCGCCTTGCGAGAGCCTGTACCGGCCGCGGCTGATCGTACGGCCGGGCTGATGATCGTCTCGGCAGTCGATCCTATCAATCCGTATGGGGCAACGCTTGTGTGGCCTCAGGCAAAAGGGGCGAGCTTCGCGCGCAAAAGCAGCAATTTTTTCGTGTTCGATCAGGGACGCTGGCGCTTATGGGTTGAAAACAACGGAAAACGGATTACCGATATGTCTGCAGCGGGCGGTAGCTCTGAGCCGTTGCAGGATGCTGACCGCTTGAAGGAGATGCTGGGTACCCTCCTTCGCCGGCAATCCCTGCGCAAGCTCAAGATTGAACAGTGGAACGGCCAAAAAATCGCCGGTTCAGGCACAGAGGCAGAACGCTTGCTGCTGGCGCTTGGAGCTGAACGCGACAATCAGTCGCTCATTTTATGGCCAAGCCAGCTGTTATGATGCAGGCAAGCAGAAAAACTCCATCCTTTCCCCCGCATACATTGCGGGGAAAGAATGGAGTTTTTACATTTTTGCCGCATGAGCTATTTTATTTTATAATGGCAACACCTTCAATAGCGCCATAATGCGTTCCGGCTGTATCCGGCACATAGAGCGACCGGTTCCGGCCGGCCAAGGTTAGAGTGCGGTCGGGGAACACAAGCAGCTCCGACAAATAAATATCATTCGTCAAATAAATACGGTTCACCCTGCCAGCCTGCAAAGCTGCGGCTAACCCCGCTTCTTCAGCTGCAAAGGCATGCCCGTCCGCGCTCGCATAGTAGCCTTGGTCCTCATCGCCGAAGCGCCGCAACTCGCCGGTGTAGCCATCCAGCTTCATATCGCTGTTTCCCTCTAGGATAATCCGGTCTGTCAATGTACGCCATTCCAGAGAACGACCAAGCGCAGCATCGTCTTCAGCACTATTGGTCAGTTGCACATATGCGGCAATCGTCACCGGTCCGGCTTTCGTCAATTCGCCGCCATCAAAGGCAACATAGCGCAGGCCAACCTCAATCGGAGCCGCAGACGCCAGCACCACATTGTCTGCAACCGATAGGATAAAGGATTTATCCGTCATATTTGTATTCAAATAAAAGGCTCTTGCCCCCGCCGGATTATCCAATTCTCCCTGAAGCTCATCCGTAGAGCCTACAGCTAACAAGGGCTGTATGCTGTAAACTGCATTTGCCGCTCCAGCGCTCGCTCTTACCGTCATGCCGGCAGCAATTGGCGTCCTATCGGCGCTCTGATCAAGCACTGTACCATTCGCCTCAATTTCAAAACCGGCGACAGCGGAAAGCGCCGAACGAAGCTCGCCAACCGTCATCGATTTGTCTGCATAAATAGCATCATCATGAATGACAAGCTTTGCCGGCGAGGCACCGTTTTTCACGATCAGCCCGAGTTGAATGACTTCCTGATTGACGGATTGATTGCCCGCTTCATCGATCGCATATAGTTTCAAGCTTGTGCCGGCTTCGAATTTGGATGAATCAAAGGTAAACGTATGCGGCTGGCCAGCCTCAACTTTGATCCGCTCCAGATATTCACCTGGTCCCATCTGAGTATACGCCAAGTAAATATAGCCCTTCTTGCTGCTTTCCGCAGTCACGGAGGAACCTAGCAGCATTTGTCCGGCAGCGGACAACGACAACTGCGGCGGCTGCCGGTCTGAGCGGTCGATGACAAACTGCGGAGAGCCGGTAAGCGGGACCGCGGCGCTTGTACAGCTAATCTGTGAAGCAGCTTGAGCGGTTGAAATACATAAGCTCGGTTCGATAGTTCCGTCTACAAGCCGCGAATCAAGGAAGAACGCTTTGGCATCGATATGTAACTCAGCATCATGCTGACTCAGCTTGGCTATATCCGCTCCTGTCAGCGTATACAACATAACCGGATTCGCCGTACCCATTCGGATAATAATCCGATCCCCCACCTGAAGATCATGAAAAGATCCGGATGGAGCTTGCAAGGAAACGACAAATTTCGCTTCTGCCTGCGCCTGTCCGTCAAGCAGCGCAGCGTGGTCCTGATAATCAAAATGATGATCCCCGATAAGGCCGGCCGCGGCGAATACAAGCGGCTCCGGCAATTCCCGCGACGCTTGATGCGCGTAACGCAGCTGATCCATTGCCTGCAATAGCCGGACTGTCACTTGATTAAACTCCCTTTCGGAAGCCGGCTTGTTCAGCGCCTCAATTGCAGTCTGTCGTGCAGACGCCAGCGCTTGCCATTCCGGTGCCCGGGAAAACGCGCCCGCACTTTCCATCAAACGCTCTGCCTGTTCAGCGGCTGCCTGCAAGTGCTCCTCGGCCGCCTGGACGCGGCGTTCATCCGCATTTTCCATAATAGACAACAAATAGCGGGCGTCCTCCTGATCGATGCCCGGGCTGCCGACTATATTATCCGGCCGCTGCACGGCAAGCAGCTTGACGACTTCCCTTATCCCAAAGCCGGTTCGCTGCGGATCCAGTTGATTCAGCAAAGCAAGCCGCCCCTGCAAAGTTACTACTCGATAATCCAAGGTTGCATTGCTCTGCCCTGCTGCCGGCGGAATTACGCCGGCCTCCATGCGAACATTTACTGCATCCAGATCTGTTAATGGCCGATCTGTCACAATCCTGATTTCATTGCCGATCGCATATACAGATTGAATACGATAACCTGTCAATCCGGTTAGTGTCACCCCCTGCCTGGAAAGCTCCTGCGGAATAGCTTCGCCGCTTTGTCCTGCAGCCGTTAACTGCCGGTCAAATTGAAGAGTAACGACATTGCCGGCCGCCTCTCCCTGAATAGCCCGGGGCGCTGCAGTTGCAGCGACGGCGCCCGCGCCTATATACACCTGACTCGCTCCCAGCAACAAGAAGCATGCTAACAATACTTGAACGATTTTGCGCAATGCTCTTCACCCTTTCATCAGTTATTGGTGAGCGGCGCCTCTGCTAGATCCACCCCATTATAAGCCAATTCCTGGTTGAAAAGAAGTCTTCCATTTATATAAATTACATTAGGAAAGATAGCCTTAACGTGATATTGTAGTAGGGATGTTCAATTTTGAAAGGAGATATCCGACCGTTATGACCCGGCTTGTTTTTTTGGGATGCGCTGCTTATTTGGCTGTCGGTCTTGGCCAGCTTGTAATGGGTACTGTCATGGAACCGATGGTCCATGCGTACGGGGTTCAATATGGCGATGGCGGCCAACTGGTGATGCATCAATTTCTTGGGGGTATGGTAGGGATAATGTGTTCGCCATGGCTGATCCGTAAATTCGGAAAAAAAGCAGTGCTGCTCACAGCCCTCGGAGTAATGGCCCTGATTCAGTTTTCATACATGTCGCTGCCCTCCTGGGGAGTTATGCTCGCCCTTGCGCCCTTCGCCGGCTTTGGCTTCGGTACAACAGAATCTGTCGTCGGTTCCTTTATTATCGGTGCCACGGGCGACAAAGCTAACGTCTCGATGAGCCGTGTTGAAGTATTTTTCGGCGTAGGAGCGCTGTTGATGCCTTTTGCCGGGGCCGCATTAATTAACGCAGGCTACTGGAGGTTTGCCTTTGGCATTGTTGGCCTGATCGCTGTATGCACGCTTTTGCTCTGGCTCGTGCTGTGGCCTGCCTTGCTTAACAAACCATTCGACCAGGCCTCTTCCCTGGAGCACGGACACACCACCGCCAGCCCAATTGCCGGGCGCAGCCTGGTTCCGCTGCTTGCTGCTGGCATTCTCTTCTTCTCCTTCTACGTTGGGCTGGAGATGAGTTATGTTCATTATTTGCCTTCATTACTTGTTGCAAGCAACGGGCTGGCTGAATCTACAGCAACGTTGGCGCTAAGCCTGTTTTGGGGAGCGATGTCGATCGGCCGGCTTATTTCGGGGCAGCTGGCTGACCGCTTTGGCGGCGGAACCTACCTTATTTTCGTCTGTGCGGTCAATGCACTGTTATTTATCATGATGGGCTGGCTGACCGATACAGTGTCGATGTTCATGTTCGCCTTCGGAACCGGACTATTTATGTCAGGCATGTTTGCTATCGCACTCGTCTTCACAAATCGTGCCGCTCCCGGAAGGGTGGAACGCACCACGAGTCTGCTAATGGCCGCCGGCGGCATTGGCGGCGCGCTGTTCCCCAAGGCGACTGGCTGGTTTATGGATGATTTCGGCATGGATGCCACACGCTGGCTATTTGCCGGCTGTGCGGTCGCACTGCTTATTATTATGACAGCTTCAGCATTCTTTGCCCGCCGCCTCCAATCGCAGCAATCGGGCGTCCACTAAAAAACAGCCGGGCAGGAGAGCATAGACCCTCTTGCCCGGCTGTTTTTACGACGGGTAAAAGCTATTTGACAATAAGCACCGGCACCTTGGAGTGCTGGGCAACGTTATGGCTGACACTGCCCATCATAAACTCGCGCAGACCGCCTAAGCCGCGGGTGCCGATAATGATCAGACTGCCGTCATTTTGCTCGGTATAGCCGAGGATCGACTGTGCCGGACTGCCTTCAAGCAGCTCTGCGCGCGAATTAGGCAGATGGGCGATCTTCTCGGCTGCTTCCGCCAGCATCGCCTCCGCCTTATCATACAGCTCCTTCTGTACCGGAGCGGATGCAGTAATCACGGCATCCGCCAATGTCAGATAAGGGAAGCTGTACACATGAACGACCGTCAAACGTTCCGCCAGATCGCTCTCTACCAGCTTGATGCCGCTCTCCAGCGCCTTCCAAGACTGTGCAGAACCGTCAAAAGCTACAATAACATGAGCATATAACATGGTAATCCCTCCCATTAAAATGGCCTCTTCTTACAGCATACGCTCATTTGTCCTATCATTCAAATGCTAGCCGCCAATTTTTCCGACAATTTTCAACACCGCATCACGGGTTAGTTTATTGCCCCCTGCAGCAATTAGCTTCACCGTCGCTTTGGCCAGCGCCAGCGGAATTTTGCAAAACTCGACGGCAGGCCCCTTTTTCAGCTCGGCAATATAGGCGTCTGCTTCCTTCAAATTGCGGCGGGTATATTTGATCATGTCTTTAAACTCCCAGCCGTCCGGGAAGAAGTCGACCCCGCGCTCAAGATCCTCCTTGCGATTACGCAAAATGTTAACCGCCTGCAGTCCCCGTCCAAAAGCGATTGCCTTTTGCCGATCAGATGTTGAACCATCAAACCACAGCCACAATTCTGATAACATCTCGCCAACCATGCCCGCAACGCTATAAGTATAGCGGTCCAAATCAGCCTCCGTACAGATTGCCCACTTGTGCTCCACCCAATCGGCCATCTCGCCGGCCATTTTCGCCGTGTAGCGCAGTACGATCTCTTCCGCTCCGGAAGGGCTCAACCCCGCCCACTCCGGCAAGCGGAAGGATACTTCGGGAAGCACTGCCTTATGCGGAGTCAAAAATTGCTCCGTCTCTTCTATCGGACGCTCCAGCGTAAGGCAGTGCTGTATTCCGCGCAGCAGATCAATCTTGATCGCATCGTCCAAATGTTCATGGTCTTCGATCTCGTCAATCGCCCGCATACACAAATAGCCGGATGTGACCGCTTCCTTCAACTCCGCTTCCAAACGGCTGATCGGAATGTAAAACGTACGGCTGGTTTGCTGAAGCATGGTCATGGCATCATTCAGTGCAATGTTAGAAATGAGAGTTCCCTCCAAAAAATAGCTTGACTTTATCCTTATTGTTGTCTTTATTTCTATATTACCATACGTTGTATAGGACAAGCTACGTCAGGGACAGCCCTCTTCCTAACTGGAGGGAGGACTTCTTCTCCCGGCCGGGCATTAGAAATTCATATAAATGAATGCTGTTGGTTCATAGGCAAAGAAAAGAATTCCGAGTATGAAGGCCATCCAAAGTATGGCATAGCCGGCTGTAACGAGACAGTAAACCGCAGCGCGGGCAAAGCGTTTAGGCCGAAACATCGCCCGCCTCCTTCAGCTGTGGCACGATTTGCCGAAACAAAATTTCTCCAAACTGCCGGCTGCCGGCGTCGGTCAAATGTGTTGGATCGCGGTACAGGTGGTGAGGGATGACGGGAGTACGCCGATTGAACTCAAGGAACGGATACCCGCGTGATTCGACAAGACTACAGTATACTCCCATGACGCGCTCATAATCGTCCCATTGCAGCAGATTGCGGTTCTGGATCAAGCTGTAATCCAGCGGCGCGGTATAGAAAAATGCCTTCTTGTTGTGGCGCTGCAGCAAGTCCAGCGTCTTGCCGATCATAAACAGACCGAAGCTGTCCTCCTCGGAAAATGGCTTGTTCCAGGTGTACAGCTTCCGGAATCCCTGGTCGATCCGTTGTTTGCTTTCCTTTGTCATGCTGTCATAAGCCTTGTACATAGGGTCGGCAGGCGTTGTCTTTCCGCTTTGCTTGGCCAGTTCTCTTCTAATTTTCTCTTTCGGTGTCCGGGTTTTGAACAAATAGTAACTGAGGACGTCACGCTCGCGGTACAGAGTGACCCTATCCAGACCGGAGGCAATCCAGCTGTGCAGGCCGCCCGGTAAAGAGTGCTCGTTTTTGTCCGGGAAGGGCGCGAGCCATTCACGCTTGATCGGATAACCCAGCTTCCCGGCCAACGTCGGATAAGCGATTGCCTCCGGTTCATTATCGCTTACAACCGTCATACCGTAATTAATTTCAAAAATAACGATATCAACCTGCTCGATGATCGACTGCAAAATGGTATAAGTATCTGTAAAGCGGGCTCCGCTGAGCCCCAGATTGACTACCCTGTAATCCTGCAGTCCGTTCTGGAATACACCTGCTGCCGTATTCTGGCTCTTCTTCACGGTTGACCCGTAAACTGTCGAGGAACCGAAAAATCCGATGACAGGCTTCCTGCCGTCCAATTCGCCGCGCAAATGTTCGATCCATAAAGGGGTATAAACGACTGCATCGTACGGGGGAACTCGCAGCTCCCGCTCCGCATAAGAGATAACATGCGTTCTCATTTCTTCCACGACCGGTTTCGCAAGCTGATCCAATACCGCTATCCCGATCGCCGCAAGCAAAATACCAACGACAAGCTGGGATTTTAACATATACTTAACACGTCTCCCTTATGTGCATAAATTTAAAATTGAAATAACCTGCTCGCCAGCGACCAGCCCTCTTGCAGCGGCAGGACGAAGAAGAGGCGGCTGAGCGTCACGCACAGGAATGTAAAACCAACGGAGAGTACTGTGGCGAGTGAATGCGGGATGGGCACATACCAGCGGGTTTTGATCTGTTTAGCATATATGCGGTATATGCACAGCATCATGCCATGGACGATTCCCCATACAACAAAATGCCAGGCCGCCCCGTGCCATAAGCCCGATACTGCCATCGTCGCCAGCAGGTTCAGGCAGGTTCTGAATTCGGAACATCGGCTGCCTCCCAACGGATAGTAGATGTACCTCGTCAGCCAGTTCCCTAATGAAATATGCCAGCGATTCCAAAACTCGGCGATGTTCCGGCTGAAATAAGGATTGCGAAAATTGGGCGGAAGGACAATGCCCAGCAGTCTGGCCGTACCAATCGCGATATCGGAGTAACCGGAAAAATCAAAATAAATGACAAAAGTATAGGACAGGAGCGCCGTCCAGAGCAGCGCTGGCGATGAAGCCGAGAAGCCTTCCGGCGAATACAGCGGCTCGGCCAGCAGCTCAAGCGTGCCGGCGATGACGAGTTTTTTGAACAATCCTTTTACGATCAGCCCAATTCCCTGAAGCTGCAGCCGCAGCTCGTAACGGGCTGCCAGCTGCGGCTGAAACAGCTGAAAGCTCTTGATCGGCCCGGCGAACAAAGTCGGAAAGAACAACACGAATGCTAAAAAGTCGCCAAAACGATGATCAGGCAGCGTCCCTCTTCTTTTTTCCACTACATAATGAATCAGCTCGAAAGTAAAATAAGAAACACCCAGCGGCAATATCAGGTCATCCGCTTGCGGAAAATGCACTTTGGCCGCGGTCGGCAGCAGATCAAACAGCGGCTGCAGCAGCAGCCCCCGATATTTGCAATAGATCAGCACAGCAATTGCCCCCGACAGGGCAACGATATATACCCAGCGTCTGCCTGTCTTCCCGAACTGCGCCATTGCCCAGCCGATCAGAACGGCTTCACTTAACAGCACCAGGAGGAAGGGGCCCGCGTAATACCAATAAAACAAGCAGCCGGCGATTATAATAAGAAACGGCCGCAGTTTAATAGGAGCCGCGAAGCAGGAAGCAGAGACAACGGCAATGAACAGCCAGTAAGACCAATCTGTATAAAACATATGTCACCTAAATGTCAGATTAGGAAATATCGGCCCTGAGGTTTTGATGCACCTTAACAGGGTCCTCGAATCAGTAAATCGGGTCAAAAGTTTAAACCGCTAAATATTTATTTTGTTAACTTAACTTCGCCAGGCTGTCTCAGCTTAACGTCTCTCTAGTTTGACTTTTGCAGATCCCAGCCATAAGTCTTCTTGATCTCATTCAATTCTTTTTGTGGGAGCGCATCGACATATACTTGAGGTACAGCATTATCTTTAATCGATCGTTTAACCTGATCAACAAGCTCCTCGGTGGTTAAACTTTCTGAGCGTCTAAGTTGCAAACCATAAGTCTCATTGATCTCATCCAAATATTTTTGGGGGAGTTTATCAACATGTTCTGGAGGTATGGGAGCATTATATTTAATGCATTGTTTTATCATATCTACAATCTCTTCAGTGGTATATTCCAGCGGCGATAAACTTTTTCTCATTTCGGGTACCTCTGATACATTCCCATCCTTATCGAAGTAGAAGACCGTTCCATCCTCCAATTGAACGTAAACATTGCGGCCATAGCCTTCAGGTACTTTACCAGTCGAAATTTTAGGCGGTCCAACCATTACTATTGTTGCATCCGGCACTGCTATGTCCGGCACTGCCAATCCGGCGGCATGCGCAGCAAGTCCGCCGCTTCCAACCAATGCAATTGTTGCAATAAGAGAAAGCATAATAATAGACTTATTTGCTTTTTTCGCATTCATGAGGTTTAAAAGTCTCTTTTTCATATATTTTTTCGGATTGCATAAGCTGCTGGTTAGAGCCACATTTCTTTGCATAACGCCATACTCCAGCATGGATAAAAGCGTATCACCGTAAAACCTTCGGTTTTCCATATCCATTTCCTGAACGACTTTTTCATCACAAGACAGTTCGCAAACCGTATTTATCTGTTTATTGAGCGAGTAAATTGCCGGATTAAACCAGTGAACTGCATTTGCAGTAAGCACCATTAACTTCACAAGTAAATCGCCGCGCTTTAAATGAACGAGTTCGTGGGACAGGATCATGGCAAGCTCTTTTTCCCCAAATTGGGTGTCCGGCAATACTACAACCGGTTTCCATAAACCCATAACCATTGGCGTTGTTGCATCAGCACTTATGATTACTTTTACAGGGCATTGTACCGTATCACACACCCGGCTTTCTTGTAAGATCGAACGTTTAAATGTCCTATATTTATTGAAGTTAAAAACAAGAAAGACAGCTGCTCCAACAGCCCAAATTACAGTTGCGAACAGAACAAATTCCTTTATGTTATTGAGCCGTAACAGATAGTCAAACTGCTGCTGCATAAATAATGAGCTGCTTGTTGCCGTTTTCTCGATTGGAGTGATGTGTGCGTAATGTTCTGCAACCGATCCTGACTCTGGAATTGTGGCTGCCTCCGGTATGACAGAACGTATAAAAGAGATAAGTCTGTTTATGATTTCTGAACCGCCAAGAAGAAAAAATACAGGAATCAAGCCAGCATAATAATGCCACGTCTGCGAAAACACTTTTTGCGTGATTGGCCTTACACAGCTTTGCACCATCCAAATGATCGTTCCGACGAATGATGCAATGAGGAGAGATAGGAAGAAACCCATCATTTCTTGCCCTCCTCACGCTTGAACCATTCTTTCAACTCTGTAATGTCATCCTGATTAAGTTCATCCTCGTCAACCAGAGCAGCAATAAAATTTTTCACTTTCCCATTATATAAGCGGCTAAGAAAAGTTTGGGTCTCGTGCTTCTTGTATTCACTGAATGTCAAAGCAGGATCGTAATAGTTCACCTTGCCGCTCATTGATTTTGTCAAAAAACCTTTTTCAATCAGCCGTTTCAGTATGGTCGATAACGTAGAAGTTTTCCAATCCTTACTTTCAAAAATATCCAGAAGTTGGTTGACCGTTACGGAAGTTGCTACTCCCCATATTGCCTCCATGACTTCCATTTCTGTTTCAGACAGTCTTCCTAATTTTTTCATTGGGCGCGCACCTCTAATCATTACTGCGACAACTCGTCGTAGAATGAATATACGACGAGTTGTCGCAGTTGTCAATAACAATTAAAACACAAAAAACCAGATTAGCGGGTGCCGCTGCACCCGAACCTGGTTCCCCTTCTAGGACTAGACCAAACAATACTGGATTTATTTGCTATCGCCACGGAACGATCTTGCAGGCTACAACAATCTGTTGCGGTATTCTGTCGGCGTCAGGCCATACTGCTTTTTGAACGTTTCCCGAAAATGATCCTGGTCGGCATAGCCGATCTTTTCACAGATCTCATAGATTCTATTGACCGGGTCCTTCAGCAGCTTCGCCGCTTCCTCCATACGGAGCCGGATAATCATATGGTTGGCAGTCATGCCCGTTACCTCTTTAACCAAAGTATTGAGGTATTTATCACTGATTCCGACCGCCGCGGCAATGTCGGACAGCGTCAGCTCCTTGCGGTTATAGGAGGATTTGATATAGCTGATCGCCTGCTCCACCAGTTTCTTTTTCTTCAGGCTGCCCGTCCATTCATCCAGCGACAGCGTCTGGGACAAATTGGGCATAGCCTCCTTAATAACCTGCTCCGCTGCCGCTTTTTCCCGCCGCTCCTCCTGCTGCCTCAGCAAATCGCCGACGGCAGCGGCCATAACCCGCTCGATTTCCTCCGGATTGATCGGCTTCAAAATATATTCCAGCACCTGCAGCTTGATCGCCTGCCGCGCATGCTCAAACTCATTCAATCCGGACAAGATGATGCAGCGGATGTCGGGATAGCGCTCCTTGACCTTCTCGATCAGCTCCAGCCCGTTCATGCGCGGCATCCCGATATCGGTCAGCAGCAAATCCGGCGCCTCGCGCTCAATCAGCGCCAAGGCTTCCTCGCCATTGGAGGCTGTTCCGAGCAGTTGAATGCCCATTTTGCCCCAATCGACAGCATGCAGCAATGCTTCGCGTACAGTGCGTACATCCTCAACAATCAGCAGCTTAAACATGGTTGTTCACTCCTCTCTCAAGGTGCGGCTAAGCTCGGGCGCAAAGGCAGCAAAATGTCCACGCACGTTCCATGCTCCACCTCAATGTATCGCAGGCCGTACGCCTGCCCGCAATGTAATTGAATCCGGCGATGAACGTTCATTGTGCCATAACCGGTGCCCCCGCTTTTGCCGTTAGCGCTTGAGTGCTCGCCCGCCTGCTCCTTCAGTTCCCGATTCATCTGCGAGGCATCGCACCCTTTGCCGTTATCTGTCACACGCAAAATCAGTCTCGTTCCATCTACGCGCGCAGAAATCGTCAGGCGGCATTCCGCAGGCTGATCGGCAAAGCCGTGTACAATCGCATTTTCGGCGAGCGGCTGCAGGCAAAGATGGACGACCGTCACGGACAGCAAATTATCCGGTATTTGAATGTCCACCTGCAGCTGTTCCAGCATCATTTGCTGGATATGCAAATAGGCCTCGACCTGCTTCACCTCATCTCCAAGGGAGATGAGCGACTGCCCCTGATTCAAGCCAAAACGGAACACATTCGCCAGCGAGCGGACGATTTGACTTGTCTCCATATCGCCGGACATTAGCGCGCGGCAATTAATCAAATCCAGGGTATTATATAAAAAATGGGGGTTGATCTGGGCATGCAGCAGCTCCAGCTGGAGCTCGCGGCGCTCCATCTCCTCCGCAAACGATTTCTCGATCAAGCCGCGAATCGTTACGAGCATCGAAGCAAATTTTTGGTTCAGCTCATCGACTTCGTAGATGCCCGAACGCTGCTCGGGCAGCGGTTCCTTGAACTCCACGACTTCCGGACGCTGGATCGCATTGACCAATCTGGTAATCGGTACGGTTACGCGCACAACGATTCTGCGCAGCCAGAAGCCGGCAACGAGCAAGGCGCCTGCCGCGGTGATTGCGCCTATGGCCGAGATGAGAAGCGTATACTGGCCGAAATGGCTTTCCGGCACAATGGTAAACACCTTCCACCCGTTGTCCAGCGTTTCGTACATGACCCGATCTTTTTCCCCATCTACCTTCGTCACCACGGAACCGCTTAAACCGGATACATCCTGCAGGATCGGGTGCTCGGCCAGCGATTCAAGAAAACTGAAGCGTTCGCTAAAAATAACGTTGTCCTTCTCATCGAGCAGCAAATGATATCCTTTTTCTAATGGCGCGTTGCTGAATACGCTCTTGATGCTCCCCGTATCCGCGCCGACGATAACTGTGCCAATCGTTCGCCCGTCCTTGATGCTCGTCTTTTTTCTAGCTGAAAAAATCATTTGCACACCCGAACGGCCTGTTTTTTGCCCCCACCATACCGTCTGTTGCCTTCCTTCGGCCAAGCTGTGAAACCACTGCTCATTCTGCAGATCATCTGCCTTGAATACCCCTGTCGTCGGGTAGAAACGGTCCGTCGCAAGCTGATAAAGCCCGCTCTCCTTTTCAAGCGCCAGCGAAATCGTATAGGACTGCTGCGTCACATCGTTTACGCCAAGATCGTTAACGAGCGACAGCAGCGAAAGGCTTTGCAGATTCGTTTGCAGCGCGAACAAGTCGTCCACTGCCTCGTACGGCTCGCGATGAGTACGTTCTATCATATTTTCAATCGGTTGGTTCGCCAAAATAAATGCAGCGACATTACTCATTGTATCAAACTGGTACCTGACATTGCGGTAGACAAATTTCATCGATTGCTCCGCCATCTGCCGGGTATGGTCGTTCTGTACGCGAATGAGAATATAGCTTGAAGCGATTGAAAAAAGGGCAATGAAAGTGACGATCAGTACAAAGATCGGTACACTTAGCCTTGAAAATAAGCTGGTACGCCCCCTCTGTTTCCGGAGCCGCTTCATAAACGCCATCATCTCATTCCCTCCAAACTGTCAGGAAGCCCCTCAGCCAATTCGCGCGTCTGAGGGGCTCGCTGTTATACACTTTTTAAACTGCAATCAAGCTGTGAATCAGTTTGGCCGCTTCCGCTCTGCCGGCTGTTCCCTTCGGTGCAAATTTGCCCGCCGCACGGCCCTGGATCAGCTGAAGCGCCGCCGCTTCCTGCACGTACGGCTTCGCCCAGGCCGAGATCGCCGTCTCATCCGCGAATACCCGCTCCGGCTGCGCCGCCGCGCTCCCGCCTTTGCTGCCGGTCAGGCTGAATGCTTTCATCGTCATCGCTACCATCTCTTCCCGCGTAATCCGGCCCTCCGGATCGAAGACGCTGGCGCTTCTTCCCGTCACAAGCCCGGCCTTGTATGCGATCGCCACCGCTTCCGCATACCATTTGTCCGCCGGCACATCGGCAAAGCGATGCTCTCCTGTCTCCGTCAGCCGGAGCGCGCCAACCAGCATCGCAGCATACTCCGCCCGCGTGACCGCCCGCCCCGGCTCAAAGCGCGTCGCGCTTGTGCCTTGCAGCACTTGCTTCGCGCTCAGCTCTGCTACCGCTTCATACGCCCAGTGGCCTGCCGGCAGGTCGCTGTACGTCTTCGTTACTTCCAGCACGGCATACGTTCCCGGGCGCTCGATTACAGCCATCAGCCAGCCGTCCTCGCCATACTCGCCGCCGATATAGCCCGGCTTGCCCGCTGCTGGTAGCCAAAAGATCCCGGTCCGGCCAGCCTGCAGCGCAGCATCGGCCTTCAGCCGGAGCGTCACCGGAGCGGCGAAGCCCGCCGCTTGCTCCTTGCCGCCTGCCGTCAGCCCGATTTCATACAGGCTGCTGCCCGTCCGCAGCGCCGCGCCCAGCGCCTGCTGGCCGCTCGCGATGCGCTCCTGCGCCGCCGGGTCCACCAGCGGCATAAGCGTCAGCGAAATGGCGCCTCCCGCTAGCTCCAGCGCTTTTGCCGGCACCTCCAGCGTCGCTTGCGCGCTCTGTACGAGCAGCTTACTGCCCTGCAGCAGTTCTGCCGCATTAGACGGCAGCTCCACAGTCGTTATGCCGTCAGCCGCCTCGATCGTCACCACGCCCGCTACGCTGTTTTTCAGCGCCTCCGGCTTGACGACCATCGTTCCTTTCGGCGGCTGTGGCGTTTGCGGCTGCGGATCGTACCATACATACTCCGGCGGCTGCGGCTCAGAAACTTTGGTTACTGTAACTTCGCAAACAGCTGTAAACCCGCCATCCGCCGTCGTTACCGTTATCGTCGCCTTACCAGCGCCAACCGCCTTCACCTGGCCGTTCGCATCGACCGTTGCCACCTCCGGATTGTCCGTGCTCCATGCGACCGCTTTGTTCGCCGCATTCACCGGCGCTACCATTGCCGTCAGCGCCTTGCTATCCCCTACTTGCAGCGACAAGGATGCAGGCTTGAGCTTGACGCTCTTCACGCTCACCGGCGGCTCGGAAGCCTTGATTACCGTAATTTCGGAAACAGCAGTAAACCCGCCATCTGCCGTCGTAACGGTTATCCTTGCCTTCCCTGCGCCAACCGCCTTCACCTGGCCGTTCGCATCGACCGTTGCCACTTCCGGATTGTCCGTGCTCCATGCGACCGCCTTGTTCGTCGCATTCGCCGGCGCTATCGTTGCCGTCAACGCCTTGTTCTCGCCTACTTGCAGCGACAAGGATGCAGGCTCGATTGCGACGCTCTCCACGCTCACCGGCGGCTCGGAAGCCTTGATTACCGTAATTTCGGAAACAGCAGTAAACCCGCCATCTGCCGTCGTAACGGTTATCCTTGCCTTCCCTGCGCCAACCGCCTTCACTTGGCCGTTCGCATCGACCGTTGCCACTTCCGGATTGTCCGTGCTCCATACGACCGCTTTGTTCGCCGCATTCACCGGAGCTACCGTCGCCGTCACCGCCTTGCTCTCGCCTATTTGCAGCGACAAGGCCGACGGCTCGGCTGTTACGCCCGTCACCTTGACAGGCTGGTTATGATCGTCACCAGCTTCGATAAAGTAGAAGGAATCATAGAAGGCTGTACTTTTAGAATCTGCCGTCCCTTTTGTCCATTGAATAAAATTGTCCCGGCCATTCTGGTAGTCGGCATCGTTGACAGCTACGTTCAAACCGATAAAGCCGCCTAATGCAGGCTGCAAATCTTTTATATATTTACCCTCCATTTTCAGTTCATACAGGGTGATGCCTTTTGCCTCATCCCGAACGGCTTTGAATGGAACCTGTCCGCTCATCTCTCCGTTCGGGTTTGGCGGCATGGAGTTGAAAATATTGACGAGCAGCCGGCCGTCATCCGCCAGCGCAAAGCCCCATTCCACATCGTCCGCGCCGTAAGGAGACTCGCGATTGTTTAATGGATCAAGTGTAATTTGAATCGAATCATTTTTCCACAGGTTTGCAGCATTTTCCGATTGCTTGTGGACATCATCCTTCACGCGGACAGCGAAATAAATGCCATCCTCCGCCCATTTCGTATAAGCGGTCGCTTCCAGTTTGTCAGGCTCATGATAGCCGCTAGCATTTTGATCATTGCGGCGAAGATGGAACGGGAACGCATCCTCCCAGCCGTCAAGCGCACCGTCAATGACCAGCTCTCCCGCCTTTTGCACGAGATTGAAATCAAGCGGCATGGCCGGATCATGAAAAATCGTCCTGCCGTCATTCGCTTCGATTTGCACATCTACAAGATACTCATTGAACGGTACAAAAGAATGATACGTCCAGTAAAAATCCAGCTTGAGCTTGTCGCCCTTCTTCAAGCCGCTGAAAGTTGCCGTATTTACCGGCTCCAGCTTGCGGCCATCCGGTCCGGTCAATATAACCTTGCCGGATTTCTCCGCTGTAGAGGTGCCCGACAATTCCAGCGTGATCGTATCAAGCTCCTGGATGGTCTGTTTGACCGGGGCAATTTTGGCCTCGATCCCTTCTTCTACCGTCAGCTGGATCATTTTTGTATCAAATATAGTGCCATTATAGACCATGTCCATCTGAATATCATAGCGCCCTTTGATCGTGCCTTCCGGCACCTTGACGGGGTAAGCATATTCGACCGCTTCTCCTGCCGGCACGGCAAGCTCGATCTCTGCCGGTTCCGACTGATGAGCGGCCCAGCCGTCCGGCAAGCCGATGCGCATCGTTATATTTTGCGGGGCATCCATTTCGTTCGCAAGTGATACCGTGAAACTGCTGATCCGCCCTGCTTCGCCATTCGCCTGGACAGGCACTACATTTGGCAGTATACCGATAAATTTAGGTGGCTCTGACGCCGTCATCGCCTTGACCACTTCGGAAAATTCCCGGGCCAGCAAATTATAAGCATAGCTGTCTGCGTAGCTTTCCCGCCCGTAGGCTGCATCCGCCAGCCCGCCGTAGCGCTTCATGCGCAGCACGGCTGCCTCCGATACCGGCATTACACTGTACTTGCCCTTGGCCGCCTCAAATGCCGCTGCCGCAGACTGTACCGCAGCCTGATAGTCAAGGCTTGCGGCAGCGCCAGCTGAATCTTGCAGCGTGTAGGATAGTGCGATCGATGCACTTTCGGCCATATTGTATAGCGCTTCAAGCAACACATAGCCCGGTGCTCGCTCTACTCCTTCAGCTTCAATCTGGCCCGAAACTTTCTTCATCAAAGCATAGATTTGTTTGATGCCCTGCTCGAGAACGGAAGCTGCCTGATCATCTCCGGCGCGAAGCGCAGCCGTAAGCTCAGCGGCAATCTTCCCTAGCTCCGCCTTGTCTCCATCAATTAGCGCAGCATTGCTCGCAGTTCGCAAAGCATCCAGCCTGCGGTCTGCCTCCTGCTGCTTTTGCTGCAGCAGCTGCGCAGCTGCTTGCCGGACAAAATCAGCGGGCGCTCCAGTGATGTAGATCGGCGATCCGGATACGACAAACCGGGCCTTCCCTCCGGTTTCCGCAGCTTGCAGCGCTGCGCCGTTAATATCTTTGACCTCGACCCCGGATAGGGCAAAGGGCAGTGTAACCTCGCTGGTAGGAGGCTTGACAGCCGGGTTGTCCTTATGATCGACCTTTTTCCAGGCTGCGATAACCGGGACTCCGTCATTCAGAAACACATGAACGGCAACAGCCGGGTCTCCCGTATTCCATGTGCCGACATATCTTGCTTTGTCCAGGCTAGTCATCAATTGGTTAACCGCCGTATACGCCAGCTTCGGCCGTCCATCATTATCGGTTATTCCCCAAAATATATCATAATAGCGGTCATCGGTGCCGTCGTTTTTATAATTGTAATACTCGTAAGCCTTCACCTGATCTGTAATCATATAATTCAAGAAAGCGCGCACAATATAATCCCGCTGCGTTTCTTCCGTCACGGACGGATAACCGGCCTTCGCTGTCGGCCAGCCGCCCTCTGTCAAGTAATAGTCCTTCCAGCCGCCATAAGCATTGACCAGTTCCTTGACGCCATCGACCATTTCCTTCAGATTGTCATCCGGCATGGCGTTGTACACATACGGATGATAAGAAAAAGCATCGGCGTAATCGTAGGAGCCCAGCTCCAGCTCCTTCGGCAGCACGCTGCGAACGCTGGACGTATGATCGCCGGCAAGCAGCATCGCATCCGGATCCGCCTTTTTCATATTCAAGTAAGCGATTTTCTGCAGTTGCACGAATTCCGCCGGGATATATGGCTTAGAAACAATTTCCGGCTCATTCGGCATTTCCCACTGCCTGACTTTCCCTTTATAGCGGCTGACCGCATCGTAGACGAAGTCGCCCATCGCCTTCAACGCATTCGGCGTATTGACAGTACCGTTCTGATAGTAGCCGTTCCGGTCAATGCCGAGCACGGTGATCTGATTGAAGCCGTAGGTAAACAGCTTATCCAGTCTGGCATCAATGCCGCTATAATCATACACCGGCTTGCCGGAGGCATCCTTCACATTGCGATCCGCTTCATCCCAGTTAATGCCGGAACGGTGATGACGTGCTCCCATTTTGCGGGCGCCATCGATAATATCGTCCTTCCAGTTTAATGCATAATGCGTATTCAATCCGAATTTGCTCTCATTATCCAGATCAAGCGTCTTCACCTCAGCCGCCTGACGAATAACAGCCATACGCATCTTTTTCGTCTTGTCCGGCTGCTTCACGCCGTCCACAGCAAACTCGGCTGTCACCTCATACGTGCCGATTTGCTTAATGGCAGGCGCGAAAGCAAACGTGTCCTCTGTCTTGTCATACTTCTCCAATTGGTAGTTCTTTTCACCGGTTGCCACGACCGCACGATCTCCGTCAGAGCGCCGCACGGTATAATTCATCGTAAACTTATGTGCCGTTGCTCCCGTATCGAGTGCTAAAGAAAGCCCCGGCTCCTCGCGCTGCTCATAAATGCCGGCGTAATTGCCGGAAGGCTGCAAATCCAATACATATGGGGCTGCAATCGGCTCGATGGAGAAATTGTCGATCATCAGATTGATCCCGCCAACGACGTTCCACTGAAAATAACCTTTCTTCAGCGCCAGCGGATCGGAATCGTCACCGCTTGCCACTTCTGCGCCGTCGATCAGCAGCTTATGCGTAATCCCGCTGACGCGCAGCTCATATTCATGCCAATCATCAAGCAGCGCCTTTACATAATTGGCGATATAATAGTTGCCGCCCAGCGTTGTTTTTCGCATCAGAAAATATTTGGAATTATGGGTCGCCCACTCCATCGCATTGTTGTTGTTGTCATCCGTCGCGCGATAGCGGAAACGCCATGTATTCTGGACCGCCTCGCTCGTCCGTTCATATTTCGCTTTGAATTTCACGATAAAGTTGTCAGCATTCTGATACATCGGCACATTCAGCCTGGCGCTGCCTGACCCATTCAGATTGAATACTTTGCTGCCGTCAGGCAGTTGAATGACTCTTGTATTTCCGCCAATCGTCCAGCCGGATGGTGCAGACCCGACCGCCTCCTGTTCGAAATCGTTGAAATATGGGGCCAGTTCTCCCACAGCAACTGTAATGTCGCCTGTATCGGGATACCGTCCTTCACGGCCTTGTTCATCATGTGCTGTAATGTAGTAGCGAAGATGGCCGGCACGGTTCGTACCCGGAATAGCTGCCTTGTAAACGTCGCCAGTCCCCTGGATGCCGCCGGTTGAATAATAAGATGGCTCGTCGCCGTAAGCATAGTACACTGCAGCCGTTACAGGCGACCCGGCATCGGCCAGCGAAAAGGCGACCGCTACATCTGCATTGTAGGGCACAGCTTCAACCGGGGTATGCTGAATCGCGAAGGCGGGCTCCGGCGGTGAGGCAATGCTTTTTACCTCCACCTCCCTAATCTTGACGCTGACAGGGGCTCCAACGCTTTTGAGCGAGAAGCCAATACCGCCCCTTTCCAGCGAGCTGTCCGAGAAAGCGGTTACCAACTTGCCGTCAATCATCAGCTTGAATACTTCGCCTTGAACCTCCAGCTCATATCGGTGCAGTTCTGCCATATTAAATGCCGGAAGCACGGCGGAAATATCGACCGGAGCACCTACCTGCTCAGCAGCCGATGAATTCGGATACTTCCACAATTCAACCGATTTCGTATTTTTAAACTCCAGAAAATAGTAGCTCATTCCTGAAGTGTATCGAAGCATGACGCGAAAGCGGTCCCCTTGCGCGTCAAAAGACAGACTGTAATCGGCATTGCTGTAAGGAAATGCCGACGACTTGACCACAGCCCGCTGCGGTCCGGTCAAGGCAGTTTCTCCTGTCAACCAGGAGCCTGCATCGTCGCTCTTGACTTCCCAGGCTGGGCTGCCGAACAAGTCCCAGCTGTCCAAACCGTTAGCAAAATGGTCCTCAAATAGCAGCTGCCGCTCCTGAGCGTCTGCTGCTGCCTCAGCCTTTCCGAAAATCGGAATGAGCTGCACGATAAAAGCGGCGATCAACAAGGTGCTTATATGTCTTAGCCACGTTCTCATATGTAAACGCCTCCGAAAATGACAAGGATAGCCCCCGTCGATACAAGACCTCCTGTCTCTGTATAAACGGGGGACGATTCTTATCGTTTTTTTAAAAAATATAAGAAAGTATAAGTTTCACCTTATACACAGCTTATATTTCTAAGGGAAGAAACTTGCCTCGCACCAAGGACGGCGTCAGCCGTTTCTTCTTGTCTACTTGCCTGTTTTCTTCTTAAAGGATTCCTCAAGTTCTTGCAAAATTTGATTTCCGCCTTGGTTCTTCCATTTTTCCGCGAAGTCGTCGAACTTCTTAATATCTCCGCCCATAATAATCTGAGTAAAGACAGAATCGCGCATTGTGTTCAGCTCAACCATTTTGGCGATTTTCGTCGGAGATTCCAGGTAGTTGGAGGCATCCGTAATTTGATTCGGATTGTTGATGGCTACATCCAGCGCCTCGGAAAAACGTTTAGGCAGCGACTCTAAGTACCGTGGCCAGCCATTAAGCCCTGGTGCAAACAGATAGCTTTGCGTCCCGCGGAAATTGCCGTTCTTGTCCTGCTGCGTCTGCGGGTCAACCAGATCGATCGCCGTTACCAGCTTATCGTTCTCGATTTTGTAATCCTCGCCTTCGATTCCCCATACAGTAAGCATTTGATTTTCAAGCGACAGCGACTTTTCAATGATGGAGAGCACCTTTTTCGGGTCCTGCGTCTTGGCGCTGATCGCATTCATTTGGTTGAAAGGCGCACCGGATGGAGCTACTGCTTTACCGTCGGCGCCTGTAAGCGAACCGGTCAATGTCAAATATTTGAACGGCTCCTCGGCCTGGTTCGGCAGCTTGCCGTCAGAGGCCAGCTTGCCGCTTTTAATCAGCTCATTGGTCTCAATTTGCGTATCATAATCGTTGGCTGTTGACCACCAGCCCATCCAGGAAAACAGCTTGCCGCTATAGAGCTTGGCCCGCAGCTGCTCCTCTTTAATTGTGGCGAACTCCTTATCAATCAACCCTTCGGCGTACATCTTTTGCAGGAATAACAGCGCTTCTCTCATGCGCGGATCAATATCATAATTGCTGAACTTGCCGTCTTGCTCAGTGAAGAAGCCCGGTGTAACGCCAAAGGCGCCAAAAATATTGTCAAACGAGTTGTTGGCAAACTTCGTCTCGCCAATTTGGGCGGTGTAGCCGCCGAGCGGAATGACATCCGGCTTCGCTGCCTTCACCTGCTTGAGCAGGTTGTAATATTCATCAAGCGTTTTTGGTACGCTGGCTCCGACTTCCTCCATATAGTCCTTGCGCAGCACCAGGTCCCAGCGGTAACCCGCTCCAGGGCCGCCTTGATACGGAATGCCGTAAATCCGCCCGTTCACCTTGGCCTGTTCGAAAACCTCAGGTGAAACCTCCCTCATAATGTTCGGCGTATCCTTCTCGTTAATCATGTCTGTAATGTCGACAAAGGCGCCCTGCTGCGCATATTTCTGAAAGTCATCGGCAAAATCGATTCTGGCCACGTCAGGAATATCGCTGCTGGACATTTTCAAATTCAGCTTTGTCTTGTATTGCTGAACGTCTACAAGCTCAGGAACAATTTTAATGTTCAGCTTCTTCTCAATCGCTTGCTTCACCACGTCCTTAGACGCGTCATAAGGCAACGAAATATCTTGCGCCTTCAGCCATTTGAACGTATACGGCTGAGCCGGCGTCTCTGCAGGCGGCGTGTTAGCTCCTGTGTTTGTTTCTGTCCCCGCTTTATTCCCGTTTGACGGCGGGTTGTTTTTGGCGGAATCAGCTCCTCCATTGCCGGAATTGCTGCCGCAGCCGGTCACGGCCAGCGTGCCGATCAGGACAGCGGAAAGTGCGCCATATGACCACTGTTTTTTGTGCTTTGTCATGGAACAATCGTCCCCCTTCTTTTTTTAAAATCTATATTTACCCCATGGGGATAAACCATTGTCAAGTCCGCTACCCTTTCACAGATCCAATCAGCATGCCCTGCTCAAAATATTTTTGCACGAATGGATAAACAATCATCATTGGCAAAGCTACGATGACGATAGCCGCCATTTGAATGCCGATTGTCGGCGGGGGCGTCGTTCCGGCCGCTTCCAGCAGCTCAGGCGGCAGGCTGGAGCTTGCAATGATCGTCCGCAGCACCAGCTGTACCGGCGCTTTATTCCAATCGGTCACATAGAGCAGTGCATTGAAAAAATCGTTCCAGTAGGTAACGAGATAAAGCAGGCCGATTGAAGCGATAACCGGCATGGAAAGCGGTAAAACAATTTGCCATAAAATCCGGAACTCCGAGGCGCCGTCGATGGCCGCCGATTCCTTCAGGCTTTCCGGTATGCCTTCAAAAAATGATTTCATAATGATCATATTAAAAGCCGTATAGGCCATCACCAGGATGAGCACGTAATCGGTATTTAGCAGTCCCAGCTCTTTGATCGTAATATAAGTCGGGATCATCCCGCCCTTGAACAGCATCGTGAATACGAATACGATCATGATGATCCGCCTGCCCGGCAGCTTTTTCTCCGACAGCGCGTAAGCAGCTGTAGCCGTCAAGATCAAGGCGAGCAGCACGCCGCATACTGTATTGCGGATGGTCATGCCATAAGAGTTATAAATCATCGATCCCTTCTTCAGCAAATACTCATAATACTCGAAGCTGAAGGTGGTCGGAAAAAGCACCAGTCCATTTTTGGCGCTAAAAACATGGTAAGGCGTCACCGATACGGAAATGACATACCAAAAGGGCAAAACGATAATTAACGTCATTAAGGTCAGCAAAACATAGTTGGTCGTGACGAAGGCGCTCTCGCCTCTCGTAAGCTTCATAGGCTGGCTCTCCTTCTTTTAAAAAATACCGGAATCATTAATCCGCTTGGCGATATGGTTGACCGTCAATACAAGCGCCAGCCCGATTATGCCTTTGATCACATCGGCAGCCGCAGCCAAACTGAGATTGAACTGTTCAATGCCCACCCGATAAATATAAGTGTCGAGAATGTCCCCGACTTCAAATACCATCGGATTGTACAGGTTAATCACCTGATCGAGCCCTGCGCTCATCACTGTTCCGACTCTCAGAATGAAAATGACGACTATCGTGCTGGAAATACCGGGCAAGGTGACATGCAGAATGCGCTGGAAACGTGTCGCCCCGTCCATAATCGCCGCTTCATACACTTCGGGATTCAGCCCGGCAATAGCGGCGATGTAGATGATTGCCGCCCATCCCATCTCCTTCATCGCATCCGTGACGACTAGAATGGTCCGGAAGTAAGCAGGCTCTACGAGCAGGTAAGCCGGGCTGCCGCCAAACAGCTCGATCACTTTGTTGATGATGCCGGTCTCGGGTGAAAGCAGCAGCGTAATGATGCCTCCGTACACGACCCAAGAAACGAATCTCGGCAAATAAACCGCCGTCTGCAGCGTCTTTTTAAACCAGGCCACCCGGATTTCATTAAGCGCCAGCGCCAGCAAAATCGGGCAAATAAAGCCGCTGATCATTTTGTACAAGCTAATAATAAGCGTATTTTTAAAGGCATTAAGGAACATTTCGGACTCAAATAGCGACCGGAAATATTTCAGCCCCGCCCACTCGCTTCCGGACCAGCCTTGAATGACATTATAATCCGAAAAAGCAATCGTGATCCCATAAAGGGGCAGGTAATCAAAAAGTATAACCCATATTAATGCGGGCAATAGCAGGAGATATAACAGCTTGAATCTCCAAATTTTGCCCAGTCTTCCCTTGAAAGACTTCTCTGACTTTTTTGCGGGTACGGCATTCGCGAGTTCCATCTTTCCCTCCTTCAAGCATCCTCTCCCGATTCAATTTCCCCTTGAGAAAGTGCTTACAATGTAAGCTTACTTGAAATCTGCGATACCGAAAACCGGAGGGAAGGACAATAATACCCGGGAAAAGTCGGATTGCAGCTGGTTGATATTCCCGGCAGCCGCCACCTTTGCTGCCGGGCATTTTTAGCGGTCGAGCGGACCGTGGATCCGTAATTTTGTCGAAAAGCACGCCAATTCGGGGTTTCGCGGACACATGATCCTTTATGTGCGGATTTTGCTTTATTTCTGCGGTGATTTGGCGCAAATAGCGGTCCGCGAACCGTGGGGTCAGGCAAATAGAAAAACGCGCTCAAAATGTTGCAGATTGTGCAACAAGTCCATGGTGGGAAGCTGGCATGCCCCCGAATTGTTGTACGAAATGCAACAATCTGCTCCTCGAAGGGGGCTAAATGGCGATGATTGTTGTAGAACGTGCAGCATTTTCGGGGAATACGGTGAAATCCTGCTTGAAATGTTGTATTCTGTGCAACATTGTGCCTCGGTCTCCCCACCGCCCTGGCAAGATGTTGTCGCTTAGTACACAGTTAACCGGGTTACCGGACTTTTAATGCCGTTAAATTGCAAATCACAACGGCCGCTTCCGCTCTGCCGGCTGTTTCCTTCGGTGCAAATTTGCCCGCCGCACGGCCCTGGATCAGCTGAAGCGCCGCCGCTTCCTGCACGTACGGCTTCGCCCAGGCCGAGATCGCCGTCTCATCCGCGAATACCCGCTCCGGCTGCGCCGCCGCGCTCCCGCCTTTGCTGCCGGTCAGGCTGAATGCTTTCATCGTCATCGCTACCATCTCTTCCCGCGTAATCCGGCCCTCCGGATCGAAGACGCTGGCGCTTCTTCCCGTCACAAGCCCGGCCTTGTATGCGATCGCCACCGCTTCCGCATACCATTTGTCCGCCGGCACATCGGCAAAGCGATGCTCTCCTGTCTCCGTCAGCCGGAGCGCGCCAACCAGCATCGCAGCATACTCCGCCCGCGTGACCGCCCGCCCCGGCTCAAAGCGCGTCGCGCTTGTGCCTTGCAGCACTTGCTTCGCGCTCAGCTCTGCTACCGCTTCATACGCCCAGTGGCCTGCCGGCAGGTCGCTGTACGTCTTCGTTACTTCCAGCACGGCATACGTTCCCGGGCGCTCGATTACAGCCATCAGCCAGCCGTCCTCGCCATACTCGCCGCCGATATAGCCCGGCTTGCCCGCTGCTGGTAGCCAAAAGATCCCGGTCCGGCCAGCCTGCAGCGCAGCATCGGCCTTCAGCCGGAGCGTCACCGGAGCGGCGAAGCCCGCCGCTTGCTCCTTGCCGCCTGCCGTCAGCCCGATTTCATACAGGCTGCTGCCCGTCCGCAGCGCCGCGCCCAGCGCCTGCTGGCCGCTCGCGATGCGCTCCTGCGCCGCCGGGTCCACCAGCGGCATAAGCGTCAGCGAAATGGCGCCTCCCGCTAGCTCCAGCGCTTTTGCCGGCACCTCCAGCGTCGCTTGCGCGCTCTGTACGAGCAGCTTACTGCCCTGCAGCAGTTCTGCCGCATTAGACGGCAGCTCCACTTTCGTGATGCCGTCAGCCGCCTCGATCGTCACCACGCCTGCTAGGCTGTTTTTCAGCGCCTCCGGCTTGACGACCATCATTCCTTTCGGCGGCTGTGGCGTTTGCGGCTGCGGATCGTACCATACATACTCCGGCGGCCGCGGCTCGGTCGCTTTGGTTACCGTAACCTCACAGCTGGCTGTAAACCCGCCATCCATCGTCGTTACCGTTATCGTCGCCTTCCCTGCGCCGACCGCCTTCACTTGGCCGTTTGCATCGACTGTTGCTACCTCCGGATTGTCCGTGCTCCATGCGACCGCTTTGTTCGCCGCATTCGCTGGCGCTACCGTTGCCTTCAGCGCCTTGCTCTCGCCTACTTGCAGCGACACGGACGACGGATCGACCTTGACGCTCTCCACGCTCACCGACGGCCCGGGCTCTTCCGTTACCGTAACCTCACAGCTGGCCGTAAACCCGCCATCCGCCGTCGTTACCGTTATCGTCGCCTTCCCTGCGCCGACCGCCTTCACCTGGCCAGTCTCATCAACCGTTGCCACTTCCGGATGGTTCGTGCTCCATGCGACCGCTTTGTTCGCCGCATTGGCCGGTGCTACAGTTGCCGTCAGCGCCTTGCTCTCGCCTACTTGCAGTGACACGGACGACGGATCGACCTTGACGCTCTCTACGCTAACCGACGGCTCAGGCTCTTCCGTTACCGTAACCTCACAGCTGGCTGTAAACCCGCCATCCTCCGTCGTTACTGTTATCGTCGCGCTGCCGGCAGTGTGAGGCGTTACTACGCCTTCTGCGCTTACACTGGCTGCTTCCGGATTGCTAGAACTCCATTGAACCGATTGATCAGCCGCATCCTCAGGCGTAACCTTCACCGCCAACCGGTAGCTGTCTCCGCCTGCAAGCAGGCTTAATGCCGTTTTATCCAGCGTTACGCCTGTCACCTTCACAGGCGCCGGCACAGTGACAACCGGCTCCACCAACACATGGCTGATGGTTACTTTCGCCTCCGGTCCTACACTTTTCACCGAAAAGCCGATCCCGCCCGCTGCCAATGAAACATCCTGGAACGTTTCCACAAGTGTATCATCAATAAAAAGCTTGAATTGCACTCCCTTTATCTCGATCTTGTAAGCATGCGGATCTGTCAGCACAAAGCCCGGGATCGCCTCACTAATATGGACTAGCGTGCCTACCTGTTCCGGAGTGGATGTATTGGCATACTTCCAAAGCTCGGCTTCCTCATTGTTTTTAAATTCCAGAAAATAATAACCCGTGCTGGATGAATACCGGAACATCGTACGGAAACGGTCCCCATAGGCAGTGAATTGCAGATTGTAATCTGTAGAGCTGTACGGAAATGCGGAGACCTTCGCCACGGCGCGCTGCGGCGAGCCTAGTGTCGTCTTGCCGACCAGCACCGCATCGCTGCCGCTGCCTTCCACCTGCCATGCCGTTGTGCCGAATAAATCCCAATTGTTCAGACCGCCGCTAAAGTCATCTGCAAACAGCGGCTCCATAATGACCGTTACTTCAGCCTCCGCGGTAAAGGAGCCGTCCTGCGTCGTCACTTTAATAACAGCTGTGCCGGGGGCAAGCCCTGTTACCTTGCCTGTATGATCCACGACTGCCGCCGACGGATTGCTTGATGTCCACGTTACAGCCCGGTTTGTCGCTTCGACAGGCTCAATATTGGCATTCAAGCTAACCGTTCTTCCCACGCCAAGCGTCAGCACGGCCGGAGTGATTGAAACTCCGGTCACCGCTGTGTACGCCTGCTTGGTCAGCTCAAGATCGTCAAACCATGCCGTTCCTGTCCCTTTCAAACCGAGGCTTATGCCTAAATAAGCAGCATCGACGGGAGGCACAATTGAAGCGTCAAGGAGCGTCCAATCCTTGGTGCCTGCCGCAAACTTGGAGACAGCCGGAGTACCGCTTGCCGGGCTGCCATCCTCTTTGTAAAAGGCGAGCGAAGCGTAAGCACCGCCGTCTGCACTGGCCTTGGCCGTTTTCGCCCATGCTTTCAATGTATAACTGCTGCCGGCATCAACCTTAATTCCGCTATCGCCTGCCAAGCTCCAGCGGCCTTCGTCCCCGGCATCAAGATTCGCGATTTTTACGGCATGCCCGGGGCTTCTAAATGTACTGCTGTCCCAATGGCCTGATGACGCGGCTGTCCCACTAAAAATCCAGTTATCGGGGCGATCGCCCGCCCCGCTATCGAAGCCGCTGTTCGGAACAGCTACTGCCGAGCCGCTCCGCGTGATCGACCAGTTGGCGAAATTGTAAGTAAGTGATTCACCGCCGTAAGACGCCGTGAACAGCGCGGCGTTTTGCTCCTGCTGCAGCCATGGCGTATCAAAGAGCTTGTAGGCGGAATAATCGATCGGCTTGCCGTTAATTTTGTGCGTATTGTTATAGGAGCCTGAGGCCAGATCAAAGTTAATATCCATCACATTACCGCTCAGATTCGTATAGACCAATCGCGGGTTCGCTTCATCGATATGAGAGCTGTCGAGTGACGTTCTGTTCAGCACCGCCTGCTTGAAGCTGGCAAAATCGGCATATTCGGAAGCGTCTGCCGTCTCCAGCACCCAGCCGTTCTTGTCTGCCTGACTGCGTAAAATGTTGTAATCATAATGCAATTGCTTCGTCGGATGCGGCTTATTCGGCTTGACCTTGTTAGAAGGATCGGCCGGCGTCTGATAGTACCAGGAATAAGGCTTTATCATTTTAAAGGCAAAATACATCGGGCCCGTATCGCTGAATACCCAGCCGGATTGCTCCTCCCGGGTTTTGATCGCTCCTGTATCCGGGAACATCGCATTAATAAAGTTATTTTTGCCCGGCTCGCTCAGCGATTTAAACACCCCGACGGCTGTCTTGCCGTCCTGCATAATGCGATGGTTTTCAGGCTGGTCATAGTTGCCGATCGGCGCATCCTCCTGATCGACGGACAATCTGAACACCGAGGCCGGCGAATCGGACAGCCAGCGCACGACGACCGGTATATCCTCGATCCAATTGTCGACGCGATTGTAAGTTACCTCTGTAGACAGCCCCCAATTCGGCTGCACATATGCAGAGCGGTATGTCTTCAAAGCGCGGCCGCTCGAATTTTGCATATTCGTTTTGCGCGAGGTGTAGCTTTTATTCGTATCCTGGCCGATTCGGACCGCCAGTTCCGGCGGCGTGTAGCTCATGCCGCTGTAAGTCAGCATGCCCAAATACTCCAGGTACGGACGGTAAGCGCCCGGAGCCATGCTGTCCGACTCGCCGACACCTTCCTGCGCGCGGTGTCCGCCAAAGTAAATCCACGACAGCGCCGTATGGTCAGCGCCCCGCCACGACTGGTCGCTTGCCGTTACACCGTCGCCCTTGGCGCGGTTAGAGGTCGAGATGAACGCGCCGTTAATCCAGTCATTTGCCCACTCGAACCACATGACATCCATCGCCATTTTGACCTTCTGCTTGAAATCCGGTTCATCTGAATATTGATACAAAGCATTCAGACACAGATAGGTCATAAACGTATATTCCGGGCTTTCATATTCCGCCCAGCCCCGGTATACGCCCGCTTCCAGCATTTCCTCAATATTGGCGCGGTTTGCGGCCTTGAGCGGCGCCCCGGAATTTCCGTTCAAATCCTTCAAATCAGGAAAATATTGTCCAACCAAATAACCTGCCGTATAATTGCTCATTCTCAAGTTTTCCGTTTGCGGCAGCTTGGCATAAGCATAGCTGGCGAAATAATCCTTTACATGCTTAATCAGGTCGCTGCTGAAACGGTCGCCTACCATCAGATAGGCATACATTTTGGAAACGGTCTTATACTGCTCCCAATCGTACGTCTTGAACATCTGGTCCAGCTTTTGCAAATTGACATCTACATTCTGATTATCGATGATTTGCGCCACCAACTGGGCAATATTCAATTGATTGTCGATTTCCGACATCTGCTTCGTTTTATTCCACATCCATTCGCGGCGGGTATCGATTGTGCCCGGGAAAGGCGCGTGTTGATTGCCGGAGGACGTGATCGGCCCGACGCTCACATGGTCAAAATCGGCTGTCGTCAGCTTCCCGTTGTCATGGCTGGTCACCGCAAGGCCGACATAGACCGTTTCCGGAAGTGTAAGGGTATCTTTTTTGATCAGCGTCCAGTTATCGCCATCGCTGGATTCGTGAGCAGTAATCAGATTACCTTTTCTGACCAGCTTCAACCAGTACGGCGCGGAAGACTTGGAGCCCCAGGACTGCGTAGCATCCCCGCCCTGCTGCAGCCGGTTCTGATAAATGACGCCGTTCGAGGGTGTAACC
Source organism: Paenibacillus sp. GCM10027626 (assembly GCF_042676285.1). NCBI lineage: Bacteria > Bacillati > Bacillota > Bacilli > Caryophanales > Paenibacillaceae > Paenibacillus > Paenibacillus sp. GCM10027626. The sequence continues at coordinate 326,797 of NZ_JBHTHC010000006.1, read as the reverse complement.
GCCATCATCGCATAAGGCGCCTCAGCCGAAATGCCGCCGCGAATCATAATACCGGGCTTGCTCCATACAACCGTATTTTCCATAGCAGCGACCCGCGCGACAATCTCGCCATCGCCAGTCCACGGCCGGTAAACAAAATGGAACGCATCCTCTTTGCCCCAAATATCGGCGCCCGAGCCCTTCACCTTGTAGATGCCGCCCGCTTCATCGTAACTGGCGCTTCCGGTCAGCCGGACGGCGCCGATATCGCGGTTGCCGAACGGTTCCGGCAAGCCGCTGGCAGACGGACTGGTCGTGGCCGTCACTTCATTGCTGGCAGCAGACACATTGCCTGCGGCATCTCTTGCTTTAACCGTAAACCGGTAGCTTGTTTTCGGAGTCAGCCCTACAATTGAAGCTTCAGTCGCCGTGCCGCCGACAACAGCTGCTGCTGCCCCGTCCTTAAAAACCGTATAACCCGTCACCGCCACATTATCTGTGGAGGCCGTCCAGGACAGTTTGACGCTGGTGTCGCTAACGCCGGTAACTTGCAGATCTGCAGGTGCAGTCGGCGGCTCGTCATCAAGCGGTGCATCCGAATTCAGCTCATAGACGGCCAGATCGTCAATGACGTAAGCCTCGTCTGTGCCGCCCGTATCGACCCGAACGGAAAAAGCCAGCTTTACGCTCGAAATAAGCCGCGCTCCGCCATTTGGCACAATCTGAAACTTGTATTCCGGGAGATCCTGATCGTTAATCACCTTAAGTACATTAGGCTCGCTATTCTTGTAAGCACTCGTACCTACGATGCTCGGCATGCCTGCCGGGAAGCGCGGCACCATCGTGCCGTCATAGTTACCAAACTGCAATTGCGCATAAATATCTTTATTGACAGGCTTATCGCTGGCAGCGCTGCGCATCACCTTATATTCCAGAACAAAATCGACCGGTGAGCTGCCAATCGGTCTGCTGTAAATTTCATTAATGCGGTCCTTCAGCCTGCCGCTCTTCAATTCGGAATAGAAATAGCTGGACAAATTGGAACCAAGCGAAGCATCGCGCAGCTCCAGCGCATTATTGCCGTTAATCTGTACAATGCGCTGCGTACCGCCGGAGCTGCTGTTTTCCAAAATGAAGGGACTGACGCCGTCACTGAATGTCGTATCCATATCGGCCGCCAGCCAATTAACTTTTGCTGGCTCATTGTCTGCCGCATGCGCGACCGGGAAATTGCCCAGGGACAGGACGAGGGCAAGAGCAAGCAGCAGGCACGTCATTTTTTTACTTTTTCCTATCATGAACCATGAACCTCCATTCCTCAATTAAGTAATCGTTTTCATTTCATTCCAGCAAAAGAGGGCGCCCAAAATTATCGCGGATAATTTATGGGACAGCCCTGCTGCTCTATACTTGCACCAGGCAAATGATGAGTCCACTCCCCTCCTTTCCGTTTGCCTGGGTCATACTTTTGAGCTAGTTTTTGGCGGCAAGAAAGGCATCGATTTGCTTTTGCAGCTCCGCTTGAATTTTTTTCACGTAGCCTTCGCCTTCCGCTTTCAGCTTGTTCCATTGCTCCGTCGGATCGAATACGCCATCGAACAGTGCGTTATAATATTTATCCTCTACAGCGTTGTACAGGGAAATTTCATTCATGACCGGTCCCGGGTCGAAGGAGAAGCCCGTCAAGATGCTCGATGTCAATTTGTCGCCATCTTTATTGAATTGATAATGGGCGATTGTTTCTTCATCAAAACCGGCGTTCAGACGGTCTGTTGTCGGATTCCAAATCCATGCATAAGGGAAGTAAGAATAGCTGGAGCCAATTTGCTCGTACTGGTCGTCGCCAACCGCCTTATAATGCGTCCCTTCGATTCCATAGGCAAGCAGATCGTAATTTTCCTTCTGCGCCGTCCAGTTCAAAAACATCATGGCGCGTTCTTTGTTTTTACTGACCTTAGGTATGGCCTGGAAGTTCGCTTGCTTGAAATTGGTAATATTTTCGCCCGGCTCCATCTTGATGAACGTGACCGCTTCCAGCTCGGCGCCGGGAACGTTCCGGGCGACGGCAGTGGCAAACTGGGTCGGCACGCCAAACTCATTGTAGATGGCGACGGCTACTTTGCCGGATTCAATGACAGAGTTGACATCCTTCAGCGCCAAAATATCCGGGTGGATCAGGCCATCGGTATACAGCTTCCTCGCTTCCTCAATCCACGACCAAATGCGCGGCTCCATCTCGTCGAACAGATTGTAGACTTTGCCGTCATTATTTTTGTAGTACAGGACTAGGCTTTGACCGAGTGCATCCGAGCGCAAAATTTGCGGATCATATTCCATGAAAGCCCGGAAGGCGCCCCATGAGACGTCCTTCTGCCCGGGCTGCCCATATGCAAGCAGCGGGATGACATCCTTTTCATTTTCCTTCACTTTATAGGCGAATTGGATCAGCTCATCGTAGGTTTTGATCGGCGGGAGACCGTATTTCTCGCGAAGATCCTTGCGCACCAAATACGTTCTTCCCGCCAAATGCGTATTGCCTAGCGGCAGCGCGTACACTTGCCCCTGGAATTTATTCGCATCGAACATTTGCTGCGATCTCACTTTAAGCGCATCCTGCCCGTATTTATCCAGTAACTCCTCCAGCGGCTCATAGTACCCCGAGCTGACCATCTGTTCCATATGCAGCCAAGGCGCATCAAAAATCAGATCGACACTCTCGCCGGAAGCGAGCATCACCTGTGTTTTTTGGGCCAGATCGGACCAAGGCACGAAGACCAGGTCCAGCTTTACATTGAGCGTATCGGCCATTCTCCGCTCCGCTTCCTTAATAATGACATCCATGTCGGCCGGGCGGTCGCCGGGCAGCACGATTTTCAGCGTAACAGGATCGAGCTTCTCGCTGGCGCTCTCCTTATCCCCGTTGGAATTGCCGGAAGGCGGAGCCGGTTCGTCCGGCTTGGAGCTGCAACCGATGATTCCTGCCAGCAGCAGCAACATCGCTGCCATTAACGCCATTAATCTTTTTGTTTTCATGTTGGCCCTCCTAAAAAGTTTTGTGTTACTACCCTTTCAAGGCACCGATCGTAATCCCCTTCACAAAAAACTTTTGCGTAAAGGGATATAAGAAAATAATCGGACCAATCGTCATGCAGACCGTCGCGAGCTGTACGCCATAAGTTGGCAGCGGCTGCGTATAGGTGGTCTGGCTGCCTCCTACATAAGAACCGATATTAATGTTGGAAATAAGCTGCCGGATCATCATTTGCAGCGGATGCAGCTTGTAGTCGTCAATAAACAGCAGCGCCAGAAAAAAATCGTTCCAATACTGCAGCGCATAAAACAGGCTGACCGTCGCTATGACCGGCTTGGAAATCGGAATAATAATTTTGAAAAAGATCGTCAAATCATTAGCGCCATCCACAGTTGCGGCTTCATTGATCTCATACGGCAGCGTCCGAAAAAATGATACCATAATGAAGGCAAAAAACGGGTTCAGCACATAAGGAAGGATGAGCGCCCACAATGTATCCTTCAGCCCCAGCCAGTTAGCGACCAAAATGTAAAAGCCGACCAGACCGGCGCCAAAAATCATCGTAAAATACGTCAGGAAGGACAAAATATTGCGGTATTTCACCTTCGGATGCGCCAGTACGTATGCGTACATAGCAGTGATCATCACCGCGATGATCGTCCCGGCTACGGTTACTGTAGTGGAGACGACGTAGCTGCTGAACACTTGACGGCCTTCAAATAAATATTGATAGGCATTCAATGAAAATTCCTTCGGCAGCAGCTGATAACCATGCAGCTTGATGCTCGATTCCGCTGCAAAGGAATTGATCAGCACCAGCCAAAATGGAAGGAAGCAAGCCAGTGCAAACAGGCCCGTAATGGCATAAACAACAAACATAAAGACCTTCTCGGAGAAAGGCTCGCCTGTTTTGCCTCTTGCCGCCTTTGCCGTCTTGACATGACGGATTGCGTTTTCCATCTCGATAACCCGCTTTCTTTTTAGAACAAGCCTGAATCCTTGTCTATTTTTTTGGCTATGGCATTAAACAATATGATCGTCACAAGTCCCATCACCGCCTGATATAAAATGACGGCCGACGATTTGCTGAAATCGCCCAATTGGCGCAGCGCCCGGAACGAATACGTGTCGATGACGTCCGTAGTCGGGTATAACGGGGCATTATCGCCGATGATGCCGTATATCATGCCGAAATCGCCGTAAAAAATGCGGCCGACCCCCAGCAAAGCAAGCACAATCAGCACATTGCGAATCAATGGAAGCGTAATATGGATCATTTGCTGCAGCCGGCTGGCACCGTCAATGCGCGCGCTCTCATAATATTCGCCCGATATCCCAGCAATCGCCGCCAAAAAAATGATCGAGTAATAGCCGGCGAATTTCCATACATAAATAATGGTGAGTACAGCCGGCCAAATTTCCGGCATCAGATACCAGTTCTCTCCCTGCATGCCGTAGGATGCTAATGTACGGTTCAGCATGCCGTCCGTCGTATTCAAAAACGCAAACGCCATCATGCTGACAACGAGCCATGAAATAAAGTAAGGCATGAAAATAAACGTTTGGGCAATCTTTTTGAAAATAAACAGCCTCACTTCATTCAGCAATATCGCCAGCAGCAGGGCAATCCCCAAGCCGCAAACGATAAACAGCCCATTCAGAAAAATCGTATTGAACGTTACCTTATACCAATCGCTGCCCATAAAGAAAAATTTAAAGTTGTCGAATCCGACCCATTCGCTCCCCCAGATCCCGTCAGCCAATCGATATTTTTTGAAGGCGATCAAATAACCGGTCATCGGAAGATACGCAAAGATGAGCAGGAACAGCAATCCCGGGACTGCCAGTACATACAAATATTTGTTTCTTATGATTTCCCTCAATACAGCCACCTCTACAACTCCTCCTCTCCACTGATTTACCTACCGCCAAGTTTATGCCGTCCAGGGGGCTCTGTATAGTTCTGATCGGGGAATAACGGTTCTGAACCCCGCATTTCGCCAGGTTCTTAATGAGGAAATGAAGTGCGCAAATTGGAAATCGCGGCTGACTTACCACCGGAAACCCGCGCCGTTACTGGCTTTTCGGCAAAGTCGCCATCTTGCATGGACAACAACCCGGTACGGTTCGAATATGATATACTCGTAGTGCATATTTAGAGACAAGGGGGATGCAGGTTGAGCCGGTTTATTCCTAAACAGACGTATATCCGGATTTTCCTGAGTTTATGTATTTTGTTTATCGCGGTGTCCATTCCGTTCGTGTACCTGATGACACATCAGTTCTCGATCTATGCGATGAAGCAAATTGATAAAGTGAACAAGACAGAGATCGCACATTCGCGGGACAATGCCAAGTTCATTTTCAATAAACTCATCTCATATGGCTTGAACATGTATGCGGACAAAAGCATCAAGTCCTGGATGACAGCCGGTGCAGAATCGCAGGAAGCGCAGGTGGAGGCGATCGTCGCCGCCAACAAATATTTGGCGACCGAGCCCTTTCTCGACAATGCCTACTTGATCAATATGCGGACGAAACATGTCATCGACTTAAAGTATGGCATCCTCGCTTTTTCGCAGTTTGGCGATCAGGAGATGCTGGATCGGGTCGGGCAGCCCCGCAGCACATACTTGCGTTTTTTTCTCCACAGACTGAACGGCACGCAGCAGCTTGCACTTATTATCCCGTCGGTTCCTTCCGGGCAGCAGTCTTTCGGCTATCTCGTACTGCTGTTAAATGACAAGCTTATGCAGCAATATTTGCTCAAAGAAGATGCCGGCGCGGAGATCCAATCCTTCATTTTGGACAAAAACGGACAAGTGATGCTTGGACAGCCCGCTGCCGATGATTTGTATGACGGCCTGATAACCCTTTCAAGTAACGAAACCGGAAGCTTCACGCGCACCTATGAAGGAGAAACGTGGTCGGTCCAGTATGCGGCCATCGAGCCGCAAGGCTGGAGCATTTATCATATGGCCAAACTGGAAGGCATTCGCGCCGATTTCGTCTCGTTTCGCACGCGGATGGTTATTTTCGTCGCTTGTCTGATCGGTCTGCTTATTGTCATCCTGTTCTGGAATTCCCGGCGCACCTATAAGCCTTTCACGCAGCTGGCCAATCAATTGGAAAGCAAATTCGGGCTGCATCAGAAAAATAGGCAGCGTGACAGCGCGATGGATGAATACAAGGTGATCCGGCACGGGATTGAAATGCTTGAGGATCGCATGGGGCAGCTGGATTCGTCCATGCGCGAGCATCGGAACGTCATCAAGACGGAATATTTGCGGCAATGGGTGCTGCAAGGCAAGCTGGCCTCGCCCGTAGAGCAGTATTTGCATGAACATTCAACGTTGTTCGGCCACGAAGGGCTTTATATAAGTGTTATCCGCATCAATGAATACAGCGCTTTCAATAAGCGGTACAACTTCACTTCCCGCAGGCTGTTAAAGTATGCGATCGGCAATATTGCCGAGGAAGTCGCCCGTCGCAGCTGGCATGCGGAAGCGGTCGATCTCGGCAGCGACCATCTGGTCTTGTTTATCGCCGGCGACACGATCGGGATGGATGAGCTGGTTGCGGTGCTGGAGGATACAAGAAGGCAAATTGAACAATGGACACAGATTCATGTGACGGTGGCTGTCAGCGGCCAGCGGCTGTTCAGCGATGACCTGCGCATCGTCTACCAGCGGATTCATGAGCTGACGATGCTTAAATTCATTGCCAGCGAGGACAAAGTATTCATTGAACGCGATTATGAGGATTATATGCGCCGCGCTCAGCCGCTGGACGACGACCTGCTGGATGAGCTGATCAAGCAGATTCGGATGAGCAGAGCGGATAAAGTGACGGAGACGCTTGATCGCATTTTTACCCATATGCAGGAGATGCACTACACGCAAAGCAAGTTTCAGCTGCTGCTGATGCTCTATACCTTGTTCAAAACTTTCAATAAGCTGCCTTCGGTCGAATCGGTAGAAGACATCGAAAATGTGCTGGAGTCGTTTGATACTTTATTCGGCGTACGTGAATGGCTGGAAAATGAACTGCATGGCATTATTCATGAATTGAGCAACCGGAAAAGCTCCAGCCGGCGTGAGGAGATTGTCGCCGAAATCGTGGAGTACGCCAAGCAAAACCTGCATGACCCGATGCTCACCATTGAGGATATCGCCGAGCATGTCTCTTTATCCACAAGGCATGTACGGCAGCTCTTTAAGGAAACGTTCGACCAGACGCTGTCCGATTATATTTTGCAGGAGCGGATTGCCAAGGTGAAGGAGCTGCTGATCTCAACGGATTGGCCGGTTACAGACGTCGGGATGCGGGCAGGCTTTCAGACGAAAAGCCATTTCTTCACTGTTTTCAAAAAAGCGACCGGCATGACGCCCAGTCAATATCGGGACAAACAATAAACATATCCACATTTTATGCACAAGTTATCCACAAAAAACCGGATTCGCGATGCGTCACTCTGCATCTGAATCCGGTTTTATTAACATGCTAGAAATAGACAATATATACGACTACTGCTAAAAGAATGCGATAGACCGCAAATGGGACAAGCTTTACCCGGTTGATCAGCTTCAAGAAAAATTTGATCGAAATCATGGCAAAGACAAAGGCGCTAATGAAACCGACTATGAAAAATGGAAGGGTATCTGCGGTAATATACTGCCAGTTTTTAAGCAGTGACAGCCCGCTCGCACCTGCCATGACGGGTACTGCCATAATAAAAGTGAAATCGGCCGCCGCGCGGTGGCTCATCCCCAGCAGCACCCCGCCTGATATCGTTGACCCCGACCGCGAAAACCCCGGCCACAAGGAAAGGCATTGAAACAGGCCTACGCCTATTGCCTGCTTATATGTCATCTGATCTACCGATTCCACGATCTGCTTTTTAGGGCGGAAAAGATCGGCGGCAACCATCAGAACCGCGCCAGCCACTAGTCCGATAAGTACAGTGTTCGTTGAAAATAAATAATCGTCAATCTGATCCTTGAATAACAGTCCGAATACCCCCGCCGGTATCATGCCGACGATGACTTGCATCAGCTTGAGGCGACCGGCAGTTTGTGGCGCGCCGCTTGCTCCATCGCCAGACTGTGTGCGGCGAAAACGGTTCAAGCCCAGCAAATCGATAAACCGGTGGCGGAACAAAATGACGACTGCCAGTATGGAGCCCAATTGCACAACAACTTTGAACGTATTTGCGACATATTTGGTCAGGAATTGCTCTGATTGCAGCCACATATCGTCGACGATGATCATGTGACCTGTAGATGACACAGGTGCATACTCTGTAAGTCCTTCAACCAAGCCGAGAATAAGAGCCTTTAAATAATCAATAAATTCCATGGCTGCCTGTTCTTCCTCTCCACTAGTAGATTGCTGCAAAATGTCATGCAACAGCTGCAGCTGTTAACAACCTGCATACCCTTGCTAAGTATACAAAAAAGTAGGCCGTGCAGCTATGCTTTTACCTTACCACGCCTTACAATTTTGTAATGTTAAGATTATGTAAATCCACAACAACCGGCATAGTTATCCACATTCCATCCTCATTGCCCACATGTTATAAACAAGTTGTCCACCATTTCTTGTGGATAAAGCAGAAACAGCCTAGCCGTTACCGATAAGGCGCTAAAAACTTGTCGTATTTTGCCGATTAATAGAGTAGAATAGTTCCTATTGACTACTACATAACGACTAATAAGGAGTGCATTATGCGTAGAAGTGCCATTATTTTAACAATGCTCGCTTCCCTATTTTTGCTGGTTCAAGCCGCATCCGCCGAAGGGGTTTCCACGGAGTATGTCAATAACACGTTCAAGGCTGTCTACCATGACGACCGGACAGTAACCGTAGAGGGCACCTCAGAGAAAAACGCCGGGCAATCGATGCGCATTATGGTTCAAGGCCCCCGCGGCAAAGTGAGTTTCTCCAAAGATTATCAGGTTCAAGCCGATAGTAAAGGATATTTTAAACTTGTGACAGAGCCGCTCGCTGTCAATTCCGTCAATGTCTTTATCTACACGAATGACAATTATTCCTATTATTTGGGCGTGCGGGCTAGCGAAGAACTGAATCCGCGGCCACAGGAAGCGACGATGACAACGCTGAAAAATGGCGACCCCGCGCTGCAAAACACTGTCAGTCCGGATAGCATCGCAGCAATTAAGCAAAAATGGAGCCAATATGCTCCCGTGTTCAACTACGATAAGGAAAGTCCTTATGTGCAGATGCCTGTTTTGAAAAGTCCCTACGAAGCCGGCGCATTAAAGGAGCAAGTGCTGCAGGACGCATTGAATGCAACCAAATTTATGCGCTATTTGACAGGGCTTTCCGAGAACATCACGCTCGACCCTTCCTTATCGCAGGCCGCGCAGCATAAAGTTGTTGTTCTGGAGAAGACTTACAACAGCAAAGATCCGCATAACCCGGCCAAGCCTGCAGATATGGAGGATAGTTTCTACCAAACGGCGAAGCTGAACGCTTATGAAAATTTGCACTACGGCTACGATCCTGCCGGAGCAGTCATCTCCTTCATGGATGATCGCGGGGACAACAACCGGTACAGCCTTGGACATAGGCGGGCTATTTTGATGCCGGACCTGCAAGCGGTCGGCTTCGGCATGACAAGCAAATATACCGTTATGCGGCTGAGCATACCGTTTCCGCAACAGATGGAAACACCCGACTATATTGCCTGGCCAGCAGCCGGCAACTTCCCGATGGAAATGTCGGGCTTCGAGATGATCTCGGTGCAGCTCAATCCGGAGCGCTTTGCACCGATCGATCCGGAGACGTTTCGCATTGAAGTTGTAAGCAAAGGACAAAAGAAAAAGTGGCGGCTCTACGAAACCGGCTCCTATTCCAGCGATAACGGAATGATCCTCTTCAGCGAGCAGCGCCATCCAAACGGCAACGCGCCATTTATTTCTTTCAAGCCGGAGGGACTCTCCTTCAAAGCTGGCGATGAAATCAAAATCACCATCACCGGCTTGCAGTCCAAGGATGGGCAGGATGCTTCAATCGAGTATACGACCCATTTCTTCAATCTGGATGAGAAGAAAGACCGGCAGACCGGCACGGGTACAACAGGCGGAACTGGAAATAACGGCGGCTTGGAGGTTGTTCTGGAGAAGCCTGAAGCCAGCCCTTATAAAAACGCAAGCACCTGGGCGCTTGCCGAGCTGGAAAACGCCGATAAAAATGGACTGGTGTCCCCTGTCAGCAAACTGGATTTCCGCCAAGCGATTACCCGCGAGCAATTTAGCGCCGTTGTCGTGAAATTTTATGAAGCTTTGACCGGCAAGGCTTTGCCGGAGGCGGCTGACAACCCTTTTGCCGATACCGCTAATCCTGAAGTGCTGAAAGCGTACAGCCTCGGGATCGTGAACGGCGTTTCGAGCCAGCGCTTTGCCCCGAAGCAGCCGATCTCCCGCGAAGAAATTGCCGTCATGCTCAATCGCGCGCTCCAAAAGGGCAAACCGGATTTCAAACCTGAGCATGCGTCCGAAAAGGCTGCCTTTGCCGATGCTGGTAAAATATCCTCATGGGCGACGGGCGCTGTCGAAACGCTTCGCGCGCTATCCGTCGTGCAGGGCGATGCCGATAATTTATTCAAACCAAAAAGCAGTACAACTGTCGAGCAAGCCTGCATTATGGTCTATCGCTTACTGGAAAGAATGTTGTAGTTCATACAACAAATCACTCCCGAAAGCGAACCACGGTTCGAATTGTTGTACGAAATGCAATAATCTCCCCCTCATGGCTGGCCAAGAGGGGATGATTGTTGCAGAACATACACCATTTCCCTAAAATTCGGTGAAGTCCCAGTTGAAATGTTGTATTTTGCACAACAATTTGGCCCCATCGGAGGCTGCAGATCTAGTCAGGAGGACATACGATCCGTTATTTGGTCAAAAAACGGTAATTCGGAGGTTCCGCAGACAGACGATCCGTTATTTATGGATTTCGCCTGGTTTTTACGGCGTTTTGAGGCCAATAACGGATCTACGGTCCGCGAGCCAGCCGTTTTAGCTATTTTGTTCACACATAACGGAACCAGGGTCCGCGTGCAGCCCCACTTCGACCGCATTTACAGATGTCCACCAAAGAGCGGGCTCCAAGGTCAAAATGACCGTGGGGCCCGCTCTTTAAAAATTTTTCCTGGATAGAAAGTCCCTGCTACCGGCAGCCCGCTTATTGCAAGCTTAATGGCCAAGATACCCTGAACCGGTCCAGTATACGCCCTCGCTACAAGCTTTTCATCCCGTAAAACCGATTGGATACTTGGTGCGATACGATTAAAGCAACCAATGCGGCCACTAGCATAAGTACATCAAATGACTGCAGCCCGGACGCAGCGGCTGGCATTGAGGCATTATTTTGCTGAAGCAGCTTAATGATCTGCGGCATGACGAACGGCGTAGCGACAATAAAGACGGCAAATATAAATTTTGATTTTTCATAACCAAAATGAATTTGCGCGGGAATAAGCAGACTAAACACAAATGACAGCAAGGAAAAAGACAGGACGATCTGCGCTATGCTCAACATCGCCGTTTGCCCCAATACCAACAAGGTGACCGCACTGTAAATAAGCAGGCAGCCTATAAAAATAATAAGCAAAAAGCAATACTTCGACGTGATGAACGCCTTTCTTGTATACGGGAGCGCGCATAGCAGGGCGTTTCCCTTATTTTTATATTCCGCCAGCGATACCGAATTGAACATCAAATACTGGATATATAGCGTAGTCAGGAAAAAATTGAAAAAGCTGCCCTCCATAAATGTTCCTGCCGCCCTTGTGTTCAAATAAAATGGAACGACGACGGCAATAATGAACATGATCGGGATATATTTTTTAATTAACAAAAAATCTTTGCGTATGAGATTAAGGAGCATCTTCTCTACCTCCTCACATATCCAAGCATAATATCTTCAATTGTCGGCCGCTCGATAACCGCCCCCGGCATTTGCTTTCGCACGGCCGGCTTGTCGCTGGTGAGGCCTGTAAAGCTGTAATTCGTTTCATGCAATGTCAAAAATAATGAACGTGTCCCCTCATTCAGCGCGGCCCGCTCGCCTTGTACTAATCCGTGACGGTCCAGCAGCTCATCCTTGCCTTCATGCAAAATGACTTTTCCTTGATCGACAATAATGAGCATATCTGCTGTACGCTCCAAATCCGACGTAATATGGGATGAAAAAAAGACGCCCTTGCCGCCATCGGCCATAAATTCCAGCAGCATATCCATCAGCTCTTTGCGTACCAGCGGATCGAGCCCGCTGGTCGGCTCATCCATAATTAACAGCTCTGCATGATGTGAAAGAGCCAGCGCCAGCGCATATTTCATCCGCATTCCTTTGGAGAGCGTTGATATTTTCTGCTGCAGGAAGAGGCCGAACCGCTCCATATAGCGCTGAAATGCTTGCTCGTCCCAGCGGGAGTAAGCCGGAGCAACGATGCTTTTCATTTCCTTTAACGTCAGATCCTCATAAAAATAACCTTCATCCAGCACAACACCGATCCGGTTCTTTATCGCTATTTCATTTCCTTTCATCGCTTGCCCGAACACCTCTATACGGCCGTCATCGAACGGAAGCAAGCCGAGGATCGCCTTAATAGTCGATGTCTTGCCGGCACCGTTTGCCCCGATAAAGCCGGTAATGCAGCCTTCCGGAATCGCAAAGCTGATATCCTGCAGCTGAAAGCTTCCGAGCTTTTTACGCAACCCTTTCACTTCAAGCACCAGACTCATTATCGTCATCCTCCTCAAAAAGCAATTCCATCATTTTGAACAGCTCATCCTTGCCGATCCCCAGCGCACGCGCTGACTTCCAAGCCTCCATCAGCTTGGCCTCCACCGCATGCCGCTTCGACTCCAGCAGCAGCTCCAGATTTTCTTTGGCGACGAATGTTCCTTTGCCCGCTTTAGTCGTCACCAACCCCTCAGCTTCGAGCTCGTCATATACACGGCGGGTAGTCAGCACACTGACACGCAGATCATTCGCGAGGGCACGTATTGAAGGTAGTAATTCCCCCTCCTCCAGCTCGCCATACAAAATCGCATCCTTGATTTGCTCCTTTACCTGCTGGTAGAGCGGCAAATCCGAGCTGCCCGAAATTACTATTTTCATGTTTGCTTTTCCACGTCCCAACTGTGTATCTTATTAATACACATCATATACATCATAAACGGAACTGTCAATATACCTGAAGTTCCCCTCTTGTATCTGCTATGGAACACTTTTTTCTTTTCTAGCGTTGTACTTCCTGGATTTAACTGCTACCATCGGTATATGGGACCGCCTGCTTTAGCGGCTAAGCCGTAATGAAAGTAGGGCGGGAAAGACAGCTTCAGCATAACGAGGAGAGCAGCAGCAGATGAAACTAATATCCTGGAACGTCAACGGTTTGAGAGCATGTGTGAATAAAGGATTTATGGATTACTTTCAGCAAGCAGATGCCGATATTTTTTGCCTTCAAGAAACCAAGCTGCAAGCCGGACAGATTGAGCTGGATTTGGGGGATAGGTATGTTCAATATTGGAATTACGCCATGAAGAAGGGGTATTCCGGCACAGCCATTTTTTCTAAATTACAACCTTTGTCTGTGCAATACGGCTTGGATGGCGAGGAGGATGAGGAAGGGCGAGTCATTACCCTTGAATTTGACGCCTTTTACCTGGTTAATGTCTATACGCCCAATGCGCGGCGCGATTTGTCGCGGCTCGATTACAGGCTGGATTGGGAGGACCGCTTCCTCCGCTATTTGCAAAAGCTGGACGCTGTCAAGCCGCTCATCGTATGCGGCGACATGAATGTCGCCCATCAGGAGATCGATTTGAAAAATGCCAAGTCCAACCGCGGCAACTCCGGCTTTACAGATGAAGAGCGAGAAAAAATGACCCGGCTGCAGGCGAGCGGCTTTATGGATACGTTCCGCCATTTCTATCCGGACAAAACGGATGTCTACTCCTGGTGGTCTTATATGGCCAAAGTCCGGGAGCGCAATATCGGATGGCGCATCGATTATTTTCTGGCCTCGTCCCGGCTGGCCCCCGAGCTTGTCGATGCCGAAATCGATTGTGATGTGCTGGGAAGCGATCATTGCCCGGTCTTGCTTTATATGAAATAGCTTTTAGGGCTGCCCTATGTTTGGGCAGCCCTTTGTTCGCAGCATATGACGCAATCGCATTACACACTTATTCAATCACAACTTTATCGCCCGGCTTCAGCCCTTCCAGCACTTCCGTCTTCTCCGACGTTTCCATCCCCACTTTAATGTCCTTCCGCTCATACTGACCATTGCCTTTATCGAGCATGACATAGTAGGCATCCTTATCCCGCATGACTGCGATTGTCGGCACAACCGTTACTTTGTCGCGGCGCTCCGTCTCGATCTGTCCATTCAATGTCAGTCCGGCAATCAAATATTCATTCGATTCCAGCGTAATCGTCACCTCAAACTGCGCGGCCTGTTCCATGCTGTTTTGATCCGTGCCCGTTTTGGCGAACTTGGACACCCGCAGCACCTTGCCTGCCAGCTGAACCTCCTTCATCGCATTCATCTTCACCTGCACAGACATGCCCGGTTTAATGTGAAAGACGTCCTGCTCGCCGACCAGAGCGATGAATTGCAGCTTGCTCAAATCGACAATTTTGCCGATATACTGGTCGTCCCCTACAGCTTGCGGGCGTTTCGCGGCAGTGGTGTCATACAGGAATATGCCGGACGCCGGGGCATAATATTGCGCTTTGCCCAGCAGTGCTTTTTTCTGGTCAAGCGATTTGCGCTGCAGCGATGCCGTCACATCGCCGAGCTCCCGGTTCAACCGAGCAATCTCCTTGTTGACCAGTGTGCGTTTGCGGTCCGCCTCTGTCGCTTCCAACGTCAAATCGCTGTCGCCAAGCTGCGACATATAGGTTTGCAGCTCTGTCTCCAGCTTCGCTTTCCGCATCGAAGCTTCTTCCTGTTCGATTTCATTTTGCAGATGCGTCTGATCAAGCGTGAACAGCACGTCCCCTTTTTTCACCTGCTGCCCGTCCTCGGCCTTCCATTCTTTGACCTTGGAGCTGAACGGGGCATAGACCGGGACCTCCTGCTCATACAGCGACTTCCCTTTAACTTCAACTGTATTGACCAGCGACTCCTCCGTCACATCAAAAGAGATCGCCTGTGTACCGACAGCTTGCTCCATCGGCTTTTTCGGCTGCGAAATTGTATATAAAACATAGCTGATCGCAATGAGGATTACACCGATTACGATCCACTTTATTTTTTTCTTCATTAATTCGTGCCACCCCTTTTCTCGTTACATATGCCGGCCGTTTACTAATCCCGGCGGATTGCGGTCAGCGCATCGGTGCGCGACGCGCTTACTGCCGGATAAATGCCCGATATTACGCCTGTCAAAATAGCAAAGCCCATCCCGACCGGAATCGCTATATATGGTATAAATATAATGACTGCATCCTGACTGTCGCCGCCGGCCATCATATGGATCAGCGCATTGATGCCCCACACGATCCAATAGGAGAACAGTACGCCAAGCAGACCGCCAAGGAAGCCAAGCAGCGCCGCCTCCACAATAAACATATTGCGAATTTGCCGCAGGTTGGCGCCGAGCACCTTCATAATGCCGATCTGCCTTCTGCGCTGGTAGGTCGACATCGTCATCGCTACTACAATGGAAATCGAGGCGATAATCAGAATAAAGATCCCCCCGCCTAAAGCAACTGCCTTGAAAATGCTGAACTGCTCGGCCAGCCGTTCCTTTTGCTGCAGATTGGTCTGCGTCGCCAGGGTCAGCTTTTTAATTTGCCGCTCAACCTCTTCGACATGCGCTTGATCATCTACCTTGACGAGTACGGAGCTGTACGTTTCCTCTTCCGGCTCCCCCCGGCTCAAACCGAGCTCCCGCCTGAGCATTCCGGCCGTCTCTATGGAGATGTAAGCCTTCTTGTCATAGATGACCGTTCTTTCATTGGCGCCGGCAGGCTTTTTCAATATGCCGCTCACCCGCAGAGGAGAGCTGGTCTTTTGCTTTCCGTCCGAAGCGAAGCTATTAAACTGGATTTGGCGCTGGAACAGCGGCGCCGGCAGCCGCATCATTTTGTCGTATTGCTCCTGCAGCTGCTCGTCATAGGGATTGCGCCGCAATTGCTCCAATAGCTTGCTGCGCGTCTCCTCATCGACGAAGCCGAATGTCGCCCCATAGCTCAGGACAATGGTGCCCGGCAAATCGGCCACCGCCCCCTGCATAAACTGATGATCGAATTTTTCCAGCGTCTCCATATCTGTTCCGACCACCTCAATATGGCTCCTGCGGTCATCCGTCGTGATTGCTCCCAGGTAGTCCAGCTGCTGGAACGGGGCCGCCGCTACCACATGCGGGAGGTTTCTGATGACCTTGAGCTTCTGCTCGGTCAGCTGGCCGCGCTTCAACAGCTCCTCTTCCTCACCAGAACCTCCGCTGCTATTTTGGGCAACTCCGCGATCGGCCGAGACGGTGATTTCGTCCATTTTAAAAAAGCTGTTCATCTCTTGCTCAATATAATTTTGCGCCGACTCCCCGATGCTCATCGCCAAAATAATAGCCGCGCAGCCGATCGACAAGCCAGCCGCGCACAAAGCCGTCACTACTTTCCGTCTGCGAACCTGGTCCCATGACAGCCGCGTAATGTCGCGCACTCTCATCCTGAATCCCCCCCTGCCGCAGGTACACTCTCATCCGCCATGCGCTCATTGATCAAAAAGCCGTCGCGCAGCGAGATGATATGCTGCGTCTGCTCTGCAACCTCCCGCTCATGCGTTACAATAATAAAGGTCGTCTTCATCGCGCTGTTCAGTCGCTTTAAAATGGCAATGATCTCCTCTTCCGTCTTCGTATCCAGATTGCCTGTCGGCTCGTCCGCAAAAATGACAGAAGGCTCGGTGATTAAAGATCGCGCAATACTGACGCGCTGCTGCTGGCCGCCGGACAGCTGAGAGGGAAAGAGCTCCGCCTTCTCCGGGATGCCGACCTGTTCCAGCAGCTCCAGCGCTTTTTTCTTGCGGATCGACGGGTGTACCGATTGAAAGACTAGCGGCAGCTCCACATTTTCCCGTACGGTCAAATTGGCGATCAGCTCATACGCCTGAAAAATAAAGCCGATATGTTTGCGCCGAAACTCGGCCAGCCGGTTTTCATTCATCGTCACGATATTGTGACCGGCTATGTAAATGCTTCCTGCTGTCGGCTTCATCAGCCCTGCCATCAAATTAAGCAGCGTCGATTTCCCTGAACCGGAGCTGCCGAGCAGCGCAATGATTTCCCCTTCCTTGACCTCGAAGCTGATATTATGGAGCACGGGCGTCGTTTCTGTGCCGTTCTGGAAGGAATGGGACAAATCTTGTATACGCAGCAAAGCTATCATTCTCCTTTCCTCTTTATCTCACCCCACTGAATGTCTACACTAGTATTACGGTGCGCCGATATGAAAAGTTTGGATATGGCCGGATTATGGTATAATCAATAGCAATGAAAGGAGTCGACTACAGAACGCATGAAAACTCTCATACTGGCGGAAAAACCGTCCGTAGCACGAGAAATCGCTCGTGTGATGGGCAGCCGCGATAAGCATAAAAGCTTTATTGAAGGCCCTAAATATGTCGTGACCTGGGCGCTGGGCCATCTGGTCGGACTGGCGGAGCCGGAGGACTATGATCGTAAATTCAGCACTTGGGAGCTCGAGGATCTGCCCATTCTGCCGGATAAGACAAAGCTGAAGGTACTGCGGGAAAGCAGCCATCAATTCAAGGCTGTACAGCAGCTGATGCGCCGCCCGGACATCACCTCGCTCATCGTCGCTACCGATGCCGCGCGCGAAGGCGAGCTGCTCGCCCGCTGGATTATCGACATGGCCAATTGGAAAAAGCCGTTCCAGCGGCTGTGGATTTCCTCGCAGACGGACAAGGCGATTAAAGAAGGCTTCGCCGCATTGAAGCCGGGCAGCCAGTTCGAGCGGCTCTATCACTCGGCCCGCTGCCGCGCCGAGGCAGACTGGATGATCGGGCTTAATGTAACGCGGGCGCTAACCTGCAAATTCGGCTCCCCGCTTTCAGCAGGGCGCGTGCAAACGCCGACGCTAGGCATGATTATGCAGCGGGAGACGGAAATTTTATCGTTCCGGTCCGAGGAATATTTCACCTTGCGCATCGATACTGATTCTTTCGAGGCGACATGGCGGGGAGCAAACGGGGATGCGCGAATTTTTGACGCCGAGAAAGCGAAGAGCTTGCAGGCAAAGCTTACCGGCAAAAACGGAAAAATTACCTCGCTCAAAAAAAGCGAGAAAACCGTCCCTCATCCGCTGGCCTACGATTTGACCGAATTGCAGCGGGATGCGAACCGTCTGCTCGGCTTCTCGGCCAAGCAAACGTCCAATGTGCTGCAGCGGCTCTACGAGCAGCATAAGCTGGTCACTTACCCGCGGACAGACTCGCGCTATTTGACATCCGATATGGTGGACACGTTAAAAGAACGGCTATCCAGTGTTGCCGTCGGTCCTTACGCTGCGCTGGCCCGGCCATTGCTGCGCAGTCCGCTGCGTCCTGGCAAACGGGTCGTCGACGACAGCAAAGTTACCGATCACCATGCCATTATTCCTACAGAGCAAACCGTTCTGCTGAATGCGCTAAGCACAGAGGAAAGACGGCTGTATGATCTGATCGTCAGAAGATTTCTCAGTCTGTTTTACGGTCCGGCGCGCTTCGATCAGGTCAGTGTCGCGATCAGCATCGACGGCGAGACGCTTCATGCCAAAGGGACAACGATGAAGGATAGCGGCTGGCGGGCTGTCTACGACAACCAGGCTCTCGATGATGAAGACGGCGAGGACGAGCAGGACGAACGCTCCGTCACGCTTCCCGAGCTGCGCGAGGGCGAAGCTGTTGCTGTGAAGCAGTGCCGCTTGCAAAGTGGCCGCACGTCGCCGCCCAAACGCTACACCGAAGCTGCGCTGCTCACTCAGATGGAAAAGCACGGGCTGGGGACACCGGCCACGCGCGCCGATATTATTGAGAAGCTCGTCAGCTCCGATACGATTGAGCGGCAAGCCAATACGCTGCATCCGACAGGCAAGGGCAAGCAGCTGATCGAGCTGGCGCCGGCCGATCTGCGCACGCCAGAGCTGACGGCGCGCTGGGAGGCGGAGCTGGAGCGGATTGCCCGCGGACAAGGCAAGCCCGAACCGTTCCTGAAAGGAATTCGCGAGATGGCGCAAAGCCTTGTATCAGGTGTCAAAAAGAGCGACGCCACTTATAAGCCGCATAATGTCTCGAATCGCCATTGTCCGGACTGCGGCACCCGGCTGCTTGAGAAAAAGTCCAAGCGCGGCCTGATGCTTGTCTGCCCGAGCGAAGATTGCGGCTATCGCAGCTCCGGCGACAAACGGCTAAGCAACCGCCGCTGCCCGACCTGCCATAAAAAAATGGAGTTGAAGGAAGGCAAAGCAGGGCTCTACGTACAGTGCTTGCCATGCGGAATTACCGAAACGGTCAACAAAGACAGCAAGCATATGAACAAGCGCGAGCAGCAGCGCCTCGTACAGCAGTACAGCAAAAAACAGGAGTCTATCGGCTCCAATCTTGGCGATCTGCTTAAAGCAGCAATGGAAAAGAAAAAATAGCAAATAACACAGGGAAGCGCCCTTCGGAATTGTACGCATCACATATGCATAACAATCCTGAAGGGCGCTGTTATGTTGCCGGCTTTGGCGTGTTTTATTTTATTGGCTGACGAACTCCTCTGCCGCGGCTAACAATTGCCCGGAACTGACAAATTGCGGCGTTTCCGTACTTACCTTATAAAAGACCGCGCGCTCCCCCTCACCGTCGATCCACATCACTTCCAGCTCGCCTGTCATCTGATTGGCAATGAGCAGCGCCTCCATGCCGCGGACCTTGGCCTCGCTTACATGCTTCTCTTTAAGGTCGGTAAATACGGTGCGCCAGCGTTCTCCCTCTGCATCGGCGAATACCCGGATTTCACCGCCGGCCGTTCCTTTATAGAGCAGCGACAACCCTACCCGGTCGCCAATATCGATCGGAGCATACGCGAAGCTTTCCTGTGAACGCTCCGCCTCCGCCTTCAACTGCTCCATCAATCCCTCATCCGGATGGCTATGGCCGCTTATGAAGTTGCCTTCAGCAAATTGGAAGCCGTCTCCAAGCTGATCAGGAACACGAACAGGAAGCGCACTTTCCTGCCGCAATTGAGCAGCGGAATCAAACATGGCGGGATTGTCGATCGAAAAGTACCGCCCCGCTTCTCCGGCCTGCGATGGCTTTTCATAGAAAAATGCGGCAGTCCCCTCCGGCAGCAGCGCCTGCTTCTCGGCAAAATCCTCCCGGCTGCTGACCGGCTCATCGCCCGGCTCAAACTGCCGGTAATCCATCACGACACGGCCATCCTCCCGCTGCAGCTTCCAAGACAATGTCGCATAGCCAAAGCCGCTAACAACGATAAACACAGCGGCCAGACCGATGATATAGGCCGGCTTGCCGCGAAGTGCCCGCGCCCGCGTGGAGCGTGCCGCCCGCTCCCGCACCGCGCTCATTACACGCGCTGTAACATCGATTGCCGGAAGATCATGTTCGAATAAAGGGATACTCGGCTGTTGAGGAAATGCTTGTTTTTCTTTCATAGGATTGCCCCTCCAATTCATTCCATATTGTGCGCAGCTTCGTTTTCGTTCGCTCTACCTTTTTGCGCAAGGCTGGACAGCTGCTGTTCAGAATTGCGCTGATCTCCTCATACGGCCTCTCTTCTATAACGCGAAGAACGATCAATGACCGCTCCAATGGCGTTAGCCGCTGCAAGGCTTTGTCGTGCATTCGCTTAAGCTCATCCCGCTCTACCTTGTTATAGCCGTCTTCCTCTACGGCTGACTCACTCTGGAATTTGAGCAATCCGTTAATGAGCGTCCACCGTTTTCGCTTTTTCAGGACATTCATACAATGATGGTAGGCGATCTTGTACAACCAGGCCGAAAAGGATTGCTCGTAGCGGTAGCGCTCCAACTTCTCGAATGCCTTAATCAGCACCTCCTGCACCGCATCCTCCGCTTCCTCCCGCTGTACGAGCAGATGATAACAGTACACAAACAGCTGCTGCTGATAGCGCCGCACGATTTCAGCATAACACTCGGTATCGCCATCCTTTATCGCCCTTAACAGGTCCTGTTCGGTCATCTCGCGCACCTCCCTTCTCTTGCCCGTGTGATACTTATATAACAACCGGTATCCATTTTTGTGACATGCTAATTTGCGGCTTCTTGCTTTAAAGCACTGCTGCTGCAGGCATATTGGCAGTTTTTCAGCTTGTGGTATAATCATTGCAGTGCGCTTTTATCATCCAATAGGAGGAATTGTAGCAAAGATGAAGAAGAAGCTTCTACTACTCTTCATGGCGGTCCTCATGGTCGCCACGGCTGCGCCTGCCATCGTGTCCGCAGCCATCCCGATCCATGTCTACGTGAACGGCGAACGCATTTCATTAATAAAACCACCTATTATTCAAAACGGCAGTATCCTTGTTCCGTTCGCTCCAGTATTCAAAACGCTGGACTTTATCGTCGACTACGACCCGGAGACGAAGGTCATCTCCGCAATTAAAGATAAGCTCAAGCTCAGACTGATTATCGGCAGCAAATATGCCTACGTCAATGGCCAGAGGGTACCGCTGACGATAGCGCCGCGGGCAACTAACGGCATAACGTTCGTTCCGCTCCGCTTCATAAGCGAGGCAGCCAAGCTTAATGTACAGTATGATCCCAACAATCGTGTCGTACAGTTGGGCAAACAAGTGAAAGTTCCTGCCCGCAGTAAAGACGAAGCAGCAATCAAGGATTTCCGCAATGCCACTTGGGGAATGACGGCAGGTCAAGTGAAAAAAAGCGAAGGCCTCAAGCTTGTTCATGGCGACTCCAGCGCACTTATGTACAAAGGGAAAGTCGCTGCCTTAAATGCTGACATTTTATATTACTTTATCAACAACAAGCTTACAGCCGGGCTTTATCAGGTTAATAACACCAGCGCAGCCAACATTGTAGCAAACTACAAAGAGCTCAAAGCGGTCTTTACCGACAAATTCGGGGCTTCGGAGAATGCTTCCGACGTGGTGTGGCATGATGAAGAGCCTGAAGGCGAGATCAGCACTTTAGATTGGCCAGCCTATATTTCCCAAGGCCGGGCCGTATTCTATTCCCAATGGGAGACCGACACGACTGTCATTCACCTGATTGCGAGTGGAGAGTCGGGCAAAACCTCGCTCATTGTCATGTATGAAAGCAAAGAATTCAAATGGCTGATGGATACGCAGCAAAAATGAGAAAAACCTTCTCTTCAAGGGTCTGATTGACCGCCCTTGATAGAGAAGGTTTTTTAAGCGGGGGAATGAGGGCATGCGGACCTACGGAGGCTTTCGATTTTCTATGGACAACGTTTTTTTGCCGCAGAGGCGGGCAACTGTGAGCCATGCGGACACACGATCCGTTATTTTGTCGAAACCCGGCTCATTCGGAGGTTTCGCGGACACACGATCCGTTATTCGTGGATTTTACCGGGTTTTCGGGGCGATTTGATGCCAATAACGGAACCACGGTCCGCCGCCCTGCTTTTTTCGCATATTTGTTCACAGATAACGGAACTAGGGTCCGCTCGGCCTACTTCCGCCAGTATTTTTAGTTATTTATAGATAAATATCAGAAGTCATAAAATTTGAATTACTATATTTTAATGATGTTCTTGAATATTGCACTGTGTGAAAATTATTAAAATAACAATGAGAATGGACCAACATTCACGAAGTTTAAATCCTGCAAAATAAACGAGCGAATGGCATGGGCTAGCGTCTACAGGGATTTTTGCAGTTAGACGCTAGCCCATGATACTGCGCAGCATCATCAGAAGGGGAGTGACGAGCGGGGGCTAACGTAACACGGGAGGCTGTCGCTGGCCAACAAGTCCAAGAAGAGATATCCTAACATGTGAAGACGAGACTTGGATGGGTGAAAAAGACGCTCAAATGTTGCAGTTTCTGCAACAAATCGATGGCCGGAAGTAACTATGATCCCAATTGTTGTATGAAATGCAACAATCTGCTCCACCAGGGGGGTTAATGAGCGATGATTGTTGCAGAACGTACAACAATTCCGTCTAAAACAACAGAATGCGGGTTCTAATGTTGTATTTTCTACAACAATTGTACCGCGAACCTTTCCAAGTTATGGCGTACTGAAAGGGACTCGATTATACATGATTATTCGACCTCCATAGACACGCTATTGGCAAAAATAATCAGCTATTATTTCGCTGGACCTGCTCCCATAATCCGCGCAAAAATCCACTTGATTCCCCTAATGTCGGGACAACGCCTTCTTCCAGAGAAATATCGATTAGCGGCTTATGCTGCTGCAGCAGCTCGAAAAGCAGCGGATAATTCAGCTCGCCTTTTCCAACCATAGCGTACGCCTTTTCACCCTGTTCATTCATCTTGAAATCTTTGACGTGAATAAGCGCGATCCGGTCAGACAGCTGGGTAAAAGCATCGCGCAGCACCTCGTCCTGCCGTTCCACATTATGCCGGTCCAGCAAATTGACAGGGTCTAGTACGACGTGAACGGCCGGGGACGCTACTTCCTCAATAAGACGTTTCATAAGGGCAGTTGATGCTACTGTATTCGAAGCTACCGGCTCGATACCAATAAGCACGCCCCATTTCTCCGCTTCCTCTGCCAGCTCCTCGACCGTCTCCCGCAGTGTATTCCACCCCTTCTCAATATACTTCTCCGGGTAGAGCTGCTCGTAGGTGCGCAGATCGCCGGTTTCAGTCGCAACAATATGCGTCCCAAAGGCACGCGCATACTTCAAATGCTCCTTAAACCGATTAATGCCATCCCGCCTAATTTCCGGGTCCGGATGGATCGGATCGATATAACAGCCCAGCACGCCTATTCTTACGCCTTGCGACTGAAACTGCTCCGCTATATGATTGGCCAGCCCCGGGCTCAGCATGCCATACCGATAATCAAAATCGGTAAGCGCCTTAGCCAGAGCCAATTGTACAAAATTAAAGCCATGCTCATGAACCAGCTTCGCCAAATCACGGCTTTTCATTTTTCCGAATGTATGTGCAAGTATTCCAAGATTCATCATGATTTCCCGCTCCTCCCAAATTTTCATCCTTAGACTCCACTCTACTTCGCTATATGCCGGCAAAGTCCTTCAAAAATCTGCAAATGAACAGCAATAAGGGCTGCGCCCACTAACTGAGCACAACCCTTTATTGTTCTTATTTTGCAGCCGGAGACGGGAATTGATCCAAAAAGGCGTTCCAGTCCTGTAAGCCGGCCTCTGTCTCCTTAGCTCCAGTATTGAATTTTATCTTTTCCGTTATCGCCAGTCCTTCTTTAATTTTGGCAAGCAGATCTGTCCATTCTTTCTTCTCCAGTTCCTGCAAACAATACTGGATGAAGCCGTTAGCATTGGAGAAGTAGGAAAAATGAAGCCCGTTATAATGAAAGGTTTCCACTAGGCCTTTTATATATTCCTGCGGAAACTTGTGCTCAATGCTGTCGCTTATTTTTGTCAAGCTTTGGTTTTGCGACATGAGCAAATTACGTATCTCTTCTTTTTCCATATCATTCTTTTTAATAGTTGTACCCGTATAGTACGCCCCCACAGCTATAACTATTGCAAGCACAATCGATATTGCTATCCTCATTCGTTACCTCCTGGAAGTCTTCTTGTTTGCCCGGCTTTTTCCAGCGTATCAAACCGTTTTATATCAGTCAACCGTCCTCCCAGCGCCCTTCCCCTCATAAAATTAGTATGACAAGCACGCTCATATAAGACCTGTTATGTTCAACTCCAGCGGTAGAAAACAATTATAACCATGCTGTATCTTGATCCTCTTATCTATTTTCTCAACAATATGGAGTAGGCTATCATGATATAGCCAGCAAGGAGGCAAGAACACCAATGATGTCTTTAACAAATATGCTGCGCGGGCTGAAAGACGATCTTCCCGCCAGAGCACTGCTTGCTTTATGGGAGCATGATGCGGAATCTTTGCGATTTTGGCGGGCTAGCAGCAACTTTGTATACGTATTCGAACTTCACGGAAAGCCGTATTATTTGCGTTTTATCCATGAGGAGGATCAATCGCGTGTGCAGCTTGAAGCTGAACTAAACTTCATCCATTATTTGCTGAAGCAAGGATATGCCGCCGCGCCGCCCGTCCGCTCTTTAAGCGGTGAATGGATAGAAACAGCCGAGACAGATCACGGTACCTATTATGGCGTTGTATTCGCCCAAGCTGCGGGCGTTTCATTGGCGATAGAACAGATGTCGGAGCAGCAGCTTTATCAGTGGGGACAGTCACTCGCCACTCTCCACCATCTATCTGCCGCTTATCCCCGTCAAAACGTCCCTCACCAAAGCTGGAATGATGCGCTTGCCTTCATCTCTGCCACTCTGCAAAGCAGCGCGGCACGAATAGATTCGGAATTGCTGCCGCAGTTGCAGCATGCAGTCAACCGACTCCACAGACAATTTATGCAGCTTCCGGCAGGTACAGCGGATGTAGGCATCGTCCACTACGACTTTGAACCCGATAATCTCTTTTATATGGCTGATGAGACCAAGTATTGTGTGATCGATTTTAATGACGGGATGCTTCACTGGTTTATGATGGACATTACGTCAGCGATCCGCGGCCTCCTTGAAGTAAGCGACGAGTCCGCAGAATATAAGCTTCAGCTTTTCTTGAACGGCTACCGGTCAGTAAAAGAACTGGATGAACAGTATGCCAGCCTGCTGCCTTTATTCCAATCGTTCTCCGAGCTTTATACACTTGCCCGGCTGCTCCGCAGTGTTGCAGGAATGGAGGCATTGCCCGCATCTGCACCGGAATGGGCAGACCAACTGCGCGCGAAGCTCCTGGGCGTATGCGATCAAATAATGGCACGCTATCACAAGAAGATTGTGTTGCAGCCCGTAACCGCTGAAAACTGGTATGAATGTACACAATTAGAGGTGACTGCTGAACAAACAGCTTGGTTCCCGGTATCCTCCGTATACTGGCTGGCTGAATCAGCCTACTGCGGATTTACGCCACTTGCGATCTATGCCGGGGACCAGCTTGTGGGGCTTGCCATATATGCCGTCGACCCGGAAGACGGGAGCTACTGGATTATGGCTTTTTTGATCGATAAACAATTCCAGGGTCAGGGATTTGGCCGCGCGGCCATGCAGAGATTGATTCATTACATGCATGAGCGGCATCATTGTCCCAAAATTGTATTAGGCCATCGGCCAAACAATATGAGAGCAGCCGCGCTGTATGCTTCTTTAGGCTTTGATGAGGTTATGCGAACAGGACATGAAATAATACGGGAATTGAAGTTAAGCTGAATGGAGCAGCCGCGGCGGCATGAAATAATGCGAATTAGTCATAAAACGCCATATGCCCTTTCTCTTCCTTGTAATATGAAAGTCTGTCCTGCAGCGATCCAGTATGCAGCTCGAATTTATGGCCATCTGGATCAGTGAAGTATACAGAGCGTCTGTCACGCTCATCTCTGCTTCTGCCCGGCAATATATTGACCTGCAGCTGTTTCAACCGGGCAATCCATGAATCGAAATCTGCTTCTTCTACTGTAAAAGCAATATGTGTATACGAATGTTGAATCTCATTGCGCGGTATATCTTTTTCCTCATTGAGCGCCAGCCATATACCATTCAAATCGAAATAAGCCAAGCTTCTACCTTTTACTAGCAGCTTGGCTCCAAATACCTGCTCGTAAAATATAATAGATCTTTCCAAATCAGATACTGAAAACAGAAAGTGGTTTATTGCACCTATTTTCAATCTTGGTCTCCCCTTTTTGGACAGTAATATTAAGTAATACTTAGAAACACTTTCTTGCTCGAAGCTGTATCATAAACCTCCACTTTTTATCTTGATTTCACTATAATATTATTAGCAGAAAATAAGTATAAGCGAAAATTATCTGTACGCTCTATGGAAACACGATTAAAATATTTCTGAAAAAAACGCACCTACGGAAGGAACACGACCTATGTCTGACCATTCAAATATACCTGCACCGCAGCAGTTAAAAGCTGACTGTGAGCAATGCTTCGGCTTATGCTGTGCCGCGCTTCCTTTTGCCGCTTCCTCCGACTTCGCTTTTGACAAAGCTGCTGGCACGCCGTGTCATAACCTGCAATCATCGAGCTTTCGCTGCACCATTCACAGCCGTTTACGGCAGCAGGGCATGCGCGGCTGCACCGTCTATGACTGCTTTGGCGCAGGTCAGCAGGTGTCCCAGTTTACTTATGGCGGTCAAGACTGGCGGCAAGCTCCTGGGACGACACAGCAGATGTTTGACGTCTTTCCGAGGATGCAGCAATTGCATGAGCTGCTGTTCTATTTGTGTGAAGCACTTGAGCTGCGCGACACCTCGTCAATTACGGTCGCATTACGCGAAGCAATCGAAGAGACGATGCGCCTCACCCGGCTTGACCCTGAATCGCTGCTGGCACTAGATCTTCCCGCTTATCGAGCGAGTGTTAACAGCTTATTGCTGCAAACGAGTGAATTGGTGCGTGCGAAGCTCCGTAATATACAAGCCTCAACTGCAGCAGGTTCACGCCGGTTTGCCAAGCTTGGGCGCGGGGCTGATCTGATCGGCGCTAAGCTTCGCGGTGCCAATCTTGTAGGCGCCAACTTAAGAGGCGCCAATATGATAGCCGCCGATCTTAGGGGGGCGGATTTGCGATATGCCGATCTCATTGGTGCCGACCTGCGCGATGCGAATATTAGCGGCGCAGATCTCAGCACCAGCCTTTTCCTTACGCAATTCCAGATCAATGCCGCACATGGCGATGCCGCCACCAAGCTGCCGCCCCGGCTCGATCGTCCGGCTCACTGGTAAACCAGGGAGCGAACCGCTTTAAAATAGGCGGTTCGCCACCGCAACAACAACGATTTTTTGCCGCGGGAGCGGCCAATTTTGAGTCACCGGACAGACGATCCGTTATTTTGCCGAAAACGAGCCCATTCGGAGCTCCCGCGGACACACGATCCGTTATTCGTGGATTTTTGGCGGGTTATTGGGGCAATTTGAGGCAAATAACGGAACCACGGTCCGCGAACCAGTCGTTTGGGCACATTTGTTCACAGATAACGGATCTACGGTCCGCTCATACCCGCTTCACCCGCGCGTACAGATGTCCACAATCGGCGTTCTATTCCGCTATCTGAAGTATTGTACCACTTCTCTGCAAACAATAGCCCGGCAACTCTGATAAAATATAAAAGAAAGAGGCATACTAGTAAAACTAAGCGATGAGATGGGAGATTCCGAACCATGACTACACTGCTGGGCAAAACAGCTTTCATTACTGGCGCTGCCTTAGGCATTGGCCGTGCCTCGGCCATTCGATTGGCTCGCCAAGGGGCCGCGCTATGTTTAGTTGATAATCAAGCAGACCGTCTGCTTTCCTTAAAAGAGGAGATTGAATCTTTACAGGGTGAGGTGATGACCGTCACGGCGGATGTAACGGACAGCAATGCGGTCATGGATGCATTCGCACAGTTTGCGGCTTGGGGCAAATCACTCGACATCTTGTTTTCAAACGCCGGTGTCGCAGGATTGCTTACTACAATTGAAGATATGCCTGAAGAAGAATGGGACCGGATTATGGCGGTAAACCTGAAAGGCGCTTTTCTGACCGTTAAACATGCGATTCCGCTCATGAAGAAGAAGGGCGGCAATGTCATTCTAACAAGCTCGATACACGGAAATCGCATTTTCAACAGCTATGGGATGACTGTCTACTCCACTTCCAAGGCCGGCCTGACCGCTTTCGCCAAAGCCGCCGCCCTGGAGCTGGCACGCTACAAAATCCGTGTCAACGTTATTTGTCCCGGAGCAATCGACACCACAATCAATGATTGCCTCGTACGCTCTGACGCGCTCTCCGAAGTGATCATTCCGGTGGAATATCCCGAAGGCAAATATCCGTTTGGCGTCGGCAAAGCCGATCAAATCGCTGATCTGGTGGCGTTTCTTGCTTCAGAGCAAGCAAGCTACATCTCTGGCACTGAAATCTATATCGACGGGGCGAGATCATTAATTTGAGTGTTAATGTGTTAACCATCCCCGCAAGGGGCTGTCATTGCTTGAAATAAGGACTGTGTGGTATAATTCAAGTATTCAGTTTACTATTCACTTTTGTATTCAGTTTGACGGGCAACAAGCCTTCATTTATTACAGGTATATGGATCGTGCATCGAACCGTATACTGAAAAGAGCCCTTGCCGTTGGTAGCGACAAGGACTCTTTCAGGACATGAAAGGCTGTGGATTACCACGGCGCGCTAAAACAAAATCTTGGTTCAGCGAAATCCACCGTCTAGGCGTCCCAACCTAAGATGCGGTGGATTTTCGCTTGTTACGCTTAAATTTACGACGCACCCAACGATAGAGCTTACGAACACCAAACACAAGGCTTAGTATTGTCACAATCCAACGTAGAGCATCGTAAAACGCCACAAGTGCGACCATTGGCCTCACCCCCTTTCGGGAAGCTGCGCCATGGTCGAAATCATCCACCACAATTCTAGTCCATAGCTGATTATAGCATGTCTACCATTATTACTCTAGTAGCCCCTCCATTGCCCCCACTTTTGGGCGATATGGAGCCTGGCTTGTGTGCTCCGATCCGAGTACCAGCATTGTCCTTCAAGCCATTCAGGTACCGGATCAAAAGCAATACCAGTTAATATCTCAAGTGCATTGCACCTCGTTCCAAATATCGATACCCGTTGGAATTGGGCATCTTCATATAGTCCTGAAATAAGCGGCTCAATAAAACATTGCTTGTTTATTACCGCTGCAAGTTCTATTGCACAATACCGGAGGTTCAAATCGGGATCGGTAAATAACCTGCTAACTTCATCAGTGAACTCATCCCATAAGCTGGGGCAACGCCTTAAGGCAAATAATGCCCCCATTCGCAAATAGCTGCTATTAGCGCGGAGTAAATGACGCAAGTCATCGCTAGTAATTGTATCTGGGTTGAAAGCCAGTGTCGTTATCACAGCTGTACGGATCTTATCGGACTGGTGATCTAAAAGCACTCGTACGTGCTCTTCAATTTCACTGGATCGTACATCATCACAAAAGGACAATAACACAGAAGTAACAAGTTCCTCGTCCCGTTCCTGTAATGCCTTCAATCGCACTGTCTCCTTCTTGCTTTTCCAGCCATTCCATGTGGCGTACGGCAAGTCGGAGTTATCTCTTGATGGAGTACTATTCATAGCAGATGCAACATCAATCAATCCGGCATTCAATTCTTTCCAAGCATCACTCTTGATCGAGCTGTCTAATATTGCAGATTTTATCTGGCTTGCCGTCCAATCAGGATGCGCTTCCCAAACGCATGCCGCGCATCCCAATATAATGGGGGCAGCAAATGAAGTTCCTTCTGTTCTGGCATAGCCTTCAGGCAAATGATCGTACGCTGCAGTAGCGTGATTTTGTCTCTCTTCTTGTGACTGAAACGTCATCGGCAGCACCACATTTTCAGCAGGAGCGAGGATTTCAGGGATATTTTTGCCTTCAAACGTCTTGCCCCTGCAACCGTGATAGGGCTTGGCATCATAAATATCTAAGTGCTTCGGCATAATCACACCGCCGACAGATAATACAGACGGTGAGGATGCTGGCCCACTGCATGTTAAATCTATCGTGTTACCTGACGCTACGACCACGAGCAAACCATCGTGGACAAGCTGCTCGCATAGTATCCGAATCGGATCTGCCTGCCAAGGTAATAGACCCGTATCCCTAGTTGATGCAACTGTTAATACAACTCCGCGGATATTATACCGACGCCAAGATTTTCTAAGCCACTTTAGAGCAGCAACAAATTTTGATTCAATTTCTTCAACAGTGATAAAAGACCCTGTCTCGAGCAAAAAGAGATTAGCGTCAGGAGCAGCTCCAGCATAATGTCCTTGTGATAGCTGGCCAGAGCCAGCAGCCGCAGCTGCTGTCCATAACCCGTGCACTCCTCCGTTCCAAGGCATATTATCCATCTCCATTATCATTGGATGTGGATTACTTTCGGATGTTTTTACGATATAAGTGTTTCGACATGCATTCGCAGCAATGTCCGGATGGTTCGGAAATCTTCCATCCACCACAGCGATACCAACATTTTTTCCAGTGAGTTCCTCAGGAATCCGCAGAAACTCTCTAATTGATGGCCACATTATTCGATCACTCCCTCGTGCCAGCTTAAATTATACCGCGCAGCTATTAAAGAACCCCGCTGTCATCAGAGACACCGGGTTAGTCTTGCATATTTTTACCACCATGTATCTGCTAATCAAGGAGGTTATGCAAGAACCTTGCTGTCACTCCTACATCGGGTTAGGCGGCGTCGGAACTGCGGGATCCCCCTTCCGTCCCAGCCTTCTGCTTGCGGTTTCACGTTTGCCCGTAGCAGGAACATGAGCTCCCGCCTTGGCCAGGCCGAAAACAGGCATGTTGTTATATAAACATTCGTACTGCTCTTTTTCAACAAGATACGTCTCATGGTAAATACCAACAACGCCGCTTGTGCCAACCTTTTGATTGAAATTGCGCCAAGCCTGCAAATGGACCGCGCCATTTCTCGCATAATTCTCTAATTGCTCAAACGAGTTCCAATATTGAATGAGCGTCACACCGCGCCAAGATAGGTGATAGCTGGAGTCCAGGAAACCCAACTCTTTATTACGGTACAATTCCTGAATCATTGGACTCATGGCCATAAATGTCGGCAGCCACTTGTGTACAGCCCATAGCTTATTCACCCTCATTCCTATAATAAACACAACAAAAGAGTCTTCCATTTGTGCGGTATAGCGGCCAGGTTTAACCTTACTCATGATCACATCACTCCTCGTCTTTTTCCAGCAATGAAAGATGCGTTTCATAAAAACCTGCAATATCCGATGAGGCGTACATTTGGGCAGTTAGGAATGCACCGTAAAATATCGTAAACAACACTTTGACTGCCTTTTCCACCGTCACATCATTTCTTAGCTTTCCGTCCCCCTTTGCCTCCATCATAAACTGTTGAAACAAAGCGAACATATTGGGCGACTCGGCTCCAAGTTCCTCATGACCGGGAAACAGTAATCGAACCTCGGCTTCGCTCAGCTCCGGCATGCAAGGATGCATATGCTTCTCAACCAAAAAGGATATCAAGCTTGGAATTAACCCTGGGCTTTCCTTAGATTGTTCAGCTACGTTATGCAGGATATGTCTGACGGCCGTAAATCCCCGCTTACACTCTGCCTTAATCTCAATGATTCGTTCGGTCAACCATACGCGCATAAAATAGACGAGCAGGTCTTCCTTCCTCTGAAAAAATTTAAAGAAGGTAACACGGGACACCTCCGCTTTCCGGCAAATGTCGTCGAGCATCACATCCCTAAACATGCCATCTCCTATCAATGATAAAGTAGCTTCATAGAAAGCCACCTTTGTTCTTGCTTTTTTCAATTCTCTTAATGAAATATCGTTATGCATACTGCCCACCCTTAAATTAGCTTACTTCGATAAATAAATTAACATGAGTTAATTTATTTTGTCAAGATAAAGTGCTTGATGCTAACATAAAAAGCTGCAGCCCCGGTAAACGACCAGGAACTACAGCTTTGATTCCACTATATTTGGATCAGCTATTACACTTCTCAACCAACCGGCTGCTGCCAGACTTGAAACTTGTTGCCGTCCGGATCCTTGAAATTCAACTGCAGTCCGCAGCCGCCTTCATCACGCACCTCTTGCTCCATCCACACGCCCGACTCGCGCAGTGACAACTCCAATGTCCGGATATCGTCCGTCTCGAAACAGATGGGAAACATCTCGAATTGTGAACCATCCTCCGTCCAACCGGTCGTCGTGAAATGCAGCGGATGCCCTTCGGGACTCGGAAGGAGAAACAGCCATTGACCGCTGCCCATAATCATAATGGCTCCCTTTCCCGGCTTAATCGGTGAACGCAAGGTCAAACCCAGCACCTGTTCATACCAAGCTGCGGATGCAGCAACGTTTGTTACTGGAAGATAAGCACATTCTATTCGCTTGAGCAAAGCCTTCTTCGTCATCGATCGCTTCCTCCTTCGATTGAGTACTCCTTAGGGGCTACTCTACTTCTATATTAAGCGATCATGCCAGTCTTAGATAGCATTTTTCCGAAAAATCGTCCTGTTGACGATCTCCGCCAAAACAATGAGTATTACAATCGAGCCATATACACTGATCATATAGCTAACCGTGTAGGCGAAGCCGAATCCATTATGAAAAAGTGCTGCAATCAGATGAATGAACAGATTGGTAAAACAAAAAGCATAGCTGCGAACCATCCATTGCCGATGTCGGACGGTTTGCTTTTTTCTTATTTTAATAATGGCCACAACCGTCGTAACCATCCACCATATATTGAGCATATTAAAAGCTATGCTAACAGGTTTTCCTCCAGTGGAATAAGGCGCCATATAGCCGGATGTAAGATCTGTCCCGATAACAGCACCTACATATAGATAGCCCATTATTCGATGAAGCTTGCGATGATGATCCCTGGAAATTTTCCTGGAAAAATTGAATGCTCCAGCTATGGCGGCCGCACAAGCAAATATGATATGCACTTTCATGACGTCTAGCCATATTGAAGTGTTGATTGGACGTTTCGATCCGCTTTTGTGACTCAGAAATTCAGCAGCTTGCGGGTCATGAAAAAAGTTAATATAAACCGTGTAAACAATAGCGCCGATGGCGGCAGCAAGCAAGAAAAGATAGAGCTGCTTCTTACCGGACATTCCAAATACCTCTCTCTGTTCAATTGCCCATGCATAGGCAACTATGCTGTACTATGATGTGTCTAGTCTACTATAACAGAGAAGCAGATAAGGCACCATCACCATGCACGGTGGCATGGGGTAAAAAAGAGAAGCTCCAGCAACTTCCTGCCGGGGCTTCTCTCGCTTAATCTATTAAAATTACGACGAAATCGTCTGATCTTTCTTGCTGCGCTTGCGCATGTTCCATGGCGTTCCGAGGAATGGCAATGCCCATCTATCAAGGCCATACCAGCCGGCTACCTTCCAGGCCAATACGAGCCATGTAGCCAGAATGAATAATAGCGGATTCGTGCTCAGCGTTCCTGCGAACAGGAAGCTGGCGTTCATAAAGGCACCAAAGAAAGCGGCGACCCCCGTCAGCAAGCCTAAAATAAGCCCAAGGCCAACGAGTACCTCACCGAAAGCTACGCAATAAGAGAACAGCTTTGCATTCGGCAGCACCATATTTTCCAAGAATGATGCATACCAGCCCGAAACGTCTCCGCCGTTTTCCGCCTTGCCGAGCGCTCCTTTTATAAATCCGGTCAGACCTGCGCCAGCTTCACTGCCGACCCACTTCTCACTCGTAACTTTGCCCCAGCCTGCTGTCAGCCAGGCATAACCCAGATACAGCCGAATTACCAGCCAAATCAGACCCGATCGCGTGTTATTGAACAGGAAGTTCGAAACCGGGTTTTCGGGAATAATAATATTTTTCCCTTTCAATTCTTCCTTCATTGACAACTACATCAACCTCCGAATGTTAAAATTTTCATTAACCTCTATCCTAAGACCATTCCTGGAAATTGTAAAGCCCAGAAAATATGAAATTAGTACAAAGCGGCGGAAAATGTGTCTTTTCTCTTCAAAAACTCGTTATTGGCGGTTTATGACAATTAATCAGTTCTTCTTGACTATTAAATTAGTGCCTATGATTCAAGATTTATCCATTTATCATTGCAGGTGGAAGCTTTGGATGTTGTCTGCGATCGCTTCATTTTGTGGATTCAATATCCAATCAATGCACTTCCAGCCCAAAATTTCTTCGGAATAATTTCCAGTTATGGGGCTGCGTCGCCCCCCTCTTCCCCAAGCTCCACACTATATTCGGCTTTCCTGTATAAAGTTCTTCCAGCAACCGCCGCGCTCATCGCCAGCCGCCATGTTAACGTGCATATATTTCAACCCAAGCCGGCCAGTAGCCTAACCCAAGCGCGCACCTCTTCCCATCGTTGCAATATGCAGCGACTGCTCACGCACCGGAAAACGAAATCTCCCTCCTCTTATTTCAGCGCGGTGAACAGTCACCTTATCGCCTGTGAGATCAGCTTCATTGCAGGCAAGATTAGCCGCCAACACAGTTTGGACAGTGTTTAGCGCCTGTCTTCTATTGGATGAATTCATTCTTCCCCTCCAACTGCAAAAGTGAAAAACAGGCCACAAACACGAATTGTTTGCAGCCTGTCAACTAGTTATTATATGCATGTTTTATACAAAAAAAAGAGTTTCAAAATTTTCATAGACTCTATTCAACATCATAACAGACCGATTATTATCAGTCTATATTTTTCCTGAAAATTATGCAAAAATCTTCCTACGTCTATAAATAACTAGTAGGAGGATATCTATGATTCCAACCCGACTATCTGCATTCTGTTCCGTTGCCCCTCTATTCCGCCAAGTCACTGATTGGACACTACTAAGGAGCTGGTCGCTTTCCGAGGTGTATAGAGCAACCTTGCCATCAGGTGAAACCCGCATTATTAAGTGGGGTAACGCCGAGATGGCTGGCGAAGCCGCTATTTACCGGCAGCTGATTCATCCGCTTAAGATCAGCGCCCCGTACATTTACAGCGATTTTAACATGGATACTAGCGCGGTGATCATTATGGAGGACGCCGGAGAACATAATTTGGAACAGCTTCCCTCTGCCGCGGCGTTTCTTGAATCGGCACGGGAGTTGGCCCGGCTACGAAAGGCTGCAGCAGCTAATCTGGAAAAGGGTCTGCCGCATGAAGTCACGCTTGCTTACACCGTTTCCGCCGCAGAGTTTATTGCTTTATTGGATGATTTGCTCCGCGTGCAGCGTCTATCCGGGAATCGTGCGCTCGCAACGCTCCGGCATACATTTCCGGATGCTGTAAACGAGCTCTATTTGACAACTCCTCTTACTCTTGTTCACCATGATTATCACGCTAAAAATCTGCTGGTTCAGGGGCAGCGTATATTGCCCATTGACTGGTCGAACGCCTATTTGAGCCCCCACCTTGGCGACTTATATTGTTTAATTGCTGAGGCACATACATGGAGCGGTGTACCTAAGGACGATATTTTGCATGCTTTTCATTATGAGCACCATGCCGGACTGACATTAGAACAACTGAATTGGCAAGTGAATATTGGCGGCATATGCTGGCTGATCAAAACGCTGCGATGGCTTTTATATGGTGGGACTCAAATCATTCCCGGATCGGATGCCTGGATTCCCGATTTAATGTACGACCTTGAACAGCTCATTATTGAAGTGAACTAGCCTGAATGCCAATATGTGCATGCGAAGCAAATTCAAATAGGCCTTTATCTGTTAACTTCAAATGCGGGATGACAGGCAATGCCAAAAACGATAAGGTCAGAAATGGATTGAACGTCGCTGGAGTGCCAATTGCACGCAGCGCTTCATTAAGCTGCTTCATGCACGCATAAACCTCCTCGTAGCGCCATTCAGACAGCAAACCCGCTACAGGCAGCGGCAAGGATGCCAGCACCTCGGAGCCAGATACGACGGCCAGCCCGCCTTTCATTTGAATAACATGACGGGCTGCCGTCAACATTTCTGCATCGGATGCCCCTGCAACGATCAGGTTATGCGAATCATGGGCAACGCTGGAAGCGATCGCGCCATGAGTGAATTGAAACCCCTTGACAATGCCCAGCCCGATGTTTCCGGTAGCTTTGTGCCTTTCGATCACAGCAAGCTTTAGCTGATCCTTAGTTACAGAGGGGACAAAGCAGCCATCAACTCGATCTACAATTTCTTGGCGGTGAATGGTAACCAAGGAGTTCGGAATGATCTCGATCACATTGCAGAGGTCAGAGGAAAGCGGGATTGCAAGCTGTTGCTCACTCAACTCTGCAGTGTGAAAGGCGGTCAGCCCCTTATCCTCCGCGGCCGCTGGCGCTGCCGCAAAAGCCTCCTTTATGAGCTCGCCTTGGTCGACTACACATTTGCCCCGCTTAAACACTTGATGAATCGAGAAGGTAT
The DNA here is from genome assembly GCF_042676285.1 of Paenibacillus sp. GCM10027626. NCBI lineage: Bacteria > Bacillati > Bacillota > Bacilli > Caryophanales > Paenibacillaceae > Paenibacillus > Paenibacillus sp. GCM10027626. The sequence goes on along the minus strand of NZ_JBHTHC010000006.1, from coordinate 289,561 downwards.
CAAGATCATCCAGAACGACCAAATCTGCTTGATAGCCCGGAGCAATCGCTCCCCGGTCGGCAAGCCCAAAGCATTCCGCTGTATTCAGCGTGGCCATCTGTACAGCCGTGCAAGGGCTAATGCCCTCTTGTATCGCCAGACGTACATTATGATCAATACTTCCTTCATCCACCAGATCGTCAATTAACTTATCATCCGTTACAAATAGGCATCGTCTGGCATTTTGCGCCGTAACAACAGGGACAAGTGCTCGCAAATCCTTGGCGACCGTTCCCTCTCTAATCATCAAATACATGCCCAAATTGAGACGATCCTTTGCTTCTGCTACATTGACACATTCGTGATCTGTCCGGATGCCTGCCGACATATAGAGATTCAGATCCTCTCGCGCAATTCCAGCCGCATGCCCATCTATACGTTTTCCATTGTTGTGTGCACTGGTAATTTTGTCCAGCATGCCCCGCTCCTGATTCGAAAGCGCAGCAAAATCCATCATTTCGGCCAATCCAATTACTTTCGGATGGTTATAGAAAGGGGCTAAATCTTCAGCGCCCACATTAGCTCCGTTGCTTTCATAAGGCGTTACCGGCACGCAGGAGGGCAGCATCGTAAAAATATCAAACGGGAGCTCCTCCGATTGCTCCAGCATATACTGAATCCCCTTCGTACCTGCTACGTTGGCAATCTCATGCGGATCTGTTATGACCGACGTCACGCCATGCTGCAGCGACACCTTGGCAAATTCGCGCGGAGTCAGCATCGTACTTTCAATATGCACATGCCCATCGATCAAACCCGGCACGATCCATTTGCCGCTGACATCAACGGTCTCTTTGCCTTCGTAGGAGCCAATTCCAGCAATTATTCCGTCAACAATGGCGATATCGCCTTGCATCGGCTCTCCTGTAAACACATTAACAATCGTCCCGCCTTTAAGTACGACATCCGCAATTACCTGCTTAGCCGCTACTTGAACGCGCTTGGACAGTGACGCAGCATTCATCGCTTGCATAGCAAACACATCCTTTTCTCGTCATAAATGCAAAAAATCCCGATTACAAAAAAATGCATACGAGCACTTCCTTGTAATCAGGATTTTACGGTTCCTGGTAGAGACCCTCGTCCCATATCGCGAGGTTATACAATACTAATTTTAAAGGATGCAGCTTGATTTCACAAGTGTCTCATTGGCCTCCAACAGAATGATCTCTGCTCTTGCTGTCAATGGATTTGATTCGTAACACCAGGCTGGGCCTCTGCATAGACTATTGCATGCTCAACAATACGGAGGTTATAGTATGAACTTTCAACCGACGGCACAGCCTCAAAGCAAGCCCATTTACCAATGCGACGACCATCTTCATCACACGCTGAAATCGTACCGGGAGCAGCTTCACCAATTGTGCGCCCACCATGTCAATCAGCGAGTAATGGTCGAAACGATGGATGGTGATGTATTCGAAGGACATATTGTCCACTGTGAAAGAGGAGTTCTGTTCCTGCAGCTGGCGAATGACGGCCATACCCGCGGCTTCTTTCCTGGTTATGCGAACCCTTATAGCAGCACCATTCTTCCGCTAGTTCTGTTCAACCTGCTTACCATCTCGCTGCTGTTTTAAAACTGATTGTTCAAGGAGTGATTACATTGTCCTTTTTCCCTCCCTTCGGACCGCCAGGAGGACCGCCGGGCCTCCCGCCAAGTGGTCCTGGCGCACTCGGAGTACCTGGCGGAGTTCCCGGCGGGCCGCCCCAGCCTCCAGCCGGGCCTCCGCCGCAAATGATTCCGCCACAGCCTGCCATTTCACCATTTGCGATCGACCCGGGGGCAATTTCCCGCTGCCTGTTCCGCTTTACGTATATTTGGCCGCGCCGCGGACCAGGCTTCTGGTTTTATCCCGTATTCGTCGGCAGGACATCGATCTCAGGGTTCCGCTGGAATGGTTTCGCCTGGATTTTTTCCGGTTTTGATCTGCAGAGCATTGAATCATTTTCGTGTTTTTAAAGCAAAGACAGGAGAGGGTTTTCGGACCTCTCCTGTCTTTCGTTTAAACTTTTATGAATACAGCGGCTAAAACACGCTTTCTCAAAACAGATCTTTCTGAAATACTACCTCATCTTCCAATATATATTTGGAGCGCTCATATGATTTCTGGGCGATCAGATTATGCTGGCCAGTGAGAATCTTGATACTTCTGACGCCCTTCTCCCGCAATCGCTCCTCCAGGAAGGAAATCAGCATCGCCGCTAACCCTTTCCTGCGCGCTGACTCCTCAATATACATCTCTGTTATTTCACCTTGTGCTTCATGATAGCAGAACGACTTGAAATACTGCGCACATGCGAATCCTACCGGCACCTCATCCAAAATGGCTACTGCCACTAATCCAGAAGTGTTTTCAAGGCTTTTTGCCACATCCTCTGCCGTAACTCCCGCTCCATTGAATGCTGTATTTAATGCAACAAGATGCGCTGCATCATTCACATTTGCCCACCGTACATATTTGCTTCTCTCTGTCACAGGGTTCTCCTCCTGTCAGCCTCAGCCCACACCAATGCTCGTTCCATCAAAGCATGAATAAACGGTTGCTTGCCTTCCTGATATTGATGAATGTCGTCTGGAAACGTTCTTGAAAGCTCTATTTTCAACTCGCCATATTTTTTAGCTTCATCGGGGTGTGTTAACAATGAGATACGTTAAAGCGGTTACCATCGGGATCATAGAAATGAAACAAAACTCTGCCTCTTTCCAAAAATCCCCCGACTTCTCCGCATTCAACGCCACTGTCCCGCAAAAATTGATGGTAGGCAAAGAAATCCATACGATCTTTGACCAGAGTTAAAGGACGAATAGGACCGTCAATTTTTCCTATGTACGCATCACTCGGAAGCTGTTCAAGTATCCAAATCGATTTCCCGTCACTGGAATGGTTCACTTTCAAAGCCAATACAAGATAGCCTTCTTCGGTGTGATCCTCCAAAACGCTCATTCCGACAAATTCTTGATACCATTTACTAGACACCCGCAAATCGCGAACCCCGATCCGCGTACAAGAAGGCTTGAAACCGTTGCTCTTAATAGTGTCGTCCCCTTCTGCCGTAAGCCGCGTCCCCTCGACGGTCGCCCAAAAATCAAAGTATTGTTGGCCATCGGGGCCAAAGTAAATGTCCGTGACCCGAATCCCGTTTTCACCAAAATGGTTATGTACTTGTTGTATATTTTTTGCTCTCCAGCACCAACGAATATGAGGATCAACGCTTCCCCTTTCAGCATAGTGAAATGGAAGCTTTTGCAATGTCAATACGGAGTTGAGCCAAGTTCCGTACCCCAGATGAGTCATTTTTCCGCTCTGTACCCGTTGATCCGGCCACCATGATTCCTTTCGCTTCACTTCCCAGTTCATATAAGTCAAATACCAGTTAATCGCTTGATCATGATTATCCCATAGCACATCAATCTCGCCACCATCATAAAACAGTTCTGGAACCACTTTCATATGACGACTCTCCTTTTATTAAAAATTGAGTTCAATGCTCCGCCGCTATACGCAGGAGTACTGAATGGTTTAGCTACAGATGAGAAAAGAAACAGTCGCTCCCAAGCAGGGAGGAATACAGGTACTTGAAGTGACTGTCGTTTATATAGAAATCTGCTTGAGTCAATCATTCAGCAGGAAGCGCTTGTGCATGGCACAATTATGTACAAAATGCAACATTTGCATCGGAATCTTGCCGTATTAGTCGAAAATGTTGTGCATTCTGCAACATTCATCGCCTTTAGGCCCTCTGGAGAAGCAGATTGTTGCAATTCGTACAACAATTCGGGGGATCCTTTCTAACAGCCTGGAATTTGTTGCACAAACTGCAACATCTGAGCGCATTTTCCCCTTCGCTGAACAATGCCGGGAGCGATAGGAAGGCTTGTCACAGCTCACCAGACATCAGCTCGCACTCATCCCTCCTCCGTTGTCTGCAAGTCTATCATTTGCAGATAATAATGTCCCCTGTCTATGGCAGCATGATAATATAGATATATTGGAGCGATATTCGTGTGGGACAAAGTATTTTCTAGGCGCTATGCCAAGCGGCCTGGAGCAGCCCCGGAGGATGTTCCACTTTCTTGAAAAGCCGGCATCTGCCGCTGATTGTGGCTGATGAAGAGCTTGCCAAACGCTGCGAGTAGCTGTTTCATGTACGCGGCAGAGCATGGTGCTGTAGGATCGAAATTGCTTGCCAACGCTGGCTAGGCTTTTCTTTTTTGCTTCGCCTTCATCATATATTTAATGATATCGATGGCGACAATCAACAGCGTGACCAGCACAGCTTGCAATAGAGGCTTGACGTAGCCCGACTGATCGTAGATAAAGCAAGCGACTACAAAGTTGAATATGAAAACACTAACGTAAATCATTCTGCTCCCCCTTTTTCAACAGCCGCAGATCACAGTTCCAAACATTAGTGAATCGATACAATTTTACCACATAATAAATTGACTTTTAATAATCAAGAAAACAGTAGTTGTATAAAAATACTTACATACTATTCTAATATGAGACCTCACTCCCATTTAAACGATTGAAAAAGCAGGTTTTATTATTAATTGGCATACGAGGAGGTAAATCATGATTCGTAATATCTTACTGTCATTTGTATTTCATATTTTTATCCTTGTGATGACCGGTATTCTATATTTAATGGGTAATCACCCGCTTTCACTCGTTTTAGCACTTCTGTTAGCACTACTTGGATATATAGCATTTGGATTTGTTTTTCTTCAGCCTATGGGGTCAGTCTTTTCCAATCTTCTCTCCGTATCCCTTGTTAGCTCGATCGGTTTATTAATTGGGTTGTATTGTTTGATATTCCCTAGTCAAATGGGATTTAATTGGATGTTTTTTTTGGGATATAACTTGTATTTCTTTGGTTTGTCACAAGCGCTACAATTTGATCCGGTATCTCCTGTTACATTTTGTTTTTTTGTAATCCCATCTTTGTCTTTGTGGGCCGGGTTACAAATTAAGGTGTTTTTTTATAAAAATCAGGACACTGCCAAGCGGCTTGTTCGATTTAAGCTGCGAAAATAATTTGCTGGCATGGTTGAGAAAAACGTCTGACGGGGTCCTTGGTGCGAAGCATCTAACGGACGCCACAGACGCTATTTCGCCAATAAACCCTCTTTTTGAAATCTAACGGAAGTAAGCGATCTTAATTGGATGTTTTCTTGCGAAATCGGGATCATCATCAGCAAATAGCGGCGCACAGTTCCGTTACAATTTCAAATTGTTCGAATTTTCGCAAATAGCGGCTGCTGCATCCGTTAGCATTCGTTCATCACGAACGAAGCGGACCCGAGCGGACCGTGGATCCGTTGATATGAACGAAAACGCCGCGAAAACCCGGCAAAACCAGCAAATAACGGATCCTGTGTCCGCGAAACCTCTGAATTGGTAGTATTCGACAAAATAGCGGATCGTATGTCCACTTGGCTAAGAAAACACTTGACGTACTCCTGCGCTAGGGCCCAGTTAAGACCACACCAGCCGAAATTTTATCTATAAAATTTAAAAAAGAGGGCAGCCCAGGTCAATTTGCATGACCCAGGCCAGCCCTCCTTATTTATTATTGCTTATTCAGCATGCGCAAAATGACGACTGCCGCTTCTGCACGTGAAGCTTGCGCTTCCGGTGCAAATGTTTGCTTCGTGCGTCCGCTCATAATCCCTGCTTCATGCGCTGCTGCAACATAGCCTTTCGCCCATTGCGGAATCTGCGCCGCGTCCTTGAATGGCAGCTTTGCAGATGCAGCCGGTGCAACTCCCATGCCGCGTATAATGATTGCGGCCATTTCGGCGCGGCTGATGAGTGCTTTTGGACGGAAGGTTTGGTCGCTATAGCCGGTGATAAGTCCTGCCTGAACCGCTTGTGCAATTGCCGGACGCGCCCAGGCTTGAATGTCCTTATTATCTTTAAAGGACAGCTTGCTGTCTGCGCCTTCAAGCTTCAAAGCTCTTACCAGCATCGCGACAAACTCGTCTCTGCTGATCGGCTTATCCGGCTGGAACAAGCCGGCAGTATTGCCTGTCACAATGCCGAGCTCCGCCGCCTGCTTGATCGCTCCTTCTGCCCAGTGACCCGTAATGTCCTTCAGCGTAACTGCTGTGCCGCCATTACCTGGCCCTTCCGTTACCGATCCTGTCTCCGTACCTGTTCCCGTCTCTGCTCCTGTTCCGGAATCTCCGCCGTTACCTTGACCTCCAGGATTCGTGACAGGCGGTGTTACCACCGGACCCGGATACCATGTCGAACCGCCTGACAGTGACTTGACCGTTACTTTGAACTCCTTGGTCTTCGTTACTTCGCCCTTTGTGATCGTTGCCGTAAGGACAAGCGATGCATCGGATTGTCCGGCAGCAGGCCGCTTCATCAGCTGGCCGTTTTCATTGATATAGGCTGCATCAGATGTGCTCCAGGAGATGCGAGTATCATGCAAGCCTTTGTGCGGCAGGCGAATGTTCGCTACAGCACCCTCTGTTCCTTCCAGCTTCAAGGCCGCGAAAGCATCCTCTACCGCGATTGCATTAAATGACTTATTAAGCGGATTGAGCAGTGCAGCCAGCTCCGGCTTGGATACGGACAGCTGATTGATGCCCGAAGTAGCTGCTGCGATAGCATCTTGAAGGGCCTGCCATATTTCCTTCGAATATTTCGCCGGATCAAATTTCGCATCTTCAATCGCTGCGAGCAAATCAATCACCGTGCGTTTGTTGCCCAACTGATTTTTCTCGCTAAATACTTCAAATTCTTCAAAGGAATAACCGAAGATCGTCGCCCGTGAAATGCCCTCGAATTTCACATATCGAGCCATAGTACTCGGGAACTTGATGATCTCGCGTCCGCCTTTGCCTTCAATTACACCATTGTTAGTTGTCGTAACATTGGTCCACTTTTCTTTATCCTCAGAGACGAGGATACGATACTTCGTAGCATATGCGCCTTGCCAGGAGATCGCTACCTTGTCAATTTCCATCGGCTCACCCAGGTCAACAAGGAACCACGTGTCGTCTACCCATGCGCTTGACCATCTTGTATCGCCGCGTCCGTCGACCGCCTTGTCTGCCGTTAGCGTAGCGGACTCCGGCTCGGACGATTCTGCATGTTTGTGCAGTGCCAGATTGCCATGAAGATCAAGATTTGTATTCCGAACTTCTACCTCATCGATCATACCCTTGAAGCCATTCGTTTCACTGCCGATACGTGCGATCGGCAATACGAAGGTGTCAAGTTTGGTTCCTTCTTTTAATGTAGTAATAAATTCACTGCCGTTTACGAAAATAGAAGTGCCTGTATTGTCGCCTGTCAGGACAATATGTGTCCATTTGTCCGCAGGAATCTTGTAATCGAACACACTCTTGTAATTCTCTTTGGTAAAGCCGATCTTACCGCTGTTGTCGATGTTATAAATCAGCTTTCCTTCCGGAGATTCAAGCAGTATAGCGTCCTTGGCATTGTCAGCGTCCGGCTTGATCCACATCGAGAAGGTCCAGCCAAAGCCCAGCGAGCGAAGCGGAGTCTCGATGTAGCTGCTGCCGCCTTTCAGCTTAGCTCCTGTACCAAAAATACTGCCCGTCAGCTCGACATTATGGGCAGTGCCATCAAAACCGTTACCGGATCCGTCCTTGATGCCCTCCTCGAAGTTATAAGAGATCACTTTGTGGTCGTCATTGTTAACTTCAACCTTATGAGACAGATTTACATTTGGAGGATCATTGTATTTTGCAGCATCTGCTTCGAAGCTTGCATAATCGCGATCCGCCCGCGTACCTGCCCACAGCTTCTCGGAAAGGAACTGCATAGAAGGCACAATACGTACGTGAGAGTCTGCCATCGACACGCCCTTTTCAATAGAGACGTCATTCCAGAAGGCAAACATGCTGCCCTTAACACGCGGATGCCCGAACGGCAGCTTATTGTTATCCCACATATTAGGTTCCCACGTGTTGTAGATGTAGTCATAATTCAAATAGCTGCGGTAAAGCTGCGGAACGACATACAGCAAATTCGTATTGGTGTTAATAATGTCGTAGCCGAGCTCCGCTGCCTGGCTTGCTCTTCCATCCTCTTCATACCAAATGTCCATCGTCGCTTGGTTGCTGATTGGAGTCGTACCGTCATATTTCGTCAGCACGCCCCACAGACGAGGCCGCTTGCCGTGATCGTTAATGAAGTTAATCATGGTATCCATATACGCACGGAAAGCTTCTTTGTCGCCGATGTATTCATCAGCACCAATGTTTACATCCGGACCGATAAAGGTCGGGTTATCGCCTGTGAGATACTCATCGAACAGGTCTTTGACGAACTGCACGGTTTCCGGTCTTGTAACATCAAGCATTTTGTTTTTGCCAAGCAATGGATCATAATCAATGAACACGCCGGAGTGGCCCGGTGTATCGATTTCAGGCACCACATTCACGCCGTACTCCATGCCCAGCTTTTGCAAATCTCTAAACTCTGCTTTCGTATAGTAACCGTCTTTGCTGGTCAAGCCCGGGAACTTCTCGCTCTCCAGGCGGAAAGCAGCACGCTTGCCGTCAGGCAGCGTTATACCTAAATCGTCGTTCAGATGGATCTGGAAACGATTCATCTTGTAATAGGACATTATTTTGACATAGTCACGCAGAAAATCAATCGTGTAGAACTTGCGGGCAACGTCCAGCATAAAGCCGCGATCTTCATATTTTGGATAGTCGCGTGTTACACCCTTCGGCATACGAAGATGATCAGCATCATGGCTAAGCAGCTGCAGGATGGTTCTTGTTCCATAAAATACACCGGTGTTTTCCGATGCTGCAATCGACACGCTATCCTTGATTTCAAGCAGGTAGCCTTCTTTTCCAAGAGCGGCCTGGCCTGCATCCAGTGTCAGATAGATGTCTCCGGCTTGCGGCTCGCCGTATGTAATCGGCAGTGATAAATTCGTAAGCGCTTGAAGGTCTTGTTTCAAAATGTTTGCCGTCTGCTGCAGCGCAGTCTGATCAGCGCCATTGACCACAATGCGGCTCTGCTTCGTAAGAGCAAATTGTCCATCAGCTCCTACCCATTCTTGAAGAGAAGGAATAACTCTTGGCGCTTTCCCCATCAGACCATGCTGACCAGAAACCGTTACAAGCACGTTATCCTGCAATATTAGAGCAGGGTCTGTAGTGCTTGCCACCTGCACCAGCAAATTCACATCTGCGTTGACAAGCGGGGTATGAATATTGCCGTTCAGGTCAATGACCGGCTTGCGGTCTGATCCTGCCAGAGTAACCTCATAGCCTTCGGGAACCTCAGGGAACACCAGCTTTGTTTGACCTGGCGCTACACTGAGCGTATCCTTGACCTGCTGCATAATTTGCGGCAAAGCATCTCCTTCTGCATATACCTCAAACTCCCAGAAGGAATAGCCGTATGTCACTCCGGCTACCGGTCTGCGCTCTACGCCTTGGAATTTCACATACCTCGCATACTGTTGAGCAAATTGGATGACATCAATGGCCTCTGTTTCTTCTACTTTTTTGCTTGGAGCAATAAGATTCTGGTCATTTGGCAGTGCATTAGTCCAGGTTTGCCCATCTGTAGAGAGCATAATCTTATACTTTTCGGCAGGTGTTTGCCAGTGGATGACCACTTTGCCTACAGTTGTGACCTCTCCCAGATCCACATACCACCATTGATCGTCTGTTTTCAGAGAAGACCATCTCGACGAATTGCCGTTTTGCCCGTCTACTGCCTTGCTTGCATCCAGATAATCCACTTCATTGCCGGATGAAAAGGCCTCTTTTCCGAGTGCGAGATTTGCTGGTTCCTCAGGCTGAGGGATTTCAGCATCCCCCTCATAAACTTCAAACTCCCAGAAGGAATAACCGTATTTGATTTCTCCAACCGGTCTCTGTTTTACACCTTCAAATTTCACATACTTCGCAGACTGCTGCTGGAATTGGATGGCCTGGGTAACACCCTCTGCTTCCGAAGCTCTTTGCGGAGCAGCAAGGGTTTGGCCTTTCGGCAGCGCGTTGGTCCAGTTTTCTCCATCCTCGGAAAGCATGATCCGGAACGTTTCTGCAGGTGTCCGCCAATTAATAATTACCTTCCCTACAGTTTTAACTTCCCCCAGATCAACCGTCCACCACTCGTTGTCTGTTCGGCCAGAGGACCATCTCGAATATTCTCCCATTTTGCCGTCTACTGCTTGGCCTGCATGAAATTCAGGTATTTCATTGCTGGATGACGTGGCCTCTTTTCCGAGCGCAAGATTTTCTTGAGTTGCTTCTGGCGGTGTTTGAGGCTCTGCAGCTGCGAAACCAGGCTCAAAACCGCCCGTCATGAAAGCGATCACAAATACTAGCAACATTATGGCTGCTTTACGTTTCATTACTATTCTGTCCTCCTGTCATAATTAATCCCACCCTGTCAAAGCGCTTTCAATGATAATTATAAGCAGATCTGTGTTTGTACTTCGATATACTCCTTTTTACTTTCATATACAATTGTTGATACAGCGGAGCCGGAGAACCACATGTCAGATTATTAACAAAAGCCCGAATCGGTAAATTTCGCACTATTTCATTGCTGCCATTGCCGGTACAGTCAGTATCAGGAGATACTGAGGAGGCTGAAAGATTCATGAAGCTGATTGATTTGCGGCAGCAATTTGAACAGGACAAAAAAATCTATGAAAGCGTCAAGCTTGACTTCCGCGGGGTCGAGGGATACGATGTCTACAACGTGTCCATCCCCTTTACCTGGAAGGGGTCGGACTATATATTCGGACGTGTGGAACGCCGGGGTGAATGGGCGCGCTCCTGGACCAGACTGTTTTCCAGGACAGCGAAGGATGAGTGGACACTCGTTCCCGGATCAATGATCTACCAGCTGGAAGACCCTTATATTAGCATTATTGGAGAGCAGCTTGTTATGGGCGGAACACATGTTCGCTTTTCCGAATCGGCCATTGACACCTACTACGGTTATTTCTATAAAGGAACTGACATCCATGACCTGTACTATTTTACGACCGGTCCCGATTATATGAAGGATATTCGGTTGGTGGAGATGGATCAGGGAAGGATCGGTGTATTCTCGCGCCCGCGCAGCGAGGAAATCCGGCGAAAGTACGGCTCGGAGTCACTGGTCGGGTTTACGATTATCAACAGTCTGGACGAGTTGACGGCTGAGGTTGTTGAGAACGCTCCATATATCCCGGATTTGTTTGGAGAAAATGAGTGGGGCGGCTGCAATCAGGCCTACTATCTGGATAGCGGCCATATCGGGGTTATCGGCCACCGATGCTACAAGACGGTTGGAGACGACGGACAGACTGTACTCGTCTATATGAACTCCTCTTTTGTACTGGATGTTGCCTCGCATAAGGCGCTTAACCACCAAATTATCGGCACCCGCTCCTGCTACCCGGACGGCCCCGCCAAAAAGCCCGATTTGACTGATTGTGCCTTTACCTCCGGGATCGTCATGCGCGAGGACGGCAAAGCCGATTTATATAGCGGCATCGGCGACACTGAGGCTGGCAGAATCGTCATTGATTATCCATTCGCGGGATACGGCCGCATCGTCACGCCAAATCAACGCTAGTTTAGGGGAGATAGAATGGAAAGGACAGAGAAAAAGAGCATTCAGAATTACTTTCGCAGCATGGCAGACATCAGATTGCACATCCGCCGCAAGTCGGTGCTTCTCAAAACTGTCTTTTCCTACATTATTATCGGCTCCATTCTGATTGCGCTGCTCTCCTCCGTTCTGTACAGCAAATTCTCCAACAATAGCGTACAGGAGATCAAGAAGGTTACGGTAGACAGTCTGGAGCATACCGCCAATACCTTCAACGAGTTATGGAATACGACCTTCCACTATATGTACAAGGAGTTTCGGACCAACGGCACCTTGCTGGATGCGATGATCCGCACCGATCTCACCGCCATTGATTATGGCCGCATTTCATCTAGCCTGAACGAGATCATCACGAACTACACCCTGTTTGATTCTGTGTATGTGTACAATTCCGATGCCGGCCTTATGTTCTCATCGATCGGACCTGTACGCAGCCGGCCGGACTTTTACGATCAGGACATTTATGAGTATTTGCAAAATCATGACCAGACGGGGGAGCTCGGAAGCCGCCTGGTTGTGCGTGAGGCCAACACCGTCAATGGCGCGAGCGTTCAGAACAAAAAGCTTATTACCGTTATATTCAGCGATGACAACTTGAAAAGTGCGCTGATTTACAATATTGACGAGCGCCTGCTCCGCAATATGATTGTCAGTAAAAATAGTGCCGGCACGAGCGCGCTCCTCATTATCGACCAGGATGGGAGAGTCATTTCCCGTTCGGATCCGGGAGCAATTTTGCCGGATTTGCATGGCGCAGGTTTTATCCAGCGCATCCTGGCCAGCCCCGATGCCAGCGGCTATTTCAATCAATCCGGCAGCAGTCAGGACCAGCTGATCTCGTATTACAGGCTGAATGCAAGCGGCCTGATGAATTGGAGCTTCGTCAGTGTGAGCAATTACAGCGTGCTTACCCGGTCGGTCAAAGATTTGCAAAAGTACATTATGGTGATGACCGGCCTGTTTGTCCTGCTCAGCATTGCCATCGCCGGCTGGTTTACCCGTCACTTGTACGCTCCGGTCAGCCGGTTGTTAGCATGGAGCAAAGGAAAGGTGCCGCCTGATGAGCAGGGACCAGCTGCGCTTAATGAATACGATTATTTAAGCCGTGTTTATGAATCGCTGAATGGCGATATTGAGCTTTACAAGTCTGAACAGCACCGCAATCGCTCTCTGCTGCGAAACCAGTTTTTCATGAAAGCCTTGCATGGCAGCTACATCCATCCTGATGAATGGCATCATCAGTCCGGCATGCTCGGATCGAGCGACGACAAATTTTTGACAGTGGTGTTTATGGTTGACCAAAGCCGGGATATTGCTGCCAGACAGTCGCTGAAAGCACTGTCGCTATACCGGTTTAGCGCGGCCAATATTGCGGAGGAAATATTGAGCGAGGTACTGCCGGCGGCAGCGGTAGAGGTCGGAGAGGATCAAGTTGTCGTCATTATAAACATGAGCCGGACTGCAGAAAAGCCTGTTCAATTGCTGGAGCAAATTCAGGCAGCCTGCCAATCCTACCTGAAATTATCGTTATCGGTCAGCGTAGGCACAACCGAAAAAGGGCTCAAGGGCATTCATACGTCGTATGTGCATGCCCTGCAAGCCGCGGAATACTGCTTTGTGTACGGCTATGGCAGCGTCCTCGACTATACAGGTACCGTAGCGGCCCGCCAGGAAGAGTACCAGTACCCCTTTGGACTGGAAAAGCAAATCATCGACGCCCTAAAAAGCGCAGATGACGATAAAGTGACTGCCGGCCTGGAATCGTTTATCTCAGCTATATCACCTTTTACCTGTCAAGAGATGATGCTGGCGTTGAATCAGCTTGCGATCATGTCCGCACGGACGGTCAGCAATCTGTTCGAGCCTGAGGAGCTGCATGAGCTTGGAATTGAGACGGACTATTGGCAGACCAATAAAATGATGGACCGGCAGGATACGCTGCTCGAAAGAAAAGCAAAGCTGCTGCAGCTGTATCAGCAAGCGATGGCAGGCATCCGGCGCAAAAAGGATTCCCGCTATGGCGGCATGGCCGCGCAAATTCAAGCCTATATCGAGGAGCACTTTGCCGATCCGGCGCTTAATGTCGATTTCTTGGCCGGATTGGTCAAGCTTTCTCCCAATTATTTGCGTACGCTGTTCAAGTCGCAGACCGGGCAAACGCTGTCCAGTTATATAAGTGAACAACGCTTCAGCAAAGCCAAAAGCCTGCTGATCGAAACAGACCATACTGTCAACCAGATTGCCGAGATCGCCGGCTTTCAAAGCAGCGGCTATTTTTATACCGCATTCAAGAAGGAAACGAAGCTGACGCCGGATGAATTCCGCAAGCAGTTCGGTAACAACCATGCAGACGAGGGTCATGGCGAATAAACGCGCCGCCTCGTCTTTTTTGAGCCCGTTTTACCGGCTCAGAATTTTAACAATGGGGGATTTCGATAGATATTGCACTGGTTTTGAGCGATTGTGGGCCGTAAATTGAATATAAGAATGCAATGAATGCAGAACATGAAAGGAAGTCGAGCACGCATGAAGGTTCCCGCCGCTCAAGCCACGTTCATACGCGAAATACTGAAAAACAAATATCTGTATGCCATGCTGCTTCCCGGGGCGCTATTTTTCTTCATCTTCAACTACTTGCCACTGGTCGGTCTCTATTATGCCTTTGTCGATTTCAACCCGCTTGCCGGCTTATACGGCCTGAAAAGCGAATTTGTCGGGCTGTTCAATCTAAAGTTTTTCTTCACCTCCGACGATTGGATTCATATTACGGTTAACACCATTTATTTGAATGCCCTGTTTATTGTAACCGGCCTCATCGTCCAAATGCTGATGGCGATTGGCTTGAATGAGCTGCGGATCAAATTTTTCTCCAAGACGTTCCAGTCGCTCATGTTTCTGCCCAATTTTATTTCCTGGACAGTTGTAGCCGTATTTGCCACTTCGCTCTTCGCTACGGACGGCGGTCTGATGAACCAGCTGCTCTCCGCCCTTGGTCTGCAGGCGATCAACTTTTATCAGGACCCGGATGTATGGCCTGTGCTGCTCGTTTTCCTGCGCTTATGGAAAGGCGTCGGCTTCGGCACTGTCATCTATTTGGCGACGATAACAGGCATTGACCAGGAAATCTATGAAGCGGCCAAAATTGACGGCGCCAGCCGGTTTCAAGCGATCTGGCGCATTACTGTACCGATGCTGCGCACGACGACGATTATGCTGTTTATACTAAGTGTCGGCAGCATTATCGTAGGTGATTTCGGCATGATTTACGCGCTGATTGGCGACAACCCACTATTGCGCCCTACGACCGATATTATTGATACGTACGTATACCGCGCTCTGCGTGTTGACGGCAATATCGGCATGTCGTCGGCCGTATCGCTCTTCCAATCGGTAATCGGCTTTATTATGGTCATAACTGCGAACGGCATCGTCAAAAAGCTGGACAAAGATTCCGCATTGTTTTAACGCGAAAGGATGAACCATGATGGATAAGCCCACATTAGGCGATAAAATCTTAACCGGATTTTTATATCTTTGTACCGGGGCATTCGCTTTATTTTGCCTGTTCCCTCTCTGGGTAGCGCTCGTATCATCATTCAGCGATGAGATGAGCATGGTCAGACATGGCTACGGGCTCTGGCCGAAGGAGTTTAGTTTGGCGGCCTACAAGCTGGTCTTTACAGGCACTGACTCTGTCATGCAGGCGTACCTGATCACGATCATTTCGACAGCCGCCGGTACGCTGTTAACCTTGATTCTGACAGCTGCCTTTGCATACCCGCTGACCGTCAAAACGCTCAAATACCGCAACAGCATCGGTCTGTTCGCCTATGCAACGATGCTGTTTAACGGCGGCCTGGTGCCTGCTTATATTTTGACGACCAAGCTGCTGCATCTGCAAAATAATATATTGGTACTCATTATCCCCGCCGCTCTAAACGCCTACAACGTCTTTCTGATGCGCAATTACTTCGCAACCTTGCCGGAGGCGCTATCAGAATCGGCCAAAATCGACGGTGCGAATGATATGTACATTTTCGTCAAAATTATCGTGCCGCTGTCCAAGCCAATATTGGCGACCATCGGCCTGTTCGCAGCGATGGGCTATTGGAACGAATGGTTCAAGGTACTCCTATTCATTGATGATCAAAAGCTGTACACGCTGCAATTTCTCATTATGAAAATCCAGACACAAGTCGACTTTCTGCAGTCCTCGCTAGGCTCCAAAGCGCGGGCGGCGCTGGGCGGGCAATCTATACCGTCCGTCGGCGTACGAATGGCTACGGCTATGATCAGCATCGGCCCGATCATCCTGCTCTACCCGTTCCTGCAGAAGTATTTTCTCAAGGGAATTACGATCGGGGCGGTAAAGGGGTAAGACCTGCTTCCATTTTCTATTGCCCAGGTTCAAGACCGATTGGCTGTTCACCGCCTATCTTCTCAAGCGAAGATGAAGCCGGTTCCAGCATAGATCATTCATATCTGCACATAAAAAAAGGGAGGATGAAGGCATGCGCAAGTCACTCAAAGGCATACGGACAGGCGCCATTGGCATGCTGCTGACAACGCTGCTACTCACGGGCTGCTCCAGCGGCGCCAATAATGGCAATGCTCCGCAGCCCGGGCGAGACGATGCCCAAGCCGGCAACAACGGCGAAACAAAGCAAAAGCAAGAAGCGGTCAAACTGGATTTTTATCTGTTCTCCGGCAATGGAGGCGAGCCCAACAATCTGCAGGCTGTCATGGATGAATTCTCTAAGCAAACGGCAGATGCGCTTAATGTAAAAATCAACTGGCATTGGACAAATGCTGCCGACATTGGCAGCACGGTCAACCTCAAACTGACAGCAGGCGAAAAGGTGGATGCCTTCTTCACTGCTCCCTGGGTTAGCGGGCTGCCGATCAATCAGGCCGTCTCCAAAGGCTTGGTGCAAAATCTGGATCATTACTTCAACAACGACCAGTATCCAGGGCTCAAAAAGGCGTTCGATGAAGAATACCTCAGCAATAACAAATTCCAAAATGCGCAAGGCGAGTATCACACCTATGCTGTACCATTCACGACAACCTTCACCAGCGCGGACACGATCTATTACCGCAAGGATTTGGCGAAAAAATACGGCATTGGCACAAACGGCACACTGGCAAACACAGAGGAGCTGGAGCAATTTTATGATGCTGTCCTGAAAAATGAGCCCGGCATGATTCCGTTCGGCTTTAACGGCGCTATCGATGCCGCGAGCGGTTTTCTGAGAAAAATTTATGGTCCTTTTACGGAGAAGCATAATTTTAGCACTAATGTCAGCATGGTCATCAAGCCTGACGGCACGCCATATGTCGCGAAGACCTGGATTCCGGAGCTTGATCCCGAATACCGTCAATATTTGCCGCAGGAATTGCAAGCGCTTGATCCATTGTGGCCGGTCAAGAAAGCGCATGAATGGTACAGCAAGGGCTATCTTGAAAAGGATGTGCTCAGCCAAAAATCGGCGGAGGATCAATTCAAAGCCGGCAAAGCTGCATCCTATTTCCGCGGGATCGACACCTACTCCGACATCGTTCAGCAAGTCGCCACTACCCTCCCGGATGCGGAAATCGGCTACTTCATGATGGATAAAGCACTGCGCGAGTCCGTGCCCAAGCAGATGCCCAGCACGTTCCAGGCTTGGAACTTCCTTGCCATCCCGACCAACTCCAAATATGCGGACCGCGTCATGCAATTTGTGGATTGGATCTTTGCTGAACAAAGTAATCATGACCTGATCCAATTCGGGATTGAAGGACAGGATTGGATTGCAGAAGGCACTGACAAATACAGCCTGCCGGAAGGCAAAGATCTGAACAGCATCTATAACTTCCCGGGCTATGAGCTGACCTGGAATCCGCAATATACGAGACAGCTGTCGAATACGCCGGATGAAGTCATTCAAATTATGAAAAATATCGGCGATTCCGAGTTTCTGTATAAAGATCCTGCTGCAGGCTTCAGCTTTAACGTAGAGAATGTGAAGACGGAGCAGGCTAAGCTGAATGATGTGACCACCATGCAGCGCCCGCTTCTCGACGGCATGATTCCAGAGGATCAGATGATGAGCAATATCGAAAGTATTCAGAAGAAAATGGATGCAGCCGGCGCGCAAAAAGTGCGGGACGAGATGCAAAAGCAGCTTGAGGCGTTTCTGAAGGAAAACCCATACAACGGCCAATAGTAGAGAGAGCGTGAAGGCGGGGCAACGATGACAGAATATCTGTGAACGCCCCCGCTTTTTCAGGAGAGAGGCCCATCCTGTATTCATTCATTTAATGAAAGGATGAGATTCAATGAAGACATCATGTCGCTGGGTATCGATACTGCTTGTGACTCTGCTGACCGTAAGCCAAGTACTTTCGGCACCAGGAATCAGCTCTGCCGATCCTGAAGAGGTGATCGGCTGGCAGGCCGATTTTACCCATCTGGAGGATAGCTGGCTTGTAGATCCGGGATTGACGGCAGCAGCAGCAGCCGGCACTAACGGCGTTCAACTTTCTGTACGTGAGGATGCCAATCCGCCATGGCAAAAACTAGGCAGCCGCCAGAAATTGAAGTTCAAGATGGAAGACCATCCCGTATTGGCACTTTCCGTAAATGCCGGGCAAGGCGCCTGGAGCGTAAAGGTGCATGACGGGAACGCTGACGTCTCTCTGACCGGGGGAGACCGGAATGACAGCGGCGACTTCACCTTCGATATTGCCGCGCTCACCGGCTGGACCGGAGAAAAAACGTTCTCTGTCGATTTGTGGGCGATTGGCGGCAATGCCAGTATTACAATTGACAATCTGCGGATCATCGGAGCCATGCCTGTACCGGACAATCCGTCCGACAACGGGCAAACGCCCGATGAAGCTGCCGACGCTTCTGTGCCCGCAAGCGCTGATCTGCGCGAAACCGGCGACAAACAGCGCCGGGATTTAAGCATCCCCGGCTCCAAAATCGTCATCAATCCGTACGATTTCAAACAGTTGGGCGGCACCACGGCATCGCAATACAGCAACCGGAGCACCCTCCCGCTCAATCTCGGCTACTTGAATACGGCAAGCCCGAGAACCAGCCGCGAGCTCGCCGATATGGTCATGCTCTACAAGGGCATTCCGGGCGCTGACGGAGACGTTCAATACGGCTGGCGTCCGGACATCGGAGATCAAACGATGTGGACGATCGGTCTGCCTGATCAGGGCAAGCCATCCGATCTGCTGGTAGAGCGGGCAGGAGACCACGGCGTGAAACTGACCGTTGCCGCCGATGCCTCTCCTCCTTGGCAAGCCATCTATACGAAAAATATGGTCACCGTCAATTTGGACGACACCCCTATGCTTGAAGTAACGGTGTCCGCGCTGACCGGACGCTGGGCGTTGAAGGTCAATGACGGTACTTCGGAATATGCCCTGCAGCTCGACAGCAGCAAAGAAGGTAATTACCTCTTTGATATTAGACAGTTGACCGGCTGGACGGGAACAAAATCATTTCGGGTCTACCTGTTTGCCGTAGGCCAGAGCGCGTCGGTTACCTTTGACAATCTGCAAATTTTGAGCGTAACGGAGCAGATCGAAGGTGCGATCAGCTATACGACAGAATGGACCCCTGCTTCGCTGCCCTTTCAGGCCGCTTATCAGGATGGCTCAGCTATCGAGGGCGAGGATTTCTTTTATAATGAACAAACTGTCGTACGCACAGCAGATCTAAGTGGAATTACCGCCGCCAACAGCGATTTGTATTTGGCCGGGAAATATAGCGGCAATATTCAATGGGCCAATCAAGTGCTGACAGTCGATCAGGGCGCACATTCTTATGCTATTGCTGTCAACGGCGCCGCATCCGCTGCGAATATCCGCTACTTTGCCTCCGAGAGCGATATGCTGGCAGGCAAGGATGCTCTGACGCAGGCACCTGCAGCAGGCTTCTGGCTGATGGAGCTCGATGCGCAGCAGCTCCCGAACGGCAAGCTGATCGTAGCTGCCGCTGTCGGAACTGCCGCGGACAGCGCGAATCTGGCATCTTGGGCGCTTGCACCGCTAACTGCAAATCTGCCGCAAATCCGTGCCGGCCGTGAAGCCTACTGGGATCAATATCTCACTTCCGTGCCTCGGCCGGAACGATTCGATATGCCGACCATTATGCGCAAAGGCGCTACTGCAGCTGCTGTCAAGCATGACTACTATACCGCCTGGGTGCTGTTGGCGCAGAATGTGCTGCCACAGGATGCCGCCTACCCTTATCCTCAGATGGCTACAGGCAAAGCCTCCATGTGGGACGAAGGGGAGCCGGCCAATCCTTTCACGGCGTCTTGGGACAGTCTGATGGGCATTCAGCTCTACGCCTATATTGACCCTAACACAGCATGGGATGCCTTTCGCGGGCTCATGTCGCTCGTACAGACAGACGGGCAGCTTGGCGGTGAAAGCCTGCCTTCGCGCAAAGCCCAGACAGCGCTTATTCTCTATGAAGCTACAGGTGATATTGACAGTCTGACCGATGTCTATCCGGCGCTCACCCGTTATCTGAACTGGCGCATTGCCAATCCGCGCTGGATTTATGGCACGCATGACAATCCCGATGAGCGGGATGCCGAATTTGTCGTATCCGCGTTAATCGACATTCAGCGCATGGAAGAAATTGCTGCGATTCTCGGCAGGACGGCTGATGTCGCAGACTGGGCTGCAAAGCGCCAAGCCTTCTTTGATCAATATAAAGTCTGGTTCTGGGAAACGCCGTCCTCCCTGCCCGTGCAATATTATGATGTTGCTACCGGAAGCAGAAATCCGGCCAACGCGCTATGGGTAACGACTGGATTATACCTGGATGAGCTTGCAGGCTCTTACCTGACGACAATGCTGCAGTTATTCAACAATTGGTTTAATGAGGAGCAGTCCTTCGCCGGCTTCGTTAATCCGAAGCAGCCGGACTGGGGCTATACGATCTACGGCCTTATCAACAAAGGCCAGACCGAAAAAGCCGCCAAAATGGTGGAGATCGCCATGCGTGATATCGTGCGTACAGGCAATGTGTTCGCAGAGAACTACACCAATGACAGCCCGCCAGTGCCGCAAGGCGTCCGCCCTTCATTATTCGGCATGGTGCAGTTAATCGAAAATGTTCTGCTGCGCAACGGGTTGGATTATGACAAAGGCACGCCATACGCAGTCCGGCTGTTTGCCGATGACAACGGCGTCTCCAACCTGCTGATCCGCGGCAAAAAACTCAACTACACTATTAATGGGGAAAACGGTATGATCGCACTGTCCGGCTCATACTTCGGCAGCTCATCCGTAAAGCCGCTGGCAATGGGACAGTCGCTGGCCATGCCTTATTCAGCCGGCGGGTCAGGGGGAACCGATAGTGGCGGTAATGGCTATATTGGCAGCATCAGTAACACGGCTTCTGCTCCAATCGTCACCATAGAAGACGGAAAAGCAGCGGTCAAAGCAGCCAATGGCGAATCAACGGTTGAAATCCCGTTGGTACAGATCAGTGAACGTGCGCTGCTGGTGCAATTCGGGGACGCAATCGCGGAATTCCCTTTAAATTCCATACGCGCATTGCGCTCACAGGCCGGACAGGATGACAAGGCCGCGCTTATTGTGTCGATGGAATTTACGCCGGCATCATCATCATCATCAGCAGCAGCACCGGGCCCAAACGCTGCCGAAGTATCCGACGGAACAGCAGCGGTGCGCTTTGCGAGCGATACGCTCCATATAAGCATCCGGCTGAAGCTGGCCGACGGCACTGTCATTATTCCTGAGCTGAACCCGGCCGAAACCGTCTCGGTCCAGCTGCCTTATACGGACGAGAACATGGATCCAGCACTGCTGGGCATTTATCTCTACGATAACAAGCTAAAAAGCTGGACTTATATGGGCGGTAACATCGCAAAAAATAGGGCAGCCATAAGTATCCCTTTGACCGATCAATCGAAAGTGGCTGTATTGGAGTATTCTAAAACATTCGAGGATGTACCGCCGTCGCACTGGGCTTACCGGACAATCAAGATGCTGGCCGCCAAACACATCATTAGCGGTACGTCCGATCGGTGGTTTGAACCCGCCGCTGTGACCAGCCGGGCAGCGTTCATCGCGATGCTGGCTCAGGCATTGGAGCTACCGGAGTCCGGCTCTGCGCCTCCTTTTTCCGATGTGCCGGATGGCGCCTGGTATTATGATGCTGCGTCCCCCGCCTATGCAGCGGGGCTGCTCACCGGAACCGCGAAGGGCACATTTGATCCGGCAGCAAGCATCACTCGGCAGGAGATTGCCGTTCTGCTTGCACGCGCGGCGAAAATAAGCAAAAAGCCTCTTCCTGGGAGTGAACAGGGACTTCAGGCGGTCAAAGATCGCAGCCAAATTTCCGGCTGGGCGCAAGCCGATGCTGGCAGTATCATTGCCGCCGGGCTAATGCAAGGCCAGGGCTCGGGGCGATTCGCCCCAATGTCTTATGCTACTCGGGCAGAAGCGGCGCAAGTGGTGGGAAGGTTTGTCCAGTACTAGCTGGGGCGGCCTCACAGTGAGGCCTCTTACAGGCAAATGTTGTACTTTGTGCAAGATCTCTATACTCAAAGCTGCGGGATGTCCGAAATGATGTACGAAATGCAACAATTCACACCTACGGGCGGACTTAGAGGGGCAAGTTGTTGCAGAACGTACAACATTTCCGTAAATTTCGGAAAAATGTCCTGCAAATGTTGCGTTTTATGCAAAATTTTCGCCTGACCGCGTAAATCGGCCTAAAAAAAAGACATTCTATTGGAGCAGCCGCCTAACCACTCCATAGAATGTCTTTTTGCTATTATTTAAATTGAAACTTGCCGATCCCGCTCTGCAGGGCGGCCGTCATATTTTGCAGCTCATTAGACGCCGCGGCTACCTCCTGCACCATTGCATTCTGCTCCTGAACGGAGCCTGCAATTTTGCTCAGCTTATCCGCATTTTCGCCGGCTACATGCGCGACCTGCTCAGCGCCCGACAGCATCGTATTCATTTTGACCGATTGCACTTCCATCAAATCGGCAATTTTATTAATCGCCTCAACCGTACGCGCGGCGGCTTCGGAAATCAACTGCAAATGACCGATCGTTTCGCTTGTTTTGACCGATCCCTCGTATGTATGCTCGGCCTGCGCTTCCATGCGATTAACCGCAATCGTCAAATCGGAGTGAATCGCCTCGATCAATCCTCCGATATGCTTCACTTCAGTCGTCGTATGGTTCGCCAGCTTTCTAATTTCGACCGCAACAACCTGGAAACCTTGTCCATGCTCACCGGCGTGAGCCGCTTCAATGGAGGCATTCAGAGCCAGCAAATGTGTGCGCGAAGAAATATCTTCGACAACATGCACAATCTGGCCGATCTGCTCCGCGTGCTGCTCCAGCTTTTTCATAATGACTGTCGTCTCATTTCCTTCCACAGCCAGACGGTCCATTGCCGTTGACAAGGAGTCGATCGCTTCATTGCTGCTCGCCATAGCTGCCGACATTTGCTCGGCATCCTGCTGGGCTTCCGCTGTACAATTGGCTGCAGCGCCCGATAATTCGGCAATCTCTTCAATCGAAGCATACATTCTCTGCGACAGCTGCGCTTGGGTATCCGTATTGGCCGAAATCTCCCCTACCCGTTCTGAGACCTCTGTCAGCAGTACAGCCGCCTGCTCCATAGACAAGCGCAGATGCTCCACCTCTTGTCCGGTTGCCGTGGAATGCTCGTCGATATTGGCCACAATGCCGCGAAGACTGGAAATCATCTTGTTGAATGATGCAGCCAGCTGCGTCAATTCATCCTTGGACTTCGGGATCGCTACGCCTGCCTTTAAATCCCCCTCCGCGGCGATAACCGCAGCGCTGTGCAGATCGTTTAGCGGCTTGACCAGCCACCTTGCTGTAATCCAGCCGAGCAGCCCTGTCCAAAATACCCCCAGGCCAAAGGTTATGCTGGTAAATAACCAAGATTCCATGTCCGGCGCCAAATAATCCTTAAGCACAAAAATAAAAAAGGCGCTGGTACCATACGTTGTAGCCGCTACCAAGCTGATGCCGACTACAATTTTAGTAACCAGGCTTGTGGATAGCTTCATCTGCTTGCCTCCTGACGGGATGTAAGATTCTCTACATATTTAACAAGCTTACGAGTTCATTATGACGATTTGCCGCCAAGGACACTGTGACATAAGTCACTATCCTTCTATGAATATTGTAAATCTTTGGTCCCGTTTTGAATAGTCCATATAAACTAATTGTTTTGCGCCGCCCATGCGTTGACCTCATCTGTAATTTGTTTGCCGCCCAGTTCGCTCCACGATTCGACAAATCGGTCAATATCGTCAATATCGGCCGAGCCCATAATAATTTTGGTGAACAGCTCCGTTGCCTTTTTATCTAGGGCCGACTGTTTCTGGCTCATGCTGCTCGTAGCGGCGCCGTAAAATCCGGTTGCCAGCAGCAATTTATTTTTTACATAATTATTAATAACCGAGAAGGCGCTCACCTCGCCGAACACGCGGTCCATCCCCCAATTGCTCCTGTCGCCCTGCTGATAGGCTTTGATTTTATCATAAACCTGCTTTTCATCCTGATTGAGTGCTGCCGTATCGCCGGTCGCCAGCGCACCCGCAACATGCAGATGGACGTTCAAATTGCTGTTGGCCGGCCACGCCTGTACGACGGCGTACTTGAATAGCTCAAGTCCGTCCTCCCCTTTGGAATATTTCAACGGCTCGCTATGCTCCCCCCAACTTTTTTCCACAAACATATTCAGCATCTTGACGATCGCCTCCGGATGCTTCGTGCCCTTCGTAACAACAAAATAAGCGCGCACCGGAAAAATATTTTGGACAAATGCAGGCTTGCCGTCCGCAGATGGTACCGGGTAGGGCGCCCACTCCATCTCCGGATCTTTATCTTTGCCGTTTTGCAGCGGCCACAGCGGTGTCCACATATCGCCGAAATACATGCCGACTTTGCCATTGATCGCATCCTCGGCCACTTCTCCGCCGTCCTTTAAAGCAAACTCCTTGTCCAGCAGCGACCTTTGGTACATGTCCTGCAGCATGGCCAGCGCGGGCTTCATTTCAGGCTGTACGGAACCGAATGCCAGCTTTCCTTCACGATCTTTAATCCATAAGTTCGGGTAGGCATGGTAAGCATTAAAAAAACCTTGCAAGGCGGGAAAGCCGCCCCATAACTCTTTGCTGACCCCGAGTCCGATTGTATCCGGCTTGCCATTGCCGTCCGGGTCCTGATAGGCAAAGGCCTCGGCGATGCGTACAACATCATCCATCGTTTTTGGCTCAGGGAGCTGCAGCTTCTTCAACCAGTCGGTCCGCACCCACAAGACCGGCGACGAATCAATGGCTGAATTCGTAATCGGCAGCGCCATCAGCTTGCCTCCGAAGGTGGCCGATTTCAAAGCATTGCCGCCATCCTGACTTAAAATATCCTTTGTAAGCGGCGTTGCCAGCCTGTCGATCAAATCTGTTAATTCTTCAAGCTGTCCGGCCTCCACCATGCGTTTGAGCTGCGAAGGGTTAACCTGCATCACATTGGCGATATCGCCCGAAGCGAGCGCTACGTTCATTTTTTCATCGTACTTGTTGTCCGTGAAATTGGCTGACCATGGAAACTTTATCTTGATGCCCAGCTCTTCCTCATAGCCTTTGATCCACACATTATGCTCCGGCGAATCTCCCGGTCTGTATTTGGTCGCATTGTCGATCGGCCGCAGCGCCGTAATTTCGATTGGCGGGTCATATTTGCCCAACGGCTCATCCGCCCCATCCGCAGACTCTGGCATCAGGCTCTCGACCGCCTGCCCGTTGCCGCTGCCTGTATCCGCCTCATGGTCGCAGGCGGCTGCCGTCAGCAACCCGGCCATCACCAGTACAGCTACCATTATTTTGCCGCCTGTTCTCAATTGGCTCCTCCTCCCTTCTGCTGATTGTGCCGGTCCCGATATTCCTGAGGGGACATCCCGATTTCTCTCTTAAAGAAGCGGCCGAAGTACGACGGTGAATCAAAGCCGACGGCCGCAGCAACATCAAGAATCCGCATGGACGGATCATCCAGCAGCGTCTTGGCCTTCGCTATTTTCGTCTCCGTTATAAATTCCGATAGCCCGATGCCCGCCTCTACCTTATAGAATCGGCAAAGATAGGAAGGATTTAAATGCACCAGCTCCGATAATCGGGAAAGCGACGTGTCCTCGGCCAAATGACTATGAATGTAGCGGTTGATGCGCGAGACGACCTCATTCGTCCGCTCTTCCCGCTCCGTCTCGCTCCAGCTGAATACAAGCTCGGCCAATTCCAGAAAATAACGCTCCGCATCCGTCCAGGAGATATGAGCTTGCAGCTGCGTCAGTTTGTCCAGCGGGAAAGCGTCCTGCAGCTTCTCCCATAGCTGATACTGATTCAGATGCCCCACCCATATTAAAGCGATGGCATAGTAAACCTCTATATATTGGTAGTAGTTCATATCCTCATGCTGGTCAAAGCACATTAGTTCCTTCATTTTGGCCATGAAAGACGTTTTTTCCCCGTTTTGCAGCAGCAGCTCCAGCTGAGAGGCCATCCGGATTTTTTTCCGCCATGCCATGCTATCGGCAGCCCCGTGCTCCCTGGCTTTCTCCTCCGAAGAAGCCGTTTCGGTCAGCAGCATTTCTTCACCTTGACCGAGACCCTGGATCATCAGCGTTTCCAGTCTGGCGTACTGATCGCTTAAGGCGCTCCAGGGAACCGGCATACGGCTTGAGACAAAGGACATTTTTATTTTCAGCATTCTCCGGCATGTATCTTGGACAGTATCCAATACCCCCTGCACATATTGTACCGTTCTGTCCCACCGCTGCTTAGGCGGCCGTTCCTCCGCTCCGCCGCCGGCCGGCTGAATCAGCCATACCAGCTTCGCCTCCGCTAAATTGACAGAGACAAGCCGGCAGCCGGAAAGCAGCTCCGTGGCGATGTTTTGCACCGCATAGATCAACAGCTCCTGGTCGGATATGCTGATTTCCTCCTGCCAGCGGTCGATTCTGCCGAACACCAGATATACCTCCTCCTGCTCCGACAAAGCGATCCGCAATTCGTCGAGCAGATTCTGCGTGACGCGTGCGAGCTTCTCCCCGCGCAAAATCTGGCCGATCCAGTCTCTCCTCATCGCCGGAATCGCCTGCTGCAGCTGCAGCTTCGCCTGCTCGATGAACGTCTCGGACATCAGCTCCTCCGATATTTGCTCCAGTGTCTTGGTCACGGCGGCTACAACCTTATCATCGTCATCCGACTTCAACAAATAGTCAACAGCCCCGTTGCGCATAGCCGACTGAACATATTGGAAGTCGTTATAGCCGCTTAAAAAAATAACCTTGCAGCGCGGCCAGCGGCTGCTCACTTCCTCCAGCAGCTCCAGCCCGTTCATGCCCGGCATGCGGATATCCGACAAAATCACATCGATTTTGCCGCGACTAAGTCCGGCAATCGCTTCGTCAGCCGAGAAAGCGCAAACAATTTCCAGCTCCAAATGGCTGCATTCCGCAAATAATGCATAAAGCCCCTTCACGATATTGGGCTCGTCGTCAACGATCAACAGTCGATGCATTGGTGTCTCCCTCGCTTTTGAATAGGATCGGGATTTGTATGCGCACGCCCAGCCCTCCGAGCCGGCTCGGGTAGACGCTCAATCCGCCTTCCCCTCCGAATTGCAGCCGCAGCCGCCTGTGGACGTTGTTCAAGCCTGTACCCGAAGAGTTGTGCAGGACAAAATTCGTCTCTTTAAATTGATTGTTCAGTTTGTGGATCAAATCTTCATCCGCCGCTTCTCCGTTGTCCTCGATCATAATTAAAACAGCGTGCTCCTGCTGGACAAACTTGACTGTAAGCCGGCCGCCTTCTTTTTTATCCTCAAGCCCGTATTTATAGCTGTTTTCGATGACAGGCTGAATAATCAGCTTCGGCACCTGAAGCTGGGCAAAGAGCGGTAGCAGCTCGTCGATTTGCACAGCAATCCGGTTTTCAAAACGGACCGACTGAATCTCGATGTACGCTTGCGCAAAGCGAAGTTCGGTTTCCAGAGACACAGCATCCGCATCCCTTGTTATATATTGGAAATATTGACCCAAATGCTTGGCAGTATGAATCACTTTATCAATATCGCGCAGCTTGGCTAATTGGAATAAATTGTAATAACTATTGTATAAAAAATGCGGATTGATCTGGGCTTGCAGGTGGCGGAGCTCCGCCTGCTGCGTGCGGAATTTATGCTCATAGACTTCCTGGATCAAATGATCCAGCTTTGTCACTGTCATATTAAACTGCTCATACAAATCGTAAAATTCATCCTTGCTGTTCCACTTCAGCCGCGCCTGCAAATCCCCGGTCTCCAACCTGCGGAAAGCCCGCAGCAACCCGTTTAGCGGCCGGCGGATTATGCGGTGAATCCAATAGGAGAACAGAACGATAATGACAGCCGACGCAATGGTCAGTCCCCAAAACCACTGTCTGTATTTGTTCAAGGGACCGACGACTTGCTCCTCCGGAATATAATGCAGCAGTGTAATGCCCAGCTTCTGTGATGTCTCGTAATAAACAAGATATGCCGAATCGCGATAGTTCATCGTAGCGGCTCCCCCGGCTGGCGGCTGCCCGGCAGCTGCGGTCAATTGCGCTGAAGCGAAAGCGGTCATTGCCTGATTGAGCCCATCGTTCTCCCCTGAGGCGATCGACCATTCGGCATCATTGTCGAGCAGAATCGCCCCGCTATCGCCATGCGTCTCGAATTGGCGCAGCGTTTGCCGGAGAGCGTCATTCGACAAATGAACGCTGATGGTGTAAGCCGGCAGCTGGCGGGTAATAGGGTAGGAATCCGGATAATGAAATACGGTATACAGCTGCCGATTCCAGGAAATCAGATGCGATCCGCTTTGCACGTCCTGCATGCCCATCAGCTCGGAGCGGTCGATTTCTTCAAAATACCGTTCATTCGTAACCGCTTTGTTCATATTGGGCAAATACGCCTTGACGCCATCGGCATAAAGCGTCGAAGTCAAAATCAGGTCAAGATGGCGCTGAAGCCGTGTAACCGCCTTCACATCTTCAAAAGAAAGCTCACCCGAGACGAGCAAGCTCAGGTCGCTTAAATCGGTATCGCTGACAAATTCCTTCTGCAAATTAAGCAGCCGCAGAAGGTCCTGCTCCAGCAGCCGCAAATTCATGGAAATCTTCGATTTCGTGGCGGCGGCAATTTCCGACCGTACGCTCTCCTCTCCGGACCGGTTCAGCGTCAAGCTTATAAAATATAGCGGTACGATGACTAGCAGCAGCAGCATAATCAATTTAGGGAAAATCGTCATCTTGTAATGCTTCTGTGTCGTTTTCATACCTTCATTATAAAGCATGCCGCAGCCGGGTTTGTATCCTCTTCTATTGACATAGAAGCTCTTTTGTTGTCATTTAAGTCAATAAAAGACGAGCGACGTCAATATTGTCTCCTATTCAATTTGCCGTTACGGCATTATGATTGAGCTACAAATGACAGGAGGTGGCTTACTTACATGAAATTTCATCGTTTACACATCACGCTTTGCTGCATTGTCCTTGTCTTTTCCCTTCTTCCTCTTTCCGGCCAGGCCGCTGGCGCCGGCACCGGCAGCACGCTTTCCGTCAATCTGGAAAACGTGATCCAGGAAAACTTTCTTGGCTTGGGCGGAACATATCACGGATTTGCCTATATGCCTGAATCCAGTAATAAAGGAATGACGGCGGATCTGCGCAATTTGGAGTTCGATCGCGTCTCCGGCGCCGGACTAAAAATCGCCCGTACCTGGTATGGCTCGGACTGGGCGATGCCCTCATGGGGCGGCAGCTACAATTGGAATTCTGCCAGGATGACCGCGTTCTACAACTGGCTGCAGGCAATGAAGGATCGCCAGGTTGATGTCGCTTTGCAGGTGGGATGGTGGTTCTCGAAGCATACTTGTACGAACTCGGATGCCGATTGCGTACCGACGGAAGCGGATGTAGATACATATACCCGCTGGGTGAGTGACTCCATCCAGCAGCTTGTCAATGTCAAAGGGTTCAGCAACGTCAAATATTTGATTCTGTTCACCGAGCCCGGCGATTACTGCGGCTGCGGCGGGCTTCCGCCAGGCTATACTCAATTGACCTTTTACAATCATGTCGTCAACAAATTGCATCAGCGGCTTGTGGACGACGGCCGCAGAAGCTTGGTCAAGCTGGTCGGGCCGAATGCGACCAGTTTGAGCAATAATCGCGTCTGGCTGCAAAATGCCGTACAAAATTTGAACAGCGCCATCGATATTTATTCCAGCCATGACTACAACCTAGGCGGTTATGAAGGCTGGAACGCGATTACCGCTTCCTCCGTTAGCGATATAGCCGCTACCGGAAAGCCATTTTGGCTGGACGAATACGGCCTGCAGCAGGAGGCGAAGCGAGAGTTGGCCGATTATGGCACGTATATCGCCGAGGCCAACGCCGGCGCCATCAATGCCGGCGCCCAAAGCACTTTGATTTGGCTTTATCAGGATCAGTATTATGTCCCTCCCCTTCAAAACTTGTCCAACAATGATTCCTTCTATAACGGGCTGCATAAATGGGGAACAATGCCTTGGCTGCCGGCTAGCATACAGCCGAGACCGCATTATCAAGCCTTTGCGCTTATGGCCAAATTTTTAGGTGGCGCAGGGACGAAGGTATTCCGCACTACAGGGGCGGATAATCTGCGTATTACCGCGACCCGGCTCCCCGACGGCAATTATACGGTGATGGTGGTAAACTCGAATACAGCCGCCCGCAGCTTTACTGTTAACTTTTCATCGGTGTTAAACCGGAACTTCCGCAAGCATTTGTACGACCCGGCATCCGTCCCGGCCGGCGATGCGGTCGTCGGCGCCAGCGCAGTATTCAGCAGTGTCGGCACTTCTTTCGCAGATACGATTCCGGCCCGCGGCGTAGCGATCTATACGACGGTCAATGACGGATCGGCCATCGGATTGTCCGGCGACTACCGCTGGATCAATCGCCAATCCGGGCTTGCCCTGCACAATGCCGGAGGGATCTACAACGGCATTGCCGGTACCGCCAATGTCGCCGCCGCCCCCGCAGGCTGGAATATGACCGAGCAGGCATGGACGATTGCGCCGGCAGGCAACGGCCTATATACCATTAGAAGCAAGGCAAATCCAAATCTGCTGCTGCAGGATGCCGGGGATCCCTACAGTAACGTACCGGAAACCCATCGGCTGGCCTTGACGCCGGCAAGCTGGAACTTGAGCGAGCAGCTTTGGAAAATCGTCGATACAGGGGATGGCTACTACAAGCTGATTAATATGAGGCGAGGCACTAAAGCGCTTCAGGATGCCGGCGGTATTTACGATCAAATACCGGGCACCCATGAAGTCTCCCAGTCGCCGCTGCGATTGAATACAGCCGAACAGCAGTGGCAGCTGACTGCTCCATAGGTACACGGACATACGATCCGTTATTGGCTTGAAAAATAGGCGATTTGGAGTTGTGTCAACAAGCTATTGGCGGCTCACTTAGTGAGCCGCCATAATACCGCAAATTTTAAATTCCTCTCCAGTGCTGTCCGGATCATGCTCAGCAAGAAAAGTAATTTTCACCTTATGCAGCCCTAGAGGCAGGTCGCCGGCGACCAATTCTCCTGCAGTATATCCTCCCCAGTCCGCCGGGAAATGGCCTTCAAGCCGGACTGGAGGCAGATTGTCCACCTGAATTTCAGCACGCCCTGCCCGGCCCAGATTGGATTTTTCATATATAATGCCGATGTTGGCTGCATCAATTTGGAATTCAAGCGATTGCCCCGCAGCCGTCGCGATCCAGCCGGGCGAGAAATTCATCGTACTCCCCTGCTGCCAGCCGCTATTGGAAACGGGAGCCACATCATTGGCGGTCAGAAGCTTGGCATTGGCATAGCCTTCCGCTGTTTTCGGTTCTGGCAGTTCAAAATCGGCCTGGCCCGGCAGTTCCCATGAATCGATCCGATCATAGATCGCTTCGAGGCGGTCTGTAATCAATTTGGCAACAAGACTGTGGCCGGCGTCATTCGGATGAACATCGTCGACAAATAATTGATCCCATGCGATCTGGCCGTTCTGTATTTGCGGCCATACGGCATCCTTGAAGCTGATCATCGGCAAATGATAGTAAGATCCGATTTCACTGTGGACCCATTGCAGATTTGATCCATCGCTATGCATCATAAACAGCAGCATCACGCCCGGATTGTTGGCAGATTGCAATATTTTGCGGATCAGCCCTTCATATTGATTGATCAGCTGCGGACTAAAGGAGTCGTTCACCGCATAATCAACGACTACAAAGTCCGGATTGTGCTGCAGCAAGTCTTTGTCCACGCGATGAACGCCGATCAGCGTATCCGTCGCTCCTATGCCGGCATTGACGAAGTCGATTTCGGCAGACGGAAATTTCTCCTTCCACCACTGCACCGTCAAGCTCGCGAATCTGCTTTCGCTCGAAGACGCCGCTGCGCCCTCGGTAATCGAACCGCCGATAAAGCCAATCGTTACCTTCTCATGATTGTACGCCTTGCGCATCGCTTGAACAATTCTCGCTTCATCGCCCGCTTCTATAGCCGCACGGTCCGACAGGCTTTCAGCCGCAACCTTCCCATCCACATCCATCTTTTCCGCCTCCGTCTTTGACCCTTCTTCTGCTGCCCTGCCTGTGCACCCGGCAGTGACCAGGAGCACGGAAGCCAGCACAATTACCAGCAGCTTGTTTACCGCTTCCCTCATAGTTTTACCGCCGACCCGGCCATACCTTCGATGTAGTATTTATTCAGATAAATAAATAGCAGAATAAGCGGGATAGAGGAGGTCATGTACCCGGCAAACTGATTGGGATAATTGGAGCCGACAAGCGTGGTGAAACGTACCAGCAAGCCTGCCGAGACCGTAAGCAGATTATCGTCCTTAATCGTCACCATGGGCCATAAAATATCATTCCAGGTGTTCATAATCGTCATTATCGCCAGCGTGCCAAGAATCGGAATTGACATCGGCAGGCACATCGATTTATAAATTTTGAATTCGGAAGCGCCATCCAGTCTGGCCGCCTCAAATATTTCCTCCGGAATGCCTTCAAAGAAGCCCCTTAACAGGAACGTGCCGAATATCGGCCCAGACACGATAATAGGAAGAATGAGCACCCAATACGTGTCGAATACCCCAAGCTGTTTGTACAGCATAAATGTTGGCACCAAGGACAGCACGCCGGGAATCATCATCAGCGCAATGACGCAGGTATAAATAAATTCCTTCAACGGAAACTTCATTCTGGCGAACGTAAAGGCTGACAATGAAGAGATCAGCAAATTGCCCGCAGTGCCGACGCCGGCGACTAATACGGTATTGACAATATACCGCCACACCATAGGAAACACCGATTGATAGTTGGCCCATGCCAAAGGGATCGTCGGGTACCAGCGGCTATATTGAAAGCCCAGCTCCGACTTGAAGGAGCTCCAGACTGTCATGCCCAGCGGATAGAGCAGCAGAAACAGCATCAGGGCGATGAACAGGTGCAGCAGCATCGTTTTGAACGTAATCGTTCGGGATGCGAATATAGTTATCCTCACGTTTTTCGGCCCCTCTATTCCTTATTCACTTTCAAATATTTATGGGCGATGATCGACAAGGCGAATATGAACACAAACATCACAACGCCGATCGCGCTTGCATACCCCATCCTGCCGGACTGGAACGCCATCATATACAGATGGAATGCCGGCACATACGTCTCATAGCCCGGCCCCCCGTTCGTAATGATAAGCTGCAAACCGAAGTCCTGAATCAGACCGATCAATCCGGTAATGACAAAAAAACGGATCTGGCCGATCATCAGCGGCAAATCGATTTTCCATATTCGTCTCAGCACCCCGCAGCCGTCCATGACGGATGACTCGATCACTTCGTTCGGAATATTAAGCAAGCCCGCCATATAGATGAGTACCGCCGTACCGCCAATCCAGGGAAAGCCCATAAAAATGACGCTTGGAATAACGGTTTCCGGATTGCCCAGCCAATCGATCACCTGGTTGCTGTCGATCACGCCGAGCCAGCGGGCAATGCTCGTCATTAAGCCTTGGCTCGGATCGTAGACAAATTTCCAGATTAACGTTCCGACAACGCCTGGAATGACCATCGGCAGGAGCAGCAGCACCCGGTACCAGTATTTCAGCTTCACGCTTTTGACGGCGAAAATCACTTCCGCCATAATCAATGGCACGACAACGCCGATTATCAATCTTGGGATCGTAAGGATGATCATGGTAGGGATCGAATCTAAAAATACTTTATCATGAAAGATTTCCCGAAAATTTTGCAGGCCGATAAACTTCTCCCGGCCGATAAAGTCCCAGTCGAAAAATGAGTGGTACATGCCGTTTAACGGCGGATAATAGTTGAACACTGCAATCGATATAAGCAGCGGCAAAAGAAACAAATAGGCTTGTCGCGCCTTCCATGCATTTTGCATAAAGCTGCGCGGCCCCCCGCCTGCCGCAATCGTCCTTTTTCCGTTCGTTTTCAACAACAACGAGCTCCTTTTTTATTCGTCTCCGAAAATTTGATCCATCGAATAATCGCTCTTTTTCCCGGCGGGATCCGGATCGGTCAGCTTCAGCGTCACTGAGGTTTTCGCATTGATCTCGATAAAGACGGAGTTGGATTGATCGGCAAACGCCATCTCCACATCCTTGGCCATGCGAATGTTATTGGCCGTGTAAGGATGATAAGCAAATACTGCCTCCCCCTGTTCATCCGTCTTCACCCGGTAAGCCTCGAAGCCTCCTCCGTCCGGCGCCACCCCATAAATATTGTGGCCGGAGACCGGGGTGCCGTTGCGGGACACCAGCACCTTCACCGTGACTGTCGTCTGCCCGTCGGCGACTGCCGGCTGCGGGTCCATATACGTTACCTCAACGCTGTACTGCAACGACCGCCAATAGTCGAAGCCCGTCGCCAATGCGACGATGAATATACAGATTAAGGTGATGATCAGCTTTTTTTTCAATTTGTCCCACTCCGCAAAATTCAATTGTAATCCAGCTTAAAGTTGAGCTTGACCCCTTTGTTCAGCAAATCCATGATATCGCTAAACATTTGATGCTGTGCGTCATAGTCGGTATATAAGCTTTTCATCGGCAGCGTTATCGTTTGTTCGCCATTTTCACGGGGCTTCACCAATTCCTGCTGCGACAATTGTCCAAAGACGCTGCCCCATACTTTCATTTTGCCGTCCGCATCGAATAATCCGCCGAATTTGCTTATATCCGTCGCATCCGGCGTGTCATATACCGGCCATGTCGCCCATGCCGTGCTGTTGCCGATCGAAGCTTCGATGAGCGCCTTGCACCATTCGGCCTGCTCCTCCTGGCTTCGTTCCGCCGCATTCGTATCGACAGAGCCTCCGCCGTACCAGCCGAACTCACCGATCATAATCGGCTTGCCGACATAACTGTACCGCAGCCACATCAGCATCCTGTTCAGCTCACGCTTCATGCTGTCCGGGGCGGCCCACGGGTCCATCTTGAGCGGATAATAATGAACGCTCATAAAATCCAGCAGATGCTGCAGCTTATGCGGATTGAACCCGACGAAGGAAATGGCCGGATCGGATACGTCCTCAAACGGAATCGGATTGACCATGCCAATCGTAATCAAGTGGTTTTGGTCGTGGGTGCGGATAGCTTTCACCATGCGCTCCGTCCAGGCCGCAGCGGCATCCTCGCGAAACAGCTGATAGTCATAGAGCTTCATATCGTCTTTCTTGTAAGCCCGCTCTGGAACATCGATAAAGCTGAAATCCTGTTCCGTCTCTGCTCCGTCGCCCCAAGCTTGCTTAAGTTTATCCATGGAGCCGTATTTGTCCTGCAGCCAATTTCTCCATTTATCGTCGCTTTCGTAGTTGCCGCCCCATCCGATCTGCGGCTCATTATATAAATCCCAGGCAAATATAGCTGGCTCATTGCCGTACTTTTCACCGATCACCGTCCAAAAATGCTCATACTCCCTGATGATATTTTCCGAAGCAAACAGATTGCCCCCATACCACGAAGGCTGACCTTCCCATAGATCTGGGCCCGACATCAGCAGCTTGATACCGTACTTTTTGGCGAGCGCGATCATCTGATCGAACTTCGCCAGCCCCTCTTCCGAAACAGCATTCGACTCCGGCATAAACGACATCACGGTAAAAAATACTCTTGCTACATTGGCATGAATCGATTTCAATTGTTTAAAATGCTCTTCAACCGCGCCCTCATCAAATTGCTCCCATAATTTTGGCGCCCACCCGGTATGCGGATCGTAATAATTCGCGCCAAACGGCACAAAAGCTTCTCCTGTAGCTACGTCTGCAAACTGCCAGCGGTCTTCCGCGACGCCGATCAAGCCTTGAATGCTTTTATCCGGTTTTGCTTCATACATCGTTTCGTTGTGAGCTCCTTCTTCTTGAATTTCAGTCTCCTGCCTGCACGAGGCGAACAAAAACATGATCGGCAGCATCAGGCAAAGCAGCGCCCACCCCTGCTGATATCGTTTGCGTAAATCCAACATCATCACAACCGTTTCGATTATTTTGCGGGCGGCTTGAAATGCTGGACAGCCAGGCAATGGCATCAAAGAACTGGCCTTCGGAACCATTGCCGCTAAGCTGCCGCTATTCGCTGATCAGTAGCCCTTCTGCCAGCCCTCGGTGTTGATTCCATTGTTTTGAATGTAGCTGTCGATATCTTTTTTCATCGCCTTATCGAAATCGCGGTAGAACGTATTGTCGTCGATCATGCCTTTAAACCACATATCCAGCTGACGGTTCAAATCCGTTCGGCCATTGGCTGTCGGAGAGCTGAGCCAGCTCGTTCCGTCTACCTTCGGGAAGCTGTTTTTAAACCAGTCATTCAGTTCAGGCGGAACCTCGGAGCCTTTGACAGCACCCAGCGCCGCCCCTTTTTTCTCCAGCACCATCATTGAAATATTTTCAGGCGTCGTCAGAAATTTCAGGAACTCAACGGCTGCCTGCCGCACGCCCTCTCCGCCGTGAGCCTTGATCGACGGCTCCAAAATGTTAAACATGTGCTGCGCTGCCGGCTGATACGGGCCTTGCTCCGTATACTCGATTTTGGCGGCGTGCGGCGACGAGTTGTCCGTTACAATCGGCGGCGGGAACATCCCGAAATCAAATTTGCGCTGCGTATCGCTCAGCTCCTGCGGCAGCCGCCACAACCCGTCCTCAATCATCGCCAGCTTGCCTTTGCTCCACTCGTCCTGGTAATCGATTTTGGCATAGCCGGGACTTAGCACTTCCGCATATTTGCGCTTGATCAGGTTCCAGAATGACTGGACGTATTCATTTTCCGCGAAATAGACGCCTTCATAGGCACCGCGAATTTGCTCGGCAAGATCAACTTTGCCGTCCTTGTCATAATCCAGCCGGTCCTTGAGCTTCATAGAGAAAGCGGGCCCTACACTAAACTGAACATCCCAGTTGTCAACGATGCTGGTTTTGTTGCCGGCCCACGGCCCAACCGTGTCGTACCCCGCATCCTTGATCTTCTTGGAAATCTCCATAAATTGTTCCCAATCCTTCGGAACGTCGACGCCAACCTTCTGGAAAATTTCTTTGTTGTAATAGTACGCCGTAGGCGGCCCCGGGAATACCGTCAGCGGAATTGAGACGATATTGCCGTTAAAATCCTTAAGCGGATCGAAAACATACGACGGGAACAAATCGGCCCATTTCTCATTGCCTTCCACGTAGCTGTTCGGCGTTTGCAGCACATCGTTCAAATTCATGAACCAGTTTTTATCGGCATAAACCGGGCCGAAGGCATATAAAATATCCGGCGCCGAGTCGCTGGCAATGGCCGAGGTCAAATATTGCATTAATTGATCGCTCGTATTGGCAGGCGGGATATTGCGCGCCCATTCAATTTTGACATTCGGGTATTTCTCCATGAACGCTTCGGCAATCAGATTAGTGGACGTGAACACTTGCGGATTTTCCGCTGTCGGCTTATCGCTGATGGAGGGCGTAAGATTGTTCAGATCGACAATCAGTCTTACAGGCTTGCCATCGTTGATCACAATTTCGCCAGACTTCTTGTCCTCCGATTTGTCAGGTGTCTCAGCTGCAGGCGGTTTCTCCATTTCTGCTGTTTTGGAATCGTCAGGCTTTGTGTTTCCGCTGTTGCTGCTGCTGCATGCCGTGAAAGAAACCGCCATGCCAAGCGATAGCAATGCAAGCAATGCTTTTTTCATTGTCTACATCTACCCTTTCTGTACTGCATAATGATTGCGCTTTCGCTAATTCCCCTTGTATGTAGCTAATTGAAAATTATTGCCAGTGACTGCTACCAACCTCCCTTCTTTACTGTATGGCCGCCTTCTGACCAACATCATAATTCATCCACCCGGACAAAAAAATCCTATTCTATTGACATCGCTCTCCTTTTATTGACCTGTTGAAGCGGCTTGTCCCGGGCAACTGTCCGATGCGCACCCCGTGTCCCGAGCGGACCTATGAGCAGTTATTTTGCCGAAAACAGGCTCAATTCGCAGTTTCGCGGACAGACGATCCGTTATTTACTCGAAAACAGGCGATTTGAAGCTTTCGCGGACAGAGGGTTCATATTGGCTGACTAAATGGATTTTCTACAGTTCGTTTTTTGGTTTGTTCGCTTGATAGTCGGACTAGATGGAAAACCTACAGTTAGAATGGGAGATAGAGAAGGATAGACTCGATTTGGCCCGAACTAGTTGGATGATTTCCAGTTAGATCGCAAAAATCGTCTGTTTTGGGGTATTTTACCTACATAAAATCCAGTTAGTTTTGGGGAAAAGAACGTTAAGCGCAGACTCTAAGGTTGAGCCCTATGTATTTCTTTTTCCGGATAATCAACAGACGTGTTTTGTTCAACATTTCCCCCATTCTTCACCATACGCAAGAAGAAACGGCTGACGCCATCCTGGCGCGAAGCAAGTTTCTTCCCTAGAAATATAAGCTGTGTATAGGGTGAAACTTATACGTTCTTATATTTCAAAAAAGCCGTCCCACAAATGTGGAACGACTTATATGTTTCGCCTGTATACCAGCCTGCCTGCCAGTCAGCCTACCACCCTAATCAGCCGATCAGCCTACCGCCCTAATCAGCCGACCATTCAGGCCGACCAGCCTGCCGTACGACCATCCCACCGACTAGCCCGTGGGACCACAGCAGCCCGCTGCCCTGCCGGCCCTTGGCGGCTATACGCTGCGGCCGACTGCCTCCGGCTCTCCGCGCATTAATACCGTCACGCTAACCTCAGGCTTCGGATTGCCGTTAAACTTGCAGCTGAATGACAGCGTCTGCCCCCCGTGCTTGACGATTGGCGCATCGGCGGAAGCCTCCACAGTCTTCAGCAAATTCCAGTTGCGGTCGTATACGCTGCCGATGCGGCCGCCTTCGCAGACGAGGTACTGACCCGCCATGACTTCCGTATCAAACGTCATATACGTGCCATCCGTGTAAAAGGTCGGCCGTTTCACGGAAGCATCTTCATTGCCGTAAGACGGATTGACGCGCATGATAAAGGCAAGCGCCTGAGCGGCATGCGGGTTGAACAGCGCCCAGTCCGATCCTCCCGGCTGCCCCGGCTGCAGCTCGGCCGGGCTGCAGACGAGCGGCTTCGACCGGGCAACCGGATACAGCCGCCAGCTACCCTCACCTGCCGGCTCGAGATGCCAATCGCCCTGCGGCTCGCAGAGCCGCTTCCGCTGCTCCGCTGTAAAGGCGCCGGCCTGCCGCGCTTCCTCCCATTCGCGCACCGCTGCCAGCAGCAGCTCGCTGTTGCCGTTTCTTCGCAGCACCGCCATATCCGCCACCAGCGCAAAGCCTGCTCCGAAACCTGCCGCCTTCGACAGTACCCATTCGATCTCGTCCAGCGTCGTCGCTTCAAAGCGGTCCGAGGCTGAGCGAACGAGGAACCAGCCCAGCATCGGCGGGATAAAATTGCGGGCAAAATAACGCTGGTTGCTCAGCCGCCACTCCAGCTGCCCTTCCCGCGTAGCCGCACCCCACGGCTCACCCCAGTTAAAGCGTGTAAAGATATGCCACAAGTAGTTCGGCACGACAATGCTGGCATCGTTAATGACCTCATCGCCCCAGCCGTCATAGCATTGCTTGACGAAGCGGTTAACACCATAGCCGTCTTGACCGGTGGCATAGACCCCTTCCAGACCATCAAACGAAATCTGCTTCAGCCCGGCAGTCGCATATAAGCGCGACAACCGTTCGCTATAAGCATCCTGCAGCTCGTTATTCGGGAAAAAGACATCGTACGGATGATCCCATACCCGGCCGATAACAGCGCCGGCATCGTGTGCCGCAGCCGTTGTCCCATTCGCGCCGCGCGTTACTCCGAGCAGCTTCCACGGCGCACTGTCCGTCACGCCCTCATATTCAATCAGCTCATTGCCGATACGAGCCGAATAACGGAACAAATTAGCCGTAAATGGCGCCGGATCGTCCACCTCAAGTTCCTGCGCATCCGCATCTGCCGCGGATGCCAGCCGGGCAACACCCGCCAGCTGCAGGCGCTCATCCGGTACCGGCGTTACGTAGGCATCATTTAATGTCGTAAAATTTGACAGCGTATGCAGCCCGACATGCACGCCTGCGCTTTCCGCCGCCTCAACGCATGCCTTCAGGCTTTCATCGCCGTTCGGAAAGCTTCCCGGCTTCAAGGTAAAATGCCCCCAAGCCGCAAAAGGATCGGGATGGTACACATACTTGAGACCGGCAAGCTTCGTGTAGCGGACAGCCTCTCCCATCGTCGCTTCGGAAAAATCGGTGATCAAGTAGGAGCGCGTCGCCTCCGGCGATATTTTGCCCCATACGCCGCCAAACGTAGGATGTGGCAGCCCTTCACCAAGCTCGATTTCCTCAATCGTCTCCAGTACCTCGCTGGCCGGACAGCCGAACAGGGCAATTTTCGTACCGACGATGCGGGCATCCTCACCGCCGATCGGAGGGACAGCTACGTCCGGCAAATTCCATACTGCACGGCGGCCCGCTTTCGTACGGTTCCGTGCAAATGCTTGCAGCAGGCTGCCTTCGTTGGCCGGCCATGCCGCGCATACATCATACTCGAATTTGTTGTCGGACGGCTGTCTGCTGTCGGGATCAGGGCTTTGCCCAGCATGCCCCCCCGAATAAGAGGGCTGGACGTAATCCAGCCGCTCAAGCTCAATCGGCCATCCTCCTACCGTCTTTATATTCAAGGCTTGAATGCCGATCGCAAACTCCCCGTCATGGACAACACCGACCGATTCGCCGATCGAACCGGCAACCGCAGTCGCATACGGTCCCCAGATGACCGTATCCACCCGTTCCTCATCCGTAATATGCG
Source organism: Paenibacillus sp. GCM10027626 (assembly GCF_042676285.1). Taxonomy (NCBI): domain Bacteria; kingdom Bacillati; phylum Bacillota; class Bacilli; order Caryophanales; family Paenibacillaceae; genus Paenibacillus; species Paenibacillus sp. GCM10027626. Next base: position 248,435 of record NZ_JBHTHC010000006.1, on the reverse strand, counting down.
TTACTTCAAACGTCGCGTACCGCTCCTTGCATGCCAGCCCGACATCGATTTGCACTGCACCGTCTGCAAAGAAAAACGACAGAACGTCCGCCTCTTCGTTAAACACTACTGAGGAAGGGTCATGCAGCTTGCCGTCCACGACGGCATGAATCAGCGGTGCCCCCCCCGACCCCGACGATACGGGCGCATACTCCTTGCCGTCCGCTATCCCCTTTAAGCTGACAATATGCCCGCTACTGCTTAATTCAAGCTTTAAACTTCCTGCAACTATATTTTTCATCGCCATCGCTCTCCTGTCTCCTTACCCGTCCTCCAGCACCGCTTATTACTTCAAGTTTTCATCGTAAACTTGCTGCGCCTCGGCCAGCACCTTATCGCCGCCGATTTTTTTCCACTCCGCAACAAAATCATCAAATTCATTCAGCGATTTCCGTCCGGTAATAAAATCAATATAGGTTTGCAGCGTAAATTGCTTCAGCTTATCCTGCGTTTCGTTGTACACCGGTTTATTGAACGGCGCGAGAATATCGATATTTCTCGTTCCTTTGGCGCGCGTGTCCTTTGCCAGCTGGCGCATGCTTTCGTCCGAAGTATACGACGTCTGGAAATCGTAATCGTTGAACGAGCCGGCCATCGAATAGCCGCCGATTCCTGCCTTTTTGCGCTCCTTCTCATCCGTATAAGGCTCGATAAATTCAACTGTACCTTTGTCGCTCTCTTTCCAATGCTTGCCTTTCTCGCCGAACTGCATCAGTTCATAAATTTGCGGATCGAACTGCGTCGCTTCGAATACTTGCATATATTTGATCATTTTGTCACGATCATTTTCCAGTTGCTTGCCGAACATAACGCCTGAAGCAAAAGCCGGGTTATATTGCGAAATACCGTATTTGCCGTCTGGCCCTTTGACCCCGCCTATAGTCGCAAAATTAAAGCCCGGATGCTTCTTCGCCAGCTTGTCGTACCATTGCTCTCCGCCGAGGAAAGCGTTGCCCGGCAGGAAGGCCCACCAATAAAATTCGATCGCTCCGATTTTATCGGTCAGCACCTTATCTTCCACATTCTCGCCTTTATTGACCACAAATTCAGGGTCGATTAGCTCGTTTTTGTACCAGCGGTTAAGCACCTCCAGCGCTTGCTTCGCGCCAGGCTCGATTTCGCCCCGCACAATTTTGCCTTCCTTCTCGCGGAAAATATCCGGATAGACGTCGAAGGCGCCGAATACCGAGCTGAACATGCTTTGAATGTTATCGCCTGACGCGGTAATGCCGTACGTATCCTTCTTGCCGTTGCCATCAGGATCTTCATTGCGGAATTTAGTCAAAGCGATTTCCATTTCCTCCAGCGTTTCCGGTGTTTTGTCGATGCCTACCTTTTTCAGCCAGTCTTCACGAAAGCCAAGCTGGATACCATCGATGCCAATATCCCAAATTACAGGAAGTCCATAAATTTTGCCGTCTCTTCTGACATATTTGAAGGGATCCTCGCCCAGATACCGTTTCAGCCAGCTGAGGTATTTGGGCATATGCTGCTCAATCAGCTCCTGCGGAATTTCCGCCCCTACACCCTGCTGCAGAAACTTGTCGTATTCGGTAAAAGACGGCTCCTTCCACCAATCCGGAATATCACCGGATGAAATCATCAAATTCAGCTTTTCTTTCATCCCTTCACGCGAAGCGGCTATGAACTCGGCTTTGATACCTAATTTTTCTTCCAGCGCGTTTAATCCGACAGAACCTTCCGTCGCATTTTCATCCAGATTCCAAAATGTCAGCTTCGTTGCTGGCTGCTGTGCCGGCGGGCTCACTTTGTCCCCGTTTCCTTGCCCTTTCCCGCTTGGCGCATTGCCATTCGTACCGGTGGAACCGCTATTGCCGCAGCCTGCCATAACCGATGTCAGCATGGCCGTGCAAAGTGCCGCAATTAACCAACGCCTCTTCTTCATTCGAACCAACCCTTTCTGTTTTGGATGAATCTATTACAGGGAGCTACCCTTTAATAGCGCCAATCATGACCCCTTTGACAAAATACTTCTGAACGAACGGATAAACAATCAGCATCGGGATAATCGAAAACATGACAACGGTCGCCTGCAGCTGCCTGCCGGAAAACTCCGTTTTGTTGCCGATATTTTGAATGACGCTATTAATATCCGACATATTGTTTTGAATGATAATTTTGCGCAAAACAATTTGCAGTACCTGCTTATCGGGATCGGATATATAAATCATGCTGTCAAACCAGGCATTCCAGTGGCCGACTGCTACCCATAATGCAACCGTCGCCAGCACCGGCTTTGACAAAGGAATAACGATTTGCGTAAAAATGCGGAGATACCCGGCCCCGTCCACACGCGCCGACTCTTCAAGCTCCTCGGGAATGGAGCGAAAGAAATTTCGCATGATCAAGACGTTGAATGCCCCGATCGAACCTGGAATGACGAGCACCCAGATCGTATTGAGCAAGTTCAGCTCTTTGATCAGCAAATACGACGGGATGATCCCTCCGGCAAACAGCATTGTAAATAAAATGAAGCTGGTAAAGGTGCCGTTCCACGGCAAATCCCGCTTCGACAGCGGATAGGCCGTAATCGCCGTCAGGAAGGTCGACAGACATACACCTAGCACAGTCCTGACGATCGTGTTCCAATACCCTGACCATAAAGCGTCAAACTTCAGGGCTAGCTTATAGCTTTCGAAGGTCAACTCGGTCGGCAGCAAAATGATGCCCGATGAATAAGCAGCACTGTCAGCCCCCGCTCCATCAAGCGAAATGACGACCTGCGTCCAGAACGGGTACAGGGTACAGAATAAAATGACGGCCAGCACAATATAGAGCACAACATCAAAGACCCGTTCCCCTGCCGTTTTTTTCACATTTAACATGACGTTCGCTCCTCACCCGTACCGATTACCATAAAGCATGCTCCTTGCCGCCGATCCATTTGACAATGCGGTTCACCACAATGATCAGCACGAGCGCAACGACCGATTTGAACAATCCGACCGCGGTAGCATAGCTGTAATTCATTTCAACAAGCCCTTTTCGATATACATAAGTGTCTATAATATCAGCAACGTTGTACACTTTGACATTGTACATATTGAAAATCTGATCAAAGCCCGCATCCAGAATGCCGGACATCGATAAAATCAGCATAATGGCAATGACCGGCACAAGCATCGGAATGGAAATATAGAACATCCGCTTGAACCTTCCTGCACCATCGATAATGGCAGCCTCGTACAGCTGCGGGTCGATATTGGAAATGGCCGCAAAATAGATGATCGAGCCCCAGCCGAATCCTTGAAAGATGCTGGTCACAACGAGAATCGAGCGGAAGTAGCGGTCGTCTGCCAAAAACAGCAGCGGATCGCCGCCAAACAATTTAATAATGGCATTGATCGGACCGTCGAGCGAAAATAAAGTAAAGAAAATGCCCGCCATCACAACCCAAGAGATAAAATGCGGCAAATAGGATACCGTCTGCACAACTTTTTTGAATTTCAGGCTGGCAACCTCACTGAGCAGCAGCGCAAACAAAATCGGGACAGGAAAGCCGAATATAAGCTTGTATAGGCTGATAATAATCGTATTTTCCAGCACGGTGTAAAAATAAGAATCGTCGATGATTTTGCTGAAATGCTCGAACCCTGCCCACGGACTATGCAGGATTCCTTGAGTGATTTTAAAATCCTTGAAGGCCAGCAGCACGCCGTACATCGGCAAATAGTGAAAAATAATGTAATAGACGATTGCCGGTATCATCATCAACAGCAGCACACGGTACTGCTTATATTTTTTCCGCTTCTCGCTGCGCAGCGCACGCTTCCCGAGCCCGGCCGCCATTGTGTCGTCCATTGCTGTCACCCCTTCCTTGTATGCGCTTTCGTTTTGTTATTCAAAATCATATCACGGGCCACTGAATAATAAATTATCAAATATTTCTGATATCGTTCACTTTTCTACGGATTTGCGACTTATGCGAAAAAAAGCCTGCCGTGCAAGGCAGACTTTTCAGACCAAGGCAGAACCGCCCGCTTAAGCGGAATCCTGTTTGTATTGCGGAATCGTAAGCAGCATCACCGTGCCCGCTCCGGGCTCGCTTTGGATGGAGATGCCATATTCGGCTCCGAACAGCAGATGCAATCTTTCATTGACGTTTCTCAGCCCATAGCCAGCCGCTTGCATCGACAGAATCCTTTCCACCGTCTCCTGCGACATACCCGGACCGTTGTCTTGAACAGCAAAAAGAATCGTGCCTTCCCCCATACGGGCGCTCACCTGCAGCAGCCCTCTGCCCGCCGTTTTCATATTGATCCCGTGCTTGATTGCATTTTCGGCTAAAGGCTGCAAAATCAAATTAATAGTCGCATACTGGCAGACCTGCTCGTCGATATCGTAAGTGACATCAAAGCTGTGTTCGCTCATGACCTGAATAATTTCAACATAGGACATAATATTGTCCAGCTCTTCCCTGACGGAAATAATGTTGTTGCCGCGGTTGAGCGCCGTCCGGTAAAACTTCGCCATCGCAGTGACGACATGACTGATATCATGGGCATCACTTCTTAGCGCCTGCCAGTTGATGAAGGATAGCGTGTTATATAAAAAATGAGGATTGATCTGCCATTGCAGCGCTTTCAATTCAGCTTCCTTTTGTACAATTTTGCTGCGGTACGACTCGTCAATCAGCTCATTGAGACGGACCAGCATGTTCCCGAACCCGTTCGTCAATTCTCCGATCTCGTCCTTGGATGTGCTTCGCACCCGCAAATCGAGCTCCCCCGTCTCCACCCGCTTCATCAGCATATTTAGTTTATAAATACGGCTGATCATCGTTTTGGAGAAGATCGAAATAATGATCAGCAGCGTCACAATACAGACGAGGATAATAACCAGTGTCGCATTAAGGATTGATCCCGCATTTGGCGAGACTTGTGCTGCGGGCACGAGACAATAAATCGTCCAGTCCGTCTTGGGCACCGCTTTTTTGACAAGGAACAATCCCGTCTTGCCAACCGTAACCATTCCTTCCTTCATTGTCATCACGTTATCGGCAGTGAGCGCCGTTCCAGCAGCCTCCTGGTTCCCATATATCACCTGCTTATTTTTGTCGACAATCATAATCCCGTACTCCCGCGCCAGCTCGGCTACATTCTTAAAAAAGCTGGCATCGTTAATCCGCATATAAACAAAATCTTTACGCTCCGCGGACATATCCGGGAATGTGCCGGTCACAAACAAGCCGTCATCGTAAAACCACCGAGTCTGACTCCCGGTTCCGCGCGCTGCCTCCTCATACCAGCGTTCCTGCTCCACCCTGCCGGCGGACAGCACCGAATCGCCATATTCCGGTACATACCTTTGCGTATAAAAGGTGACTTTTTCGATATCTTTGTCCAGACTTGTCATCATAATCAAATAAGGAGTCAAATATTCCTTCAAATCGCGGGATAAATTGACCAGGTCGATATAGTCATTGCCAACTATTTTTTGAAACGTTTTGTTGTACATCATGGAGCGGATCGTATGGTTGTAACGCTCGGCCGAGCTGCTGATGCTGTCCGAAATGGTGTTCACATTTTTCTCAATCCCCTGCAATGCCTGCAGATCCAGCATTTCTCTGGACTGATTGTAAGCATAGGCGCCCAGCACCGAGATCGGAATAAGGATGACGGTCAAATAAGACAGAAACAGCTTGTGCTTGAACCGCAGCTGATCAAAGTAGCGGTAAATTTGGCGCTTCATCGTCTAGGCCTCTTCCCGGAATTGGGACGGCGTTTTGCCGTAATAGTTTTTAAATAGTGAACTGAAATAGGGCAAATTATGATAACCGACATCCTGGCCGATATCGGCAATTTTGCGGTTCGTCGTCAGCAGCAATTCCTTCGCCTTTTCCATCCGGTACAGCGTAATATATTTGTTGATGCTGATTCCTTTCTGCTTTTTGAACAGATGGCTCAAATAATTCGGTGTCAAGTAAACCCGCTCAGCCAGCAGCTCAAGCGACAAATCAGCGGCATACTCGCATTCGATCGTCCGTACCGCTTCCTCAACCGCTTTGGATACCCCGTCAGCAGCAGGCTCTGCCGCAGTGCCATACTCGGCAAAGATCGTGTGCATCACCTGGCGCAAATCACTTAGCCGCGATGTTTTATAAATTTTTTCCAGACTGTCTCTAAATTTATTAGCATTCTTTTTGGCAGCGGCCTCGAAAAGCGCTTTCACAACTTCTGTACAGACGTATTTGACATAAATAACCGAAAAATGATCGCTGTTTTGCAGCAGATTGAACAGCTGATCAAAACCCGGCTCCACAATTTCAAAGCGGTGGCGCTGAATACGGCCGGTCAGTTCCTGAAGCAGATCGTCAATCGCCTTCGTTAAATCATTGGCGGCCAGCGGCATATCGCCTGCAAGCAGTACCGTACTATCATCGAAAAAGAATTTGTTCTCCAGCATCATCTCCAGCGCATTGTATTCCCTGTAAAGCTGTCTCGCATCATCCACCAGACCGCCAATGACAACCGTCACTTCGCAGTTGAACCGAGTCCGCAGCCAGTCAATCAGATCACGCCCGAGCACCCCCAGCGTTTGCTGCGGCTCTTCCGCAAAAGCTTCCAACAGCAGCAAGCTTTGAAATTCATTCAAATGGACAACGTCGCAGGCGCGCCGCACAGCTTCGGCAATTTGCCGGTCGAAATCGAGATCCAGCCGGTCGAACAGCCGGGTTCGCGAGTCCAGCAGCAGCATCCGCACATAGCGATAGCCATTGAAGCTGGCGATTGGCAGCGGCTGCCCTATCTCCTCCGGCTCCTTATGGCCCATGATCAGATCGGTCAGCAGCTTCTGTTTATTGTAACGCTGCTCCTTGCGATACGATTCCTCCAGCCTTACTTGCTGTTCCTTCGCCTGCCGCTCCTCGCCGCATAACTGAATGACTTGAGCTACCACCTTAATAAACTCGCTCACCTGCACCGGCTTCAAAATATAGCGAATCGCCTTCAGATCGATCGCCCGTTGCGCATACTCGAACTCGCCGTAAGCGCTCATGAAAATGACTTTGATGGCCGCATTCCGCTCCCGAATCCTCTCCGCTAACTCGAGCCCATCCATGCCCTTCATACGGATATCGGTAAACAAAATATCGACGTCATGGCTATCGATATACTTGAGCGCACTTTCCCCGCTGTCCGCTTCGGCAATTTCCAGCTCCAAATTGTACTTGTCAACCAGAAACTTGACCCCATCCCGCTCGAATCTATCATCATCGACAACAAGCATTTTCAGCATTGACCCCACCGCCTTATGATCAATCATCGTATTTACAATGGAGTGTATCATAACCTGTATTTCTATTCCATCAAGAAGAAACGGCCTGCGCCGTCCTTGGTACTATCGCTAAGTTTTTTCTTCTAACATCGGAGTTCAGGGGACTAAAGCTCTGAAGGAGGGTCGCCTGCAAAGCGGTTTTATCTAACGGAAGCCGCGGACCTTATTTCGTTAAATTCCTTCCTTTTCGAAATCTAACGGAAGTGATCGATCTTAATTCGACGTTTTCTTGCGAAATCGGGCTCATCATCATCAAATAGGAACTCACAGTTCCGTTACAATTTCAAATCGGTCGAATTTTCGCAAATAGCGGCTGTGGCATCCGTTAGATTAGGCCACACCAGCCGAAATTTTATAAATTCTATACTATCAAAAAAAACTCCGTCCCATAAAGGAACGGAGTTAATCTGGGTTATCGCCCTGCATAATCTTTCAAAATAATGTCGAGTGTGCGCTTCGCTTCCACCGCCGCGGCAGAAGCCTTTTCATTCCCGTCATACGTGATAAGCGCCTTCCATAGTGCCCAGCCGCGTGCCCGGTTCATCATTCCCTTATCACAGTCCATTGCCGCCAAAAAAGTCCTTCTGCCTTCGTCATCAAAAAACGTCCAAGCCATCGCTAAATCGCAGGCAGGATCTCCGACACCCAATATCCCAAAGTCAATAACAGCACACAGTCTGCCATCCGTCACCAAAAGATTGCCAGGCGCTATATCGCCATGGACCCATACCGCCTCCCCCATCCACTCGGATTGCAATGCTTCGTCCCATATCTGATGAAATTGGCTTGTCTCTATTAATGACTCCAGATTTTTGAGTGCCGTCTTCGTTTCTTCATCGTATACAGTGAGTGAACCGCTCCGATAGAAATTGTGCGCTCCCGAAGGAGGCCCGTCAGAAGCTGCAATAGCTTGCAGTTCCATTAGGAAGCTTGCCAAATCAACAGCCAGTTGGTTGTAGCTTATGATATTGTCATGGCTTACCTTCTCCCCCGGGATCCATCGGTTCACCGACCATGGCCACGGATAACCTTCCGCCGGGTTTCCTTTAGCTAATGGGGAAGGTATGGGCAAGGATAGATAAGGGCTTAGCTTCGGCAGCCAAAAGAGTTCTTTTTCGACTTGGGGGACATAGCGCTCATGACTGGGCAACCTGACGCTCATATCCTCGCCTAAATGAAAGGTGCGATTATCGTTCCCGCTTTTGGCCACTGGTTCGATTCGCAAATCCGACCACTGTGGAAATTGGCTTTTGATCAGTCTGCTTACTAATTCTTTATTGATCTCAATCATTCGCTCGCCTCCATAGTAAAACTGTAGAGCCCGCAGTTGTTGTTATATAGATACTACAACAGTTTACAGAGGAAGCAGCGGTAAAGATCAAATATAGCCATTCTATCTCAGCTTAGTTCCGGGGCGTCCTTCTCATAAACCGCTCCTGATCGCGCTCAAAGCCATACTGCTCATAGAGGCCGTGAGCATCCTTCGTACCCAGCATGCCTGTCATCCCTGCGAACTCCGAAGATTCGGTAATCACCCTGACAAGCTCCTTCGAGATCCCTTGCTGGCGATACGCTTCCAACACGAACACATCGCACAAGTAATACATAGTAACACCATCAGTAATAATTCGTGCGAAGCCTATCATCTTCTCCCCATCATATACACCGTAGCAAAGTGAATTTTCAATCGACTGTCTGATCTTTTCCGGTGTCCTTTTACTTGCCCAATAGCTCGTAGCCAGAAAATCAATTACAATCTGTACATCGATTCGCTGCTTATCGTCGCTAATAACATATTGTCCAAAGCTAGTCTCCATACACGACACCTCCGTTTTTATATCAAGGACTTTGTCCGAAACGTAAAGAACTCCGTCCTTAAAGGGACGGTGTTGACCCTTTATCACATTTTTACTTTCATTCTAAAATTGGAAAGAATTGTAGTCAACAACAACTTTTTAAGCATCGATGTCGGCTACTGTTCCTTAGGTAAACGTGGGTGAAGCGGACCGTAGATCAGTTATCTGTGAACAAATGTGCCAAAACGGCAGGGCGGCGGACCGTAGATCCGCTATTTTCCTCAAATTGCCACGAAAATCGGGCAAAACCCGCAAATAGCGAATTCTGTGTCCGCGAAACCTCGAATTCGCCTGTCTTTCGACAAAATAACGGATCGTCGGTCCGTATGCCTCCTGGATGACCATTCACAGCCATCTCACCCTCCATATAGGTATTTTTAGGGGTCCATACGTGTTGCATGTATAAGCGTGCAGCATTATAATAAAACTAAAGTAGGAGTCGTGCTGTAACACGACTCCGGCACAGTAGCCCGCTTCAAAGGCGGTCGGCTTCAGGTATATATCAAGAATAGACCGTACACCTGGTGGAGGGCGGTCTATTTCTTTTGGTTAAGTGCTGTTATGATAGCAACCACCAGCGTCAGCAGCGCGATAATTTTCCGAGCCGTCCTCCCCATATATCTCTCTGAATGCAACCTTATACTTCGCAAAATGAAAATCGTATCGAACCTCCTTAGTTACAACTTGCTGTTGCTGGCTCCCAGTATACAGCCTCCTGTAAGAGGACATTCAAGCCTTGTTTTTAACTGGGTAAACTAACGTACTGGAGGTGGAAGTTTTGCAGAATGAAACTGGACTCTATTCGATCGGGGAAGCAGCCAAAATGATCGGTTCCACGATCAAAACAGTCCGTTACTACGATGAAATCGGACTAGTGAAACCTACCAGCTATACAGAAGGGGGGCATCGATTATATACAACGGAAGATTTATGGCGTCTGGAGCTGATTACAACCTTGCGCTATCTCGATTTTGGCATTGATGAAATAAGCCAGATGATCTCCGGAGAAATACCGATTGATAAAGCGCTCGACTGGCAGATCGAATCGCTTACGACACAGGTTAGTACGCTTACCAATATGATTTCGATTTTGCAGCAAGCGAAGCAGCACCAAGGGGATTCACTGCGATATATCTATGATTTGGTCCATGCACGGACAACTGACAGCGAAAAGCGCAAGCAGTTCATCACGGAGAAAGTGGAAGCCTCTAAATTTTTGGAAGGAGTTCCTGAAGAATGGCGAGGCTCGCTGTTATATTTCTTTAACACATATATTATTAATCAAGTGAAAGAATCAGCCAAACAAACGATCGCCTGGAATGAGCTTCAGGAGCTTATTAACGATCCGCAATTTATAGCGGACCTGAAACAGGACGAATTTTTGTTCTTTAATATGGTTAATCAGCCTCGGCTTAAAGCCGGCGTTTGGCTCAGGAAGCAGGAGGATATCCACAATCGTTTGAATAAGGCATTGAAACAAAAATTATCTGCCGACAGCCTGTTTGTACAAGCTATCGTCGAGGATACGGCCATGCTGTATGCCAATTTGGAGCAATCGGCCAATCAAGAGGATTTCTTTCGTTACTTTGCCAAATATTCACAGCGTACCCGGTCGGAACGTATTGAACGATTCAATACGCTATGTTCTATCCTCAGTCCAAAATACCGTCAGTTTGCAAAAGGCAACCTGTTATTGCTGCAAGGTATTCAGTGGAAGCTTGAACATATGTAAACCAAACGAACAGCCGAGGGCAAAACGCCCTCGGGCCTATTCGTGATCAGCCTTTCTGCAACGTAAAATCCGAGTGGTCGCCAATGTTTTGTTCCAAAAGTTCAAATGGCTGCTGCTTCAAGTAATGATTGAAGAAATCAAGCGAGTAATCGTTAATAAGCCGGTGAACCTTTTTCACATCGACGCCTTCCATGCGCTCATACAGCGGTGACAGCAAATACGTATCAGAGAAGCCCATATGCTTCATATTGTTGATTTTCATCCAGTAGTTGCCGCCTGCAGCTACATGCTCATACCGGACAAATGTGTCGGCAAAAAACTTGTCCAACTCTTTCCTTGTCGTACCTTGAGCAGCGATATTCGCATCGCTCATATTTTTTGTACCGGCTAGTGTGTCATCTGCGCTCATCATCAAAAATGGCTTTTTCAGTCCGTCTGCCGGTATCCGCAGCTTGCCGTACAGTCCGCCGTCCATATTGATCGCCGCTTTAATTCTGGAATCGGTCATCACCATTTGGGTCGTTGTCGCTCCGCCGAAGGAATGGCCGAACATACCGATACGGTCCAGATCCATCCGGCCTGTAAAACGATGGTCCGGGTCATTGCTTGCCAGTTTCTCCACCTGATCCAGCACGAATTTGGCGTCTGCCACCCATCCTTCATTTAACTGATCCAAGTAGTCGATCGTATTGCTTTCTTGCGGGACAAAATGCACAACCCGTCCGTCGGGAAAAATGGAGGTCGTACTGTTGTAAGTGTGATCGATACCTACGACAATATAGCCATTGCTAACCAAATGTTCAATTTGGAACGTATTTTGGTTCTTCACACCATTCAAGGAATGGGAAAAAATCAGAACTGGATACTTCTGCTCCTTATTGGACAAGGTGACATTCTCAAGCGCGTTTGTTTTGACAAAACCAATGCTTGTAAACAGCAGCTTCGGCCTATGCAGCGCCATGCTGTATCCTTCTGCAAAAATATCCGCGTTGGACACATATGGATCCAGTTTGCCTTTAGCTCCTGGATCTGCCGGATACCAAATCTGGATCATTAATTCGCGCTTGTCGCCGGTTCCGGGCGCATATGTTTCTTCCCGATTTTCGTCTTTCCAATTATAAGTTACAGTTCCTACTTTATATGGACCTGTCGGTTTATCGAAAGCGAATACCGGAAGTGCGAGCGGCAGAGCCACAGCTGCGAAGGAATATATTGCCGCGAGCGCTGTAATTAGAATGAGCTGTACTCGCGATACTTTCCGGGGCTGGGGCTGGGGCGCTTCCTCCGGTTTGGAAACATATCTGACAGCGAAAATAACGAGCGGGACTAATGTCATCGCATAGGCCGGAATCATTTGCCAACGCATCCCTTCGATTATCCACTGCAACAACACGAATACGGCAGAAACGCCGAATCCAATGAGCAATCCCCGCTGCGGCTTGTGCTTGGCAAATATTAACCAACCGAGCAGCAGAATATTCAAGACGACAGACAACATTTCAAAAGATCTCATAACAATTGAACCTCCCTATTTACAGCTTGTGTGTGCTGTAGGTTGATTCAAACGATACAATCTCCTGTAAGGGGACATTCAAGCCTTAATTATAAATTCGTTAACTGTTCGTCCGCAGATTGAGCAGTTGGCACGCTTACGTAGTATAATCGTATTGAATCTCCAGTTACTGGAGATCGTAAAATAACGTACCGGAGGTGAAGATTTGTATTCGATTGGGGAAGTAGCCAAAATGATTGGATCTAAGGTCAGAACCGTCCGTTACTACGATGAAATCGGATTAGTAAAACCCTCTAGCTACACAGAAGGGGGACATCGATTATATACGACAGAAGATATATGGCGTTTAGAGCTGACTACCACCTTGCGCTATCTGGATTTTGGCATTGACGAAATAAGCCAGCTAATTTCTGGAGAATTACCGGTTGAAAAAGCACTCGACTGGCAGATCGAATCGCTTACGACGCAGGTTAGCGCCCTTACGAATATGATTTCGATTTTACGTCAAGCGAAGCAGCACCAAGGGGATTCATTGCGCTATGTATACGATCTCGTTCATGAAAAAGCATTAAACATCGAAAAACGTAAACAGTTCATTTCTGAGAAAGTGGAGATCTTTAATATTTTTGACGGGATTCCTTCAGAATGGAGAGGCCCGATGTTATATTTTTTCAATAAATATATTGTCAATCAAGCAAAAATAACGGCTAAACAAACAGCCGCTTGGAATGAGCTGCAGGAACTCATGAACGATCCCCAATTTATGAGGGATCTGAAAAATATTGAGTTTTTCTTCTTTCATACGAATCATCAGCCCCGATATAATGCGCTCACATGGGTTAGAAGGCTTGAGGATATTCATGATCGATTGAATCAAGCCTTGGAGAAAAAACGGGCTGCCGACAGTCCTTATGTGCAGGCCATTGTCGAGGAGATGATTATGCTGTATGCCAATTCGGAGCAAGCGGTCGATAAAGAGGCTTTTATCCGCTCCTTTGCCGAATATGCTCAGAAAACGAGAACGCCGCTGCTTGAACGCTGCAATACGTTATGTTCCATTCTAAGTCCACAATTCAACCTGCTTTCGAAAGGAAACCTGGTGCTTTTTCAAAGCTTGCAGCGTAAGCTGGAACAAATGTCAAACCAATCATGTGAGCAGCCCAAAGGCTAAGGCCCCCGGGCTGTTCGCATGTGCAATCAGTCTTTTTGCAGCGTAAACGCCGGATGTTCACCAATATTTTGCTCCAATAGCTTAAATGGCTGCTGCTTTAAATAATGATCGAAGAAATCCTGCGAGTATTCGTTAATAAGGCGGTGAGCCTTTCGTATCTCGACTCCTTCCATCTTTTCATAAAGCGGTGAAAACAGATATAAATCGGAGAAGCCCATATGTTTCATATGGTTAATTTTCATCCAATAATTCCCGCCCACGGCAACATGCTTGTACCGCGGCAGCGTTTCCTCCATAAATTTGGCAAACTCCTTATCATCCGTGCTTTTTACATCTCTTATTGAGTCATCGGCGCTCATCATCATAAATGGCTTCTTCAGCCCTTCTTCCGGAACCCGCAGCTTGCCATATAAAACACCATCCATATTGATAGCTGCTTTGATTCTGGAATCGGTCATTAGCATCTGCGTACTAGTCGCCCCGCCAAAGGAATGGCCAAACATCCCCACATTATTCATATCCATTCGGCCTGTAAAACGGTGATCCGGATCATTCCCCGCCAGCTTCTCCACTTGATCCAGCACAAACTTGGCGTCTGCCACCCATCCATCATTAGCTTTATCCAAATAGGCGATGGAGCCAGTATCTTGGGGCACGTAATTGGCCACACGGCCATCAGAAAACACGGATGCTGTGCTGCTGTAAGTGTGATCGATGCCTACCACAATATATCCATGACTGACTAATTGTTCGATCTGAAAAGTGTTCTGATTTTTATGCCCGCTAAAGCCATGCGAGAAAATAAGAACCGGATAGGATGGCTCTTGATTGGAAATCTCCGCGTTCTCAATGGCATGCGTTTTGACATAACCGAAAGTCGTAAACAACAGCTTCGGCAAATTCAGCACCTTACTATACCCTTCCGCAAAAACATCCGGGTTGGAAAGATATGATACTGGCTTCCCTTTAGCTTTAGCATCGGCAGGATACCAAATCTGTACCATTAGCTCGCGCTTATCGCCAGGCTTTGGCGTAAGCGTTTCTTCCCGCCGCTCGTCCTTCCAATCGTAGGTGACAGTGCCGATTTTGTACGGTCCAGTCGGCTTCTCAAAGGTGAAGATCGGAAGGATGAGCGGCAGCGCCACGGCCACGGTTGAATAGATTACCGCTAGCGCTGTCACCGCTATAAGTTTTGCCCGGGATGATTTTTTCGCCGTTCGCTCCTCAGACTTCTCCGGCTTGGACACCAATCTGACGGCGAAGATCACGAGTGGAACTGCCGTCATTGCATAAGCCGGAATCATCTGCCAGCGCATGCCTTCGATCAATGCGTGCAACAGCATAATTATAGCGGAAATGCCCATACTAGTAAGCAAGCTGCGCTGCGGCTTGTTCTTGGCGAAGATGATCCAGCCAATCATCAAAATATTGAAGATGACAAACAACATTTCAAAAAATCTCATAACAATCGAGCCTCCTCTTGTACAGTTAAGCTGGTAAGCTTCTTGCTAATTACAACGATACAATCTCCAGTAGGTGAAGATTCAAGCGTTAAAATTTATGTCGCGGGCATAGGAACAAAAAAAGGACTGAGTGTCTGCCCTTCCTTAGGCAGATTACCACAGTCCAATGTCACATTTTTACTTTATGATAATTTCGGAAATGAATATAATACAGCTTATCAAACCACTCCATAATAGATGAGGTGACCATATGAGCAGATTAGGAATGTACGTTAAGTTTACGGCAAAAGCCGGTCAGCGGGATGCTCTGGCAAGTATCCTGTTGGAAGCCGCGGCGTCCGCACAGTCGGTGAAAGAATGTGAGTTATATATCGTCAACATCTCGGATATTGAGCCAGATACCATATGGGTAACAGAAGTATGGTCAAATGCAACAGCACATGAGGCATCGCTAACAGATGAAGAAACAAAAGCCTCTATCCAACGCGCTATACCGCTAATTGCTGAAGTGGAGGCAACGAAAATAAGACCTGTTGGCGGCAAAGGTCTCTCATGACCAGTGGTCTATCACTGGTTAAACTGCAGCACGCCCCATAAATTCCCCTCGGGGTCATAAAATTTCAGCACCCAGGCGAAGCCATCGTTCTGGTACAGTTGAATCCGGGTATTGAGCTTGCTCAATCTTTCATGAAGCTCATGAATCTTAGTAGTGCGGTATAACAAGACCGGAAAATCTGTTCCATTTACCGTATAATGCGCATATGTCGCTTCGTCGTCAGTTTGCCATAGCATGAGCACCGGCCCTTCCGGCAGGGTAAGGAAAGCGATGCGATCACCGTCGCGGCTGCTCAGTTGAAATCCTAGCTGCTCGGTGTACCACTGGATGGCCCGATCCATCTGACGTACCGGGATTTGCATGTGTTCGAGTGATGTAAGCAAGATTCTCACCTCTTATCAGCGTTTTTGGATTCCAGATCCTTTCTTTTGACATCCTCCCCCGCCTACACTTTGCTTAGAGGCGGGGGATTCCCCTTATTCGCCTCATTTGCGTGAAGCAGGTTCAGTTACCGTTACCTTAGGAATTTGTTTCATGATCACAGAATAGGCTCGTACGCTCGCTTCTGTACCCGAACAAACTCCGGGGTTCAGTTCCGTCCATGTTGAACGTCTTTGGTGTGACGGATAGAACTTCTCGGTTAGGTATTCAGCACAGTCAGGTGCCTTATGCAAGGTATCTAGCCCTGCACAACGGCTTTTTACGCCGTCGTTTTGTCTTATATGACAAGAGATGGTCTGCGGGATACGACGAAGGCGGCATTGACGTCCGCATTATCGTGATAGCTGCAAGAGCATTGGAATTGATCTTTCCTGCGATGGTTCTTCCGAATGATTCCGCATTGACTGCATTCCTGAGAGGTTTTATAGGGATTCACCTTTTCCACGTTTAGCTCAGCTAATGCGGCTTTATAGGTGATCTTTTGTTCCAAATCATAGAACGCCCAGGCATGAATATTGCGATCTGCACGCTTCCAATATTTCTTCATCGAACGGATGCGGCTCAGGTCTTCCAGTTTGATGATGGACGCCCCGCTCGCACTCGCAAATTGCACGATACTTTTGGCCATGACATGGTTCCAATATTGCATCATGCGCCGTTCTTTATGTGCGAGTCGTTTGAGCGCTTTCATATTTTTCGCTTGCTGGATTTCCCTTCGCAAACGGGCATACCGCCTCCGGATATGGCCAATACGTTTCCCGTTAAAGGTCAGGTAGTTCCCCGTATCGGCATCGGCGGCAACCGCAATGAGGCGTAATCCGCGATCAACGCCAATCGTTTTGTTCGTTTTCGGCGATTCCTGAAGTTGAAAAGAAAGGGTGAAAGCAAAATACCACTTTCCCTTCCGCTCAAAAAGCTGCGCATTCCCTTTTTTCGGTTTCGAGATTCCTTTGTAAGAAGGTTTATAGTGTTTGCTGTTTGGATCCATTTCCCCAGTCAGAAGATAGTTCACCCAAAACAAAGCATAATCGTTGACGCTGGCAGGCACATATTTATCGATGGTTAAATGCCCTTCGATGGTGGGGATGCCAATTTTCAGGTGTCCTTGATCGAAACGGAGCCGCCAGTTCTGATTGTCAAACAGAATCGAGATATTCGCTCGAAAGGAAGGAAAACCTTTGGTGTTGGCATGCTTTCGCCAATCTTGATACCTGCTGACCGCCAGTTTTCTTGCTTCTTGAAGCAGTGTTGATGGTAAAGGTATGGAACGAAGCAGGCGATCTAGCTCTGTTGCCTTACGTACTGGGACTTCCTGTAGGTACAGAAGGGCTTGGTTGCTAGCTTGTGAAAAGTGGGATCGCATGGTTTTATACATGTCTTGTTTCACCAATGTGGGCCGATACAAAGGAAGTTTGATCGTAATCGTATTCAGACTCATTTCCAATCCCCCCATATCTACCATTATACCAGAACGTCAGTTCGGTTTCAAATGGGAAAGAAATTGCTTTAAAATCATGTCGGACGATTAAGATGGTACAGTTACCACCTTGTCCGAAGACGATTCATCTCCTACCTAAGCTTCCGCTTTGAGGAAGGAGTCTTCTCGTCTGTATTTGATAAATAGCTGATTTCTGCAAGCAAGTCAATCATCCCCAATCAAACCGCTCTTTTCAAGTCCATCACCTCCCCTTTCAGCATCACATGCTTGACTGAAAAGAATAATTCTTTTACAGCGAAACCTTTTCCTTACATTTGGGTATATACAGGCAGTTGGTACAAAAATCCATTGGAAGGGTGGGGACTATGAGAGTGAAGAAAGTCATGTTGATGGCCTCATTATTGTTTGTTTTAGGAACATCCATCGTATTTGCAAGCTCCGTTTCAAACAAAATATTATTGTACATTAGCGGAGAAAAGAATCAAATAACTGGATATACGATAGATGGAGAGACCTACATACCAGTTAAAGAGTTAGGGAGTTTAGTAAATGGAATTGTGAATTGGGATGAAACCAATAAAAAAATCGAAATAGTCAAACCAAATATACACATGATTTTATTTCAGGATCCAAAAGGCGGAGAAAACTTTGCAGTTGGAAAGGTACAACAAGGGGGAGAGTTTCCATTAAATCTACTGGTCCAAGTTGATAACTTAGTCAAAAAGATTCATTCATTAAACATTGAATTGGAGGATCCAAAAGGAAACACCAAAAAGTTGAATGAGTATGTATTATCAAACAGTGATCTAAAAATTGTTGATAACGGAAGTTTCGTATATGCTTTGGCGTTTAAGCAGAAATTTATTCATTCCGGAATATACACAATAAAATTCTATATTAAACCTTCAAAAGAAGGTGAGTATCAATTATTATCACAGAAAACTATAGTATCACAATGAAGCCTGCAAAGGTGAATACCGTTTACGGTTGTACGCGTCCAAGATCCTCTCCCCGCTCCCTCAGTCAGCACATTAATGGCAGTAAAGGCACGAAACAGCCCCCATTCACTTATCGAGATGGGGGCTGGCCAATCATCAGACAAAGTTTCTCGTATCGTTATTTCGTCCGAACTTGTAGGTCGCAATCAGAAAGAAAACAGCGGCAAAGACAAGCAAGATCATAATGTTGAACCCGACACTGCTTAAACCTTCACCGGCTTGCAGCTTGCTGAACGACTGAAGCACCCAGTTTTGCGGCAGGAAGCTGGAAACATGTCTGAGCGTCTGAGGCATAATGCTGATCGGGAAGAAGCAGCCGGAGAGGAGACATGTCGGGATGACAATCAGATTTTGCAGTGCTCCCGCGCTGGCCGAGCTTTTGGCAAAAGCCACGATTACGAGCGATACGCTGACGGATACGAGTGCGAACAGCCCCAGCAACCCGAACATCGCATTCAGCGGAATTCCCGTAGTAATATTGAACACAAACCGCATGCACAATAAAGCGACCGAAATCTGTATCATCATAATGACGAGATTGACGATAATGTTGGACAGCACATACGTCCTTGCACTAATAGGCGAGGATAAAATGCGCAAGTATGTCCGGTTCTCGCGATTCTTTAGAATTAACTCCGACAAGTTCACTGCCGACATCATCATAAACATAAGCAAAAAGCCGATCGATTGATAGGACATTTCTTTCGTCGTCGCTGTGTCATTGACAGACTGCACGGCCAATTTAAAGTCCGATCCGCGATAACGGTCATACAGCTCTTGAAACTTCGTGTCATCGGCTCCGGCAATTTTGCCGATCGCGCTGACATTGTCGATATATCCGCGCAGCATCGATTTCATATACATCGTCACCTGCGCTCCCTTTACCGATTCAATGCCGATATGGTCCGGATGACCGCTCTGTACACTTTGTGAAAATCCGGCATCAAGGATCAGGCCGCTGTCGAGCCTGTTCGCGGCAAGCTGCTCTTTCAATTCGCTTTTTGAAACATCAACAAGCTCAATATTGTCCAAGTTTTGCAGGAAGCGAATCGTATCTGCCGCAATGAACTGCTCCCCATCGCTATTCACAACCCCAACATGCAGGATGGCTGAGCCTTGCGAGCCATAGAGCAGCGCAGAGACCAGTATGCCGGCAATCGGGAGCCCGATGTACAAAATCAAATTCTTACGCTTGCGCAATGTAACAAGCAGCGTTGTTTTCACTAGAAACCAGATGTCTTTTCCCATTCTATAGTCCCTCCCTGCGATGCATAAAAATAGCCGATGCCAGAAGGAACAACGCGGCAAATCCAAGATTTTTCCCAATGACATGCCACGCTGCCGATAATTCATTGCCGTATATAATCTCCGTTAAAGCCCGGTTTGCCCACCTGATCGGCGACAGCTGAACAAGAAAGCCCATCATACCTTGCCCCGCATCCTCGCCTATTGGAAAATAAGCGCCTCCGAAGAAGGAACACAGCTGGACAATCAAGTTGATCACCCCGGTTGACGCCGCTCCCTTCAGCACATAGCCGACCGCCAATCCAAAGCTGACGGAAATCATGACCAGCGAGAACAGAACAGCCAGCACCACTCCCGTATGCTCTCCCCAATACGCCTTAAACACATACTTACTGAATACCATGACAATTATGACGCACAACAGGTTTAATACAATGCTTCCCAGCACCTTGCCGATAAAAATGTCACTTTTGCGTACCGGGGCAGCCACGAATCTTACCGCTGTGCCGCGGACGATTTCACTGCGGATCAGGCGGCCTGCCGACATTGCTCCCCAAAGGCCGACCATAACGGTGATGACCACAGCGTAATAATCGAACGACCCGGGCATCCGGTCAGCATTTATCGCGGTCTCCTTGATGTAATCCCCGGAACTGTCCGCAAACACAAGCATCGTTTTGGCCGGTTCAATCTGGGCCACCGCCGCCGCCGCATTATATTTATCCGTAAACGAGGCCAGCATCCCCTGCACAATATTGCTCTCAATCACGTTTCTGCTGCTTCCATAGAGGGAAATGCCGCTATCCTTTATCTCTACATAGTCTACATACCGGTTCTGCTCTACTTCTTCCCGCCCATCCGTCCCGGGCTGCAGAGCTTCAAACTTTACGCCCGACTTGCCCATTTCAGCGGCAAATGCAGAGAATGCTTGAGACAGCTGCCCACTGCTCGTATCCTTCATAAGCACTTTAATCTCACCTAGGCTCAAATTGTC
Organism: Paenibacillus sp. GCM10027626; assembly: GCF_042676285.1. Lineage (NCBI taxonomy): Bacteria > Bacillati > Bacillota > Bacilli > Caryophanales > Paenibacillaceae > Paenibacillus > Paenibacillus sp. GCM10027626. The sequence goes on along the minus strand of NZ_JBHTHC010000006.1, from coordinate 227,693 downwards.
GCTGAATGCATTTGTCAGCGCCAGCCCCAGAATAAGCATCAGCACAATAGGAAAGGCCATCAAGAACAGTACCGTGCGCCGATCGCGAAAATCCGACTTTAATTCCTTTAGCGCAATCGCTAGAATATTCACCCCGTTAACCTTCTTCCCCAGAAATATTTAATCCCGCAAATTACGGCCGGTAAGCGTCAAAAACACCGTTTCAAGATTAGGTTCCTGCTCCTCAATCGCCCGGATTTCCTTGCCGTCATCCATTAACTTTTTCAATATTCGGTTCAAATTGTCGACAGCTACGTCGCTCTGGATGCGGATCACGTTCTCATCCTGCTGCACCGCACGAACGCCCGGAATGGATTTCAATTGTTCCCCTTCCTTTCCTGCCGCTGTTTTCATTTCGATCCGGAGATCCTTCACGTCCGTAATGGTTGCTTTCAGCTGCTCCTTCGTCCCTTCGGCGATGATTTTGCCATGATCAACAATGGCGACACGCGAGCAAATCTCCTCTACCTCTTCCATATAGTGGCTTGTATAAATAATCGTGCACCCTGCTTCGTTGAGCTTTCGTACAGAGGTCAAAATATAATTGCGGGACTGCGGATCGATGCCCACCGTCGGCTCATCCATAATGATCAATTTCGGTTTATGGGCAATGGCGCAAGCGATGTTGAGCCGGCGCTTCATCCCCCCTGAGAAGTTTTTCGGGAAGTTCTTCGCCCTGTCGCTTAATCCGACAAATTCCAGCGCCTCGTTTGCCCGTTCCTTCAGCTCGGCTCCCCGCAATCCGTATAGTCCGGCGAAAAAACTGACATTTTCCATCGCTGTCATATCCTCATAAATCGCCAGGTCCTGCGGGACGATGCCCAGATTGAGCTTGGCAAACCGGCTTTGCTTCGTTATGTCCTTGTCAAGAATCCGGATCACGCCGCTCGTCGGGCGCAGCAGCGACGAAACCATATTAATCGTCGTGCTTTTGCCGGCGCCGTTGGCCCCCAGAAATCCGAAAATTTCTCCTTCCCGGATCGTCAATGACATGTTGTCGACTGCGACGAAATCGCCAAATTTCTTCGTAAGCCCCTGGATATCCAATATGTTCACTTCTGCTCACTCCATCTCGTCATCCTTTGATAATCCCATTATAAGAAAAAAGGATGCCCTTATATCAGTGTATAAGTTCATCCCTTGCATGTGAGAATATTCATATGTTACATAGAGCGGCCGCGGGCGGACTTGATTAATTTTCTCACTCCGCTTTATAGGGTATAAGCATCGTAACCACGAAGCCTTGGCTGCCATCGGCCACGACCGTCCCATTCACAGAGGCCGCGCGCTCCTCCATCCCGATCAGCCCCAGCCCTTTTACAATTTTGGGCGCACCTTTTCCATTGTCCCGCACCGCCGCCCTGATAAAACGGTTTAACACCTTAATTTCTACATGAACCGTTGAAGCGCCCGAGTACTTGGCGGCATTTGTAAGCGCCTCGGTCACATTCTCATTAATGATTTTCCACTGCAGCGGCGTGATAATTTCCATGTTTCCCTCGTGCATTACAGTCGTCATCAGGCCGGTTTTCCCCCTGAATGACTCGACGGCCGCCTTCAGCCGGTTTAAACCGAGCTGCTCCAAAGGCGGTTTGTTCGTTTTGAGCGTGATGCGAATTTTTTCAATCCCCTCCTTGGAAATGCCGATCGCATTTTGCAGCAGCGTCTCCGCCGTTGCAGGATCGCTGTTCAAGAGACGCTTAGCCGCCTCCATCTGAATAAGCGCGCCTGTCATCTCATGGCCGATGCCGTCATGAATTTCCTGCGCCAGCCGATTGCGCTCTTCAAGCTTGACCATATATTCGGTTGCTTTAATAAAATCCCGGTTTTCATGCAAGCTTTTCGCAAGCCGCTGCAGATCTTTCCGCATTTGCTCCAATTTGTCTTCTTGTCGGTTTACTCTGCTCATATATTTCCGGATCATCACAAAATTAAAAAAGCTGAACACAGTAACGAAGGTATAGAGAACGAGCATAATGTCACGGTACCACAACAGGGGGATCATCAATCCGGGAAGCAAGAAGCGGCTGCTGCGCTCATAAAATGATGCCAGCTCAAAGGCGCTGAACGGGAGCAGCAGCATAATGTAGGGATGGATGTAAAATGCACAGCAGATCAAATAAACAATTATGAGCACGATCATTGCTTGCTTGATGCGGCTGGATTTTACAATATGCAAAATTAGGTTCAGCGCCAAATAGATAAGAAAGAAAAACACCATCCAACGGTCGTACACCGCGGCTGACAAATAGGAGGCGATCAGGACAAAGAGCAGCAGAATCGTTTTATTGCCGACTGTCCACAATTCCATGGTTCGTTCCTTGTCCTTTCGGCTAACGGGTTTTGCCCGTCAGATAGTAAATGGCGATTTGGGTGCGGTGAGCAAGCGCAGTTTTGTTCAAAATAGAAGTAATGTAATTAGCCGTTGTCCCTTCGGAAATGAACAGCTCCTTGGATATTTCCTTGTTGGAGAGCCCTTCCGCTATGCGCGCCATCACTTCCAGCTCCCGTTCTGTGAAAGGGCTGGGGTCAAACGGATATCCGGAAGGGCTTTTTGTTTCCTTCGGATTAAGGCCGCTTGTACTGGCGACTTCTTCTTTCTGCGGCTTCGCCGGCGTCAGCCCGCTCATCGTAGATTTCAGTTTGTCCAGCACGACATCCTGCAGCACATTATTGCCGCTGTGCACACTTTTGATCGCGTCGCGAATCCGCTCGGGTTCGTTGTTTTTAAGCAAATAACCTTTGGCCCCTAAACGGATCGCATCCAATATATATTCATCATCGTCGAATGTCGTAAATATTAGCGGCTTCGTCTTCGTCTCTTCAGACAAAATCTTCGTCGCCTCCACGCCGTTCATATTCGGCATGCGAACATCCAGCAGGGCCACATCAACCTCATGCGCTTTGCAATAATCGACAGCTTCCCGGCCGTCCCCTACTGTAGCCAGCACCTCGAATTCCCCGAATGTATTAAGAATAATCTTCATTCCTTCACGAATGAAAGAATTATCGTCCGCAATCAGCACTTTGATCTTCATGATTGGCCCCCTTTGCTGAACTTATTTTACATGATGAACTAGATTCAGCGAAAGGAAAAATTCGCTCGTGCCTATACTGCGTGCTCAGCCTGAGATAACCTCACTGCCCTTGCCGCCGTCCTAATTCTCATCGTGACACCTCACCTTTGTTTGATAATCAATCAGCTTATTATGGGATAAAGTACATCTATGTTCTAAACAGGCTTCACTATTCAAAACCGCGGGCAGAAAATGTGGGATCATTTCCCCTACACCCAAGTTGCCTTCAGCCAAAATCCAATCGATTGGTTTCCAGTCTAAAATCCCTTCCTCCGTTTTGACAGGAGTCGGAAGGAGTTTATCTTGCGGAAGCTCGACGAGAAAAACATACATGCCGCCCGAGTGCACCTCATCCGCAATCCAAGTCACAACACCTTTATACTTGATGTTTGTAAGTGTCAGTCCCGTTTCCTCGTATGCTTCCCGCGCTACACATTGCAACGGCGTTTCACTGTCCTCTATTTTCCCTCCTACTCCATTCCACAAGCCTTTAGCTGGAGCATACTCACGATTCAATAACAGTACATGATCGTTTTGCTTAATAAAACATAAGGTATATTTGTACATAAAAGCGCCATCTGCCCTTTCTACCTAATTCTGCAGCTTCTATAATTATCATTCGACAATTGCAAGGATTTACCTGTTTGCTTGGCGCGGCAGCAGACGGGACAAGGCAGCCATGCGAACAGCCCATTTGTGCAGTCTTTGTGCACAAAAAGAGGATCTACGATCCGGCAAACTTTCCAAACAGCCTCAGCGCTAACTGCCGCCATCCGCCGAATGGAAAAAGGTGCCCAGATGTTGCAGGTTGTGCAACAAATCTATGGGTAGAAGCGCACATCCGCCGAATTGTTGTACGAAATACAACAATCTGCCTCTCCCAGAGGGCCAAATGAGGATGATTGTTGCAGAACGTACAACATTTCAGGGAATATAGGCGGACTGTCGGTGAAAATGTTGCATTCTGTGCACAATTGTGTTCCCACCACTAAACAAAAGACTCAAAATTGTCCCGTAAGAACAATCTTGAGTCTTTTAAATTGCCTCTACAGCTTCGCCTCATGTTGATCTATTGCGAAGGCTTGCAAACCGGCCTGATTCAACAGATTCCAAGGCTTGTTATAATACGGCTGGAAGAAAAAGTCCACAAATGCGAGCTCATCCATCGTCATGCGATTTTGAATGCAAACCGATAGCGTGTTGATCGCTTGCGTCAAATCGGCCTTCGACAGTACCTGTGCTCCTACAATACGGCCGCTTGCCTCTTGATAAACAACCTTCAGCAGCGCTTTTTCATACGTCGGCATGAACTCCGGACGGTAATTATCGTTGATTGTGACAGATTTCACAATCAAGCCCGCATCAAGTGCCGCTTGCTCGGTCAAGCCTGTCGAAGCAATGTTCAAGTCAAATATTTTAAGGCCCGACGTCCCCTGCGTTCCCATATATTTCACAGTGGGCTCGATTAGATTGCGCGCTACAAGCGTTCCCATTCGGACCGCATTCGTTGCCAAAGGAATATACGCATGCTGTCTTGTCGGATTATAACGAATCGCACAGCTATCGCCTGCTGCGTAGACATCCGGGCAGCTGGTGCGCATATAATCGTCGACGATAATTGCGCCATTGGCAAGCCGATCAACCTGTCCGGCCAGCAGCTCTGTATTCGGGCGGAAGCCAATGCACATGATAACAAGATCAGCCTCATATTCGCCGACTGTTGTAATTACACGGCTGACCCTGCCTTTTTCACCAGTAAAGCCTGTTACACTTTGGTTAAGAGCAAGCCGAATATGACGCTGTTTCATCGCTTCCTCAACAAGATCGGTATATTCACGGTCCAAATATTTATACAACACACGTGGCGTATTATCAATGACAGTCACTTGCTTGCCAAGCTGTTCAAAGGCTTCGACAAGCTCGATGCCGATATAGCCGGCGCCGACAACAACGATCCGCTCTGCCTGCTTAGCTCTTTCGATGATCGCTTGGGCATGCGCGTAGTTTTTGCAAAGCATAATGTTGTCGAGATCAATACCTTCAAGCTTCGGAACAACCGGCCACGATCCGGTCGTGACGACAAGCTTGTCATACGTATCCGTAAAGATCTCATCCTTCATAATATCGCGCACCGTTATCGTTTTAGCCTTCGTATCTACAGACAGTACATTATGAAGCATCCTCGTATGAACACCCAGCTCTGCCAACTGCTCTGGCGAGGAGTAAAAGAGCGATTCCGCTTGCTGGACGACACCCCCGACATGCAAAGCAATTCCGCACGACAGGAAAGAAATATTATCATTCCTTTCATACACGGTAATCTCAGCTTGCGGGTACAGCCTGGCCATTTGAGTAATTGCGGCGGTTCCGGCATGTGTACAGCCAATTACGATAACTTTCATAGATGTCAGCCTCCTCGATATCGTTATTGTGAATTAATTCACAACCAAATCTTCAATGCTGTGATTTATTTCACAATTACTTGTTGGTAATATAATATGACAGATAAAAATAAATTGCAAGCAAAAAGTGAAAAATATCACAATGTCGGCTTGCAAGCTGCAAAGGTCCGTAACAGCCCGCCAGAGCGAGTCGATTAATTGCGGACATCTGTAAGCGCGGGTGAAGCGGACTGTAGATCCGTTATCTCTGAACAAACGTGTCAAATTGACAGGGATGCGGACCGCAGCAGCGCCCTATTCCGCGAAACGAGCAGTGCTAGCACCAATCCCAGAACTTCTTATCCTTTATTTGTCAACAGCAGTTGAGGAATATGCCTTTGCAGAAAATAATAATGCCTTAGTCCAGAAAGCTGAACTAAGGCATTATTTTTTCCGTCCGTGACATCTGTTTTGTTCCCAGTCTACTCACCGGGAGAAAGTCGCAGCAGCATTATTTTGACTTTTTAAGTTTCAAGCCATGAGTCTTGTTGATAGCATCCAAATTTTTTTGCGGAAGAGCATCAATGTAACCTTGAGGTACATTAAGCCCCTTCTCAATATATTTGTTAATACGATCTATGATCTCCTCATTGGTTAGTTTCTTTGCCGTCTTGCTCTCTTTTTGTTTGGCTGGCACTACGTTACCATCCTTATCAAAGGCTTTTAGTGTTCCATCCGGATATTGAACCGTAACATTACTCCCCCCGCCCGCAGCTTGCTGAGATGAAGAGTTTTTTGACGGCACAGCCGTTCCGGCAGCATATGCAGCGGCCCCGCCACTTCCGACCAATGAAATTGCAGCAATAAGGGACAACGCGAACATCGATTTTTTCATTTTCTTCGTATTCATAAGATTAATAAGTCTCCTTTTCATATTTCTTTTTGGATTGCACAGACTGGTTGTGCATAACACATTTTTCTGCATAACGCCGTACTCTAGCATGGATAACAGCATTTCGCCGTAACATCTTCGACTCCCCGCATCCATGTTCCGAACGACCTTTTCATCGCAGGACAGCTCGCAGAACACTGAAATCTGCTTGTTGAGCGCATAGGCAACCGGATTAAACCAATGTAGGGCATTTGCAGCAAACACTAGAAGCTTCACAAGCAGATCGCCACGCTTGAAATGTACCAATTCGTGCGAGAGGATCATGGAAAGCTCTTTTTCTCCAAGCGGGGTGTCCGGCAGAACGATAACGGGTCTCCATAATCCGATCAGCATCGGCGTCGTCGCCTGGGCGCTTACGATTACCTTTACAGGACACTGCAGGTCACTGCATACCTGGCTCTCTTCCAGAATCGTACGTTTGAATATCTGGTACTGCCTTATATTGATGGCAAGAAAGATCATAGCTCCAATAGCCCAAATGACAATGGAGAACAAGATCCATTCTTTCCGCTCCTCGAACCGTCCGACATAATCAGCCAAAACGTTCGCAAACGATAAGTCCCCTGTGGGCAGTATGGAGGGAAGGACGCCTGAATAGATCCCGGCTATAGTACCGGTTGTCTGACTTATGCTTGACTCCGCCCCAACAGAGCGTAAAAGAGCAACAAGCCAATTTACGACCTCGGAACCGCCAAGCAGAAAAAATATCGGTATTAAGCTGGTATAATAATGCCATGTCTGTGAAAATCCTCTTTGTGTTAGAGGTCTTATGCTGCACAGAACTATCCAAATGATGGTTCCGACGCATGATGCAATGAGAAGAGACAGGACAAAGTTCATCGTTTCTTGCCCTCCTCGCGCTGAAACCATTGTTTCAACTCCGCAATGTCATCTGCAATCAATTCGTCCTGACCGACCAAAGCAGCAAAGAAATTTTTCACCTTTCCCTTGTACAAGCGATCCAAAAAGCTTTTAATTTCATGCTTCTGGTACTCCTGCCAAGTCAGAACGGGTCCATAATAGTTCGTTTTGCCGCTCATGGTTTTGGCCAAGAATCCTTTTTCAATCAAGCGTTTCAGCAGGGTCGACATCGTGGACGTTTTCCAACCCTTGCTTTCAAGGAGCTCCAGCAGTTGGGCAACCGTCACCGGTCCTGCGATTCTCCATATCACCTCCATGATCTCCATTTCTGTCTCCGACAATCTTCCTAACTTCTCCATAGTGTACACCTCTGGAAATAACTGCGACAACTTGTCGCACATTTAATATACGACAAGTTGTCGCAGTTGTCAATACGCTAATAATTCGCAATAGCAAAACAGGCCATATGCGAGGACAAACACCTGTTCGCCTCGCATATAGCCTGTTTCTCATTAATTACTGCTATTTTCAATTGCCTTCCAGCCGGTGTGCGGCATGCAGGGTCGGTCCCACAAAGCGGTTCAGCGGGAAGCCGCCTGCGATTGCTTTCGTAATAAACGCTTTGCCTTCGCGGACAGCCTCCTTGACAGACAGCCCTTTGGCCAGCCCTGCCGTTACAGCTGCAGAGGTTGTACATCCGGCTCCATGCGTATAGCTTGTCTGGGTGACAGCCGCTTCATACCATTCGAAGCTTTTGCCGTCATAAAGCAGATCCATCGCCTTGCCCGGCTCAATGACGCCGCGGTCTTTGATCAATACATGCTTGGCGCCATGCTCGTGAATAATTGCGGCAGCCTGCTGCATTTGCTCCCGCGACCGGAGCGGTCCGGTCTTGGCAAGCTGAGAAGCTTCAAACAGATTCGGCGTCACGAGATCCGCCCCCGGAATTAAATACTTCAGCATCGCATCGGTATTTTCCGGCTGCAGCACTTCGTCAGTGCCTTTGCATACCATGACCGGATCAATGACGATCAGATTGTTGCCTGCACGCTTCAGATGAGAAGCGACCAGCTCGATAATATCTGTCGAGCCGAGCATGCCTGTCTTCAATGCATCGAATCCAATTCCGTCAAGCACTGTACGCAGCTGCGCTTCAACGATATGCAGCTCAACCGGATAGACGAGATGGTTCCAGGTCTCTGGCTCCATCGCTACAATTGTCGTCAATACCGTCATGCCATAGACGCCGAGCTCCTGGAATGTTTTGAGATCGGCTTGAATGCCTGCTCCGCCGCTCGTGTCCGAGCCGGCTATTGTTAATGTTTTCCGAATACTCACGTGACTTCATTCCCCTTTTTATTCTGCTGAAATTATCCTACTGCTAATCGGACAAATTGTCAAAAAGCAGCGCGCAGGATACGATCAGTGAACCCACTTTTCAGAGTGGTAGGCCTTCATGAAGTCGAGAAAGCCTTCCAATACGGATAAGCCCTTCGTTTCGGCGTGTTTCGCTTGCTCCAGCAGCATAATGGCGCGGTCGGCCGTCTCGGGATCCTTCGGAGTTCCGCCTTGCGGGAATGGGAACATCGCACGAAGTTCGGCGAATGCAATGGCCACGATTTCGTAATGAGCACCCGCAGCCGCGGCGTATTCCCGAACCTTGCGTTCGACAAAGTTCGTTCCATCCCACTTGATAACGAGCTCACGCAGGAATTGTGCCGCGAACTCGCGCGCATCTCCCACTAGCCCCACGTTATAAGCGTTGCCCAATTCGTCTGCCGCCCGATTCTCCATCACCTTTATCCAAGCATCATATCCGGCAAGCCCCATCACAAATCGGTCTTTAAAGAAACCGGCGTCATTCCACTCCCGCCCCCGCGCATGGTCGACGATCATGTCGAGCGCCATCCGCAGCATTTCGTATTTGGAATGCGGGAGACTCTCGCTAATTGTAATAAGAAACAGTACGTGAATCTTCGGATTCGCGAACTGGGTATATGGGATCGTACCGTCCTGAGACATATCCTTAGCATAAAACAATTGCTTCTCGTCATCATAACCATAGATCAGCCCGAATTCAGGTTCGAATAAATCCACGGCGATTGCTGGCACGCCTTTGTCGATCGTCTCGTGGACAAGAGCCATCGTTCGCTCCAGCAGCTCCGGCGTCGGCGGGGCTTGTGCCTCCCCCATATTGCTGATGAAGCCCAGATTACATAAATTGCGGCGCAAGATATATCCTCCGGGAAATGAAGTCGGGCCTTCGATGCCGATCCTCTGCAACTCGATGTTCATGCGGAAAGCATGCCCGGTGAGACCCATTACGTCTACGAGGGACAGATGCTTCTTATCCGTATAACTTACCGCTCCGTAGATGGCATAAGCAGCCGTTGTCCAGGTCTCGGTCCAATTATCTTTTCGTTTGCTTTCTGTCATAGGTGTTCCTCCTTCTATGGGTCGGCCGAATCATGGAGGGGGCAGAAGCACTTTACGGCAAGGCAAGCCTTGCTCCGAACGCTTCCGAACGTAGAGTTCGATAGAGACACGGATGCGCTCTTTACGCACCTTCACTCTAGCGCGGGACAGACTGTTGTAGACGTTTGCCGCTGTCGTGCCGAACAGCTTGGCGATCTCAGCGGGCGGAAACTCGCCAAAGAAGTGCGCCTCGAAAATGCTGCGTTCACGCTTGGAAAGAATACGAAGCAGGTCGCGCAGACCACTCAGCATTTCTTCTCGCATTAAGCACTCTGCAGGATCAAAACGGTTCTGCGCTTCTTCGGATGCGGCCGACTGAAGACAGAACAATATGCGGTCGATGTCCGTCCAATCCGTCTCGTTGTTCTCGGAGAAGGCATATCCTCCAGCGCTCCCCAGTTGTGGCAACTTCCCGCTGCCAGCGAAACCAGAGAATGGCTTTTCCTTGGCATACCAGCCTCCGCGGCGGAGCTTCAGCAGCGCTTGATTGCGTACGATTCTGTGAAACCAAGGCGCAAATTTGCCAGCATCCAAAAGCGAACCCAAATGAAGGAACGCGCGAATAAGCGCATCCTGTACGACATCCTCTGCCATATGGGCATCGCGAACCATCCGGTTCGCCATCCCAAGCGCCTCCGCCCGATGCTTCCGAATAAGCTCATCGAACGCCTCGCGATTCCCGTTCCTCGCTTGCTCGATTAACTCATGCTCCGTCAGTTTGGATCCCGATTGCACCCATTCAGTCGCCATTGCCGTACTCCTCCGAACCCTCTTCATTCGACTCCTATATCGTCAGACACCAAAAACCGGAGAAATCTATCATGTGTACTTTAAATTTACTAAAATTTTTTCAGGCTATATATAACGCGCCCGAATTTGAGTATGTTTTATGGTCCCAATCGGAAAATACAGGTATAAATTTCCGTCCGTCTCCTTTGGATTGTAAAACTCATGAACTGCCCCAACAATCGAATGCCCCTTATTAGGCAGATATTCATTGACCATATAATGAAATCTTTCTTGATAGGTATCCATATTGCACCCGATAATGGCATATTTATACGAAGGGATGACCCATTTTGTCCATCCTGCCGGGGCAGCCGCGTCATCTAACACTTCACAGCCTGCCAAATATTTGCCTTGTTCCGTCCAGCGCTGAAAGCTTTCTGAAATATCGCTCATCGCTCCCCAAATGCCTGCTATATTGCCTTCATCGTCGGTCTTTGCCAAAGTCCGAATTTCATCGAAGTTTTGATTAGCCTCCTGCCAAAGAGCCGGAATCCAGTCCTTGCCTTCGGCAGCAAGACCTTGTCCCAGCTTTCCAATCACTGTAAAGGATTCCTTGCCTTCAATGGTAACTTTCATATTGTGCCCTCCCATTTGTTTATACCGAAAAAAGAGTGAAGCATCCGCTTAGCGTCGCCGCCTTGTCAGTGCCTAAACTGATTTTACAATAAGCTTTGCTGATCGAGGCCAACGCTGGACGATTGGTAAGAAGATTACTATCGTAAATTTTTAATAGCTTTAATTCTGGCTCAAAACCATAATCAGTCCTTGACTTTGAGAGGCTTCCATGACAGATCGTTCTTGGCCTTGGCTAACTAAATGTAATTTCTGCAGTTCGTTCTTGCATAGTTTGGCTAGAAAGCCAATCTAAATGGAAAAACTGCTGTTAGAATTGGGGAACGAGATGAAAGGGGGCGATTTGGTCCGAACTAGCTACATCATTTCCAGGTAGATTGCAAAAATCAGCTAATCCGGCTTATTTACCTACATAAAATCCAGTTAGTTTGGCGTTAGACGAAGTCAAGCACTGATTTCAAGGTTGATCCTTAATTTTGGTGAAAGATTAATCCCCCCTGATTATGACCTGATTTATTTCATATTCTGCAATGCCCAACAATTCCCTTTATTTATTTGGCTTTGCAGCAACCTAAAGAGGGCCAAGGCAGCCCCCTTCGGTAACTTGTCACTGCGCTAATATTGGCCAAGGAGGGAATTTACCCTTTCGGCCAGCGACAAGGCACGACATGTTGAATCATCGTTTGAAACAGTGATGCCCACTGCTCCAGCGATAACGAAGCGGCCGTTTGTTCACGATCAACCTTCGCCTTCTTCAATGCTGCTTTAAGCTGTGCAGGTGTAAAAATCCCCTTGAGCACATCAGCCGCCGACCGCCGCGGTCCACTTAAGACATATGCTGCAAAGGCAGCAAATCTCCGTCCTTCCTTGGCAGGCACTAGAGGGCGAGCCCTGCGCGCGATTGTTACAATAGCCGCATCGACACTTGGAGGCGGAGCAAAATGAGTGCGCGGCACCACCGCTGCCATTTCGAACAAAAAATTCATTCTCCACATAAGCAAACGCGGATCCTGCGTAGAGCGTTCCGTAAACCTTTGAGCTGCTCCCTTTTCCAAAATTAACACTCCCCTTTGAAAGGCTTTGCCTTCATATCCTAGCAGCTTTTCAAGAATCACAGTCGTTATAGAAAACGGAATGTTGGCCACAACGCAAAATGGCCTTTCAGGAAGCCGGATCTTCCTGATGTCGCCTTGGATAATTTTTATTTTAGGATCGTGCTTCGCTTTTGAGCGCAGCGCCTCAACGAAACTGGCATCGATTTCTACCGCTATCACTCTGCCAGCCTTCTCTGCAGCCCTGAAAGTAACAACTCCCTTGCCTGCGCCAATTTCCAGCACAGTATCGGCCGGCTGTAAACGCGCCGCTTCAATAAGCTGCCTGATCGTTTGCGGATTGTGCAGCAGATGCTGCCCCGTAAAGTTTGGTCCTGACTTGCATTTTCTTATCGTCCGATGTTTTTTATTTTGTCTGCGCATTGATCCATTCCTCCCAAATTCGTTATTGCCTGGGGTAAAACAAAAAACCACAGGCGTCTGCCTGCGGCGTAAATAACGGGAATAGGGATGAACTGATATGCGCATTCAAATAAACCTTTGTTTATGAGTTCAACAAAGAGTTGGCTGGATTTTTAGTTGCAAAGATGAAATATTATGCATTTTGAAGAACATGAGAAGAACCGGCTGACGCCGTCCTTGGCGCGAGACAAGTCTCTTCCCCTGAACTTTTATAGAATTTATCGAGTGATACTTATAAAATTCTATAAAATCAAAAAAGAGACAGCCGCGCTGTCCCTTTGCATCCATCTATGCACTAGGATATCCTAAAATGGGCAGACCGATTCCGTTTTTACTCCGCACGCAGGCAGAGACTTTGTTCACTATTTAATTAGTGTGACAAAGTGACAAAACGCAATCTCATAGAATCAACCATCTTAGGACAACCCTCCGTTCCTTAATCTGCAATGATTGTATCACAATATACACCCTACTTACAACGCTACATTTTTATTCCAGCTCTAAACCATATGACGGCTTTGAATTATTATTTATTGCAATACAAGGTCATATTTTTTAAAACATTGCCATTTGCACTAATGTTGTACGATAAGGGAGAAGCTGATCTCATTAAGAAAGGCGGTAAACTTAGGCGTGGAGGATAATAACATATCACCGAATCGAGAGGGCAAAGCAATTCCCATTTTCCCTTGCAGATCCATTGACGAGCAGTTGGATTTCTACCAAGCATTAGGATTTGAATTAACTTACAGGCAAGCCAAGCCAAATTTATATGCATGTGTCCGTCACTGTATAACGGAAATACACTTTTTTGTATTAAAACAATTGGATCCTGCTAACTCGTACAGCATGTGCTATGTGAGCGTTCCTAATGTGGATGATATCTATAAAGAGTTTTGCGAAAATCTAAAGAAGACTTATCAAAGGATTCCCGCCAAAGGATTCCCAAGAATCACTAAACTCAACAATCTGGCCGAAGACCGTAGATTTAACCTTATTGATCCTGCCGGGAATCGTTTATTGATTGGGCAAAAGCATGCCACATCCGATCCGGTCCAGAATGGTCAATACGCCGCGGCACCACCGTCAAAATTTTCAAATGCGTATGAAACTGCATACCGCTTGGCTTATGCCAAAGACGAACCCGCAGGTGCAGCCAGAGTACTGGATCTTGTACTAGCAAAAGCCGATGAAACGTCAGTTACACTTGGTTTCAAAGCTTATGTATTACGGGCCGACATCGCTGTCTCAATGGGCGAGATCAATCTGGCAAAAACTTTTATTGTGCAAGCAGACCATATATCGCTCTCTGATCAAGAACTTGAAGAAGTGAAAGAAGCATCCGAAAGGCTCCACGAGCTTAAAGTCACTCTAGAATGATCGATTGTGGTGGTTCCGAGAGGATTTGCATCTACTTTCATATCGGGGACTTGTTAGCAAACTGAAAGGGCTGCCACAGGTTATTTGCTTCCAGCCTGTCACGGCCCTCCAAATCTTTTCCCGTCGCAATCGGGTAGGGACACAAACACATTTAAATTGCCTATGTACTGTTCCAGCGATGTTTAATTTTTGAATGATAACCCGTGTTCCTCTAAAGCGGTTCTCAGTTTTGGCAAAGATGCCGGTCCCATACCATGAAGCTGCAAAATCTCTTTTTCTCTATATTTTGAGAGCTCCTGCAAAGTCGTTATTCCATTGTGCTCCAATGCACGTCTTGCTGGCGCCGAAAGAAGCGAAAGAAATCCGCTCTCAGGTTTTCGTTCCTGCTTGCAGAATGGGCATGTAGGACAATCGCTGCTTTTATAGTATTGGTGCCCTTTGCTACAAGTTCTTAAACTTTTTTGCGAAGCCATCTCACATACCTCCTTCCACCTTGTCCGACCGGATGTTCAGTGCCTGAACAAAAGAATTTCAAGCTCACCCAAAGGCAACCTGTCACAGCCCTCCAACCCGCGTCCGACGCGGCCTTTCTTCCTTGTCCACAAGATACAATTATTTAACTCGTCCATGCACGAAGAAAGCATGTTCATAGGCATAATAGTCGTCATTGCGTCCTTCGAAATATTTTGACTGAATTTCCATTGGACTTAAATGTTCTTGCATGACGATACCAACTTTATGAAGCTCATCAGCTACTGATTGCGGGTCAAATCCAGTTAACATAGGTTCACCTGCTTGTCGCAACATAGCTTGCATACTGTTTACACGTTTAGCCGCTTTTTCGGGATTAAATGCATCCAAATCCCAATAATCAAAAATTATGTTGCTGTCAGAGGGTGCAATATTAGTGAGAGTTCTAAAAGTGGAAAACACATCTTGCTTTGGCAAGTAATGAATTACACCGAGCCAACTAAAGAAACTGGGTAACGCTGGATCATATGATGCATCCAGTAACGCTTTTTCTAATTGATCCTTCGTGAAGTCTATGGGGACAAAATTCAAATTATCGGGTTGTGCCCACCCTAAGTCTTTCAGACGGTTTCGTTTAAAGCGTTGAGTCGCCGGATGATCGATTTCGAATATCTGTAACTGTTCAATCAGACCAGGGTTCCTTTGCGCAAACGTATCCATACCTGCACCAAGAATGATATATTGTTTAACCCCTTGATTTATTGCCTCTTTCAGCTTGTCTTCAGCATACCTCGCACGGCTAAGGAAGAGCGATGTAGGAAAATAATGTTGAACCATATACGCTATGGCATCCTCACGTTTCGGGTATGACGCCGCTCGCGCTGGATCTATTGCAGCCAGTGCCATCACCATGCTCTGATCAAATGCAATATGATCCTCCTCTGTAAGAAGTTCAGGTGAGATGAAATCGTCGAAGATTTTCGGTTCGGCATGAAGTGAATGGTGACTCCGAAGGTACGCACTCATTAACGCAGTACGTTTAATTTTGCTGTCTTCCATGGCTCTCTCTACCTCATTTCAAAATAGGATTTGCCAAGCTTAAGTTTAAAACGTTCCACCTTACAAACAGCATTTTTATTATAGCATGTAATGGCTTACATGAGTTACAAATTAGATCAAATTGTTCCAATCGAATCCAGTTCCTTATCTCCCCACGAACCCCCATCTTCGGAAGGTTCATGAGGGTTCAGAGCAGCGCGTCGGAATCTCGAGGGTGATAGAATATCCCCATCTCTTCTCAATTTGTTCAATTGCGACCTTGGTTCTAAAAGCGTCTTCCGCAGTAGGAACGAACGGTTTTTTGTTCGCCTTCTACCCATCCGATCAATGTATATTTAACGGCATTTACCTCGGTTACAAATTCGCCCTTGCTATTTCTGTAAGACATAGGTACGACTAGATCAGTCTCTTCTGATAGGGTCTGAAGCCATATCATTTCAGAGTTGATCACTTCTGGCTCAGTCCAAAAACTTTCCATAGTCTTACTTTTCGTTAAATGGAAGCGGAGACTGTAACAATTTTTTTGTGAATCGACAACTTTATAAATCAAGTTTGCACTTTGTCCAACAAATTCTACCGTAGAAAGCCGTTTCAAATCGTCAATCGACCCGGAAAGAGCAGAAGTCTGAGAAGAAGTTGGACGTTGCGACTTATTGACTTTTATTATTGCACTATTAACATACATCGCAATTAACTACAAGAGAAAGTAAAAACCCACCCAATGGTTGACCGCCGAAGGTGGGTTTTGTGCTATTCATCAACTTGAAGGGACACCCCATCCAAGCCAATTGTACAGGCCGAGTGTTCACTGCACTCGGTCTTTCTGATGTAATTGTAACATATACCAACCCGATTCAACAACTAGATGAATGTAAGCTTATGCACCAAATGTTTGCCGGATATCCTCCTCCGTGGCCGGAAACGTGATGACCAACTTGGCGAGGTCCTGAGGTGAATAAATGACGTTAATGATTTGACCCTACTGCACTTTAGACAGATTTGAAATCAGGACCTCCTTGTGTACCGTAACCGTAAACGTCTCCCCGCTGGGCCCGATAACAGCCAGTAGGCCAGGGGCGCAGAAACACCTGCACCTACTATGATCAATACGCTAATGAAAGTTAGC
Organism: Paenibacillus sp. GCM10027626; assembly: GCF_042676285.1. Taxonomy (NCBI): domain Bacteria; kingdom Bacillati; phylum Bacillota; class Bacilli; order Caryophanales; family Paenibacillaceae; genus Paenibacillus; species Paenibacillus sp. GCM10027626. Next base: position 210,996 of record NZ_JBHTHC010000006.1, on the reverse strand, counting down.
AGCCCTTGCGTACTCATCCTCCAGCTTTTTAACCAATAAGACCCATATAGACGAGTTCCGCCGGATTGGATGGATGCTTGCCAAGACCGATTCGATCCCCAACCCGTGGAATCTGCATTTTGGACACAAGCGTTTCTATTGTTTTCGGATATCGGCTGCCATCCTGTTCGGTAACGTCCAGCTCTAAAACAACAACGGGGTCAAAATTGATCAGCTTGCCGGTATCACGTATGGATAGAACTACTGCGGTCATCGTGATAGGAACTGAGCCTTCAGCGGCCATTTGCGCCTGCCTTGCCTGCTCCAGACTCTGATTCATAGCTTCGCGGTGTTCTTTGGGGATAATACCTTTCAGCATCATTCCGGTGAATCCTTTATTTAATAATTGATCTGCTTGATCCAGTGCATCCTGCTTACTTTTTCTTTTGCCAAACCATACCATGTTCAAGCACCTCGCTGACCGTGTTATTGAGTTCATCGATGTCTCTAATGCAATTGTAAACCGCGGGAAGGAGGGCTACAACGGGTTTTGGACAATACAAAACCTACGCGGCGGAGAGAGGTTTAATCATGTTTGCTGGGCGATTTTTTGAGCATTTTACGCTGTTTTGGCAATAAAGTAGTGCAAACTTCCGCTTTAAGGCATGAAAATAATGGTTTGTTTTGCGGAATCTTATCCGAAAAGGGATGATTATTTGCTCCGGAGCAGATAAACTAGCTTCTTGTAATAGGCCGCGGCTTCTTTATATTTGCGCAATTCCTCGGAAACCACCGCCAGGGATTCGTACAACAGCTCCAGACGGTTAACCTGGTGAATGGATTCGTAATAAGGGAGGCAGGCCGAAGCCTGTTCCATAAACTGCTCGTGATGCCCTTGTGCAAGCGATAACTGGCTCTGGTAAAACACCAGCGACATTTGCTGGTCAGTCGTCTGGATGCTGTTTTCGAGATTTGCGATAAGGCCTGGCAGTTGCGCCCATTGCTTTTGGCCAACTGCTAGCTCGCAGCGATATATCCGGATTAGCGGATCGAATTTCTGCTTGATCTCTTCGGGTTCGCGCTGAATCATTTCATCAAAGCGGTCAATTTCTTGTCCGGCCTTGTCATATTCTCCAAGCAGTGTCTGCATGATGATCCGGTTGTTCATAATGGTCGGAACCATCTCTCCTTGGTTGGCGGCATAAACGAGATTCGCTTCGGCCATGGATAAGGCGAGCAGGGCTTCCTGAACGAGCCCAACTGAAAAATTGTAGCCGCTGTATGCGATATAGAGTCCAGAGAGCCGGTGAAACAACCTTTGTTCATAAACATGCCTCATCGTCTGATCAAATACCTGCTTAGCCTTTTCAAACTGCTTTAAATAGATGTAGGCTTCGAGCATGAAATTTTGTACTGTCAGCCAGGCCTCACTTCCGGGCTCCAGTAGTTCCGCCAGCAGTCGCGATTGGTTCAGTGCTTCATGATAATGATTTTTAGATCGGTACAATTGGATTTTATAATAGAGCATCGCCTTTTTGGCAGGCAGCGGTAAGTTGTTATCGTCAGGACGCCCGTATTTGTCCAGATAATAATTCAGATAGTTCTGGTGCAGATATTCATGAGCTACAGCGTCGTTTAATTGCTGGTAATAGACGGCCTTCATCAAGGCGGTGGTCAGCTCGATGGTCAGTGCGTCGTCCCTGTCAGGCAGATCATGGATCCGCTGCTCGTCAACGGTTGCCGCAGATTGGGATATCAGCTCGAAGATGGCCTCCGCTCGATCCAGTATCTCCAGAGCTGTAGAAGCAGCCTGCTGCAAATAAGAGGGAGACACGCCCAGCCGGGTTGCAAGATGCTCTGCTAAATCATCGGCCAGCGGATATCTTTCGGCAAGAATGTTGGCCAAATGGGCTTGGGTGACTAATCCGTCAACGAGCTCCTTACGGGTCATTCCCTTCTTTTTGCACAAGAAATCAATCCGTTCTTTTAACATGGACGTAGAAAGCTCCTTTCTGCTAAATATCCGTAAAAGTATACCACGCTTGTATAGCGAAATAGACACACTCTGGTTAAAATAGGGTGATAAGACCTGAGGCTGAGCGCATCTATGGTCTCGTGTTCGGTGATCGAAAGGAGAGAAATAATGCAACCGTTATCTGTAAAAGAACTTGTGGATCGGAAAAACCATGCGTGGGAGGAAGCATTGGATATCCTCAATAAAGGCAAAAACCAATATACCATCGCTTCCAGAGAGCCCGATACAGCTGAGGATACGTTGTACCGCCTGCAGGTGAGTACACGATCGTATTTGGGAGCAGTTGCCTATGAAACCGGAGGAATCATCATTGACCACGGTTGGATTACCCTCCTCGGAGCGGGTGGATCCGGAGTTTACGGCAGCTTGACTTCATGGAATGGACTAGCAGAAGACATAAGTGTTCATCCTCTCGAAGGGATGCTGGTGGTGGCCTATGATGCCGCAGGCGGTTTTTTTGCGCTGGATACGGGGCGGTTTGGGCGTACGGGATATATTTACTATTTTGCTCCAGATACGCTTGAATGGGAATCTACGGAGCTGGCCTATTCCGGTTTTCTAAGCTGGCTGGCCAACGGAGACTTGGAGCTCTTCTATCAGACATTCCGATGGGAAGGCTGGCAAGCGGAAATCAAGCAGCTTGAGCCTGGTCAGGTGTTTGCCTATTATCCGCCGTTGTGGTCGGAAGAAGGAAGCGGAGAAACCAGCAGCAAAGCGCCTGTTCCGGTTGCGGAAGTCTGGCTGGCGATAGCAGACCAAGGCTAAAACATATGTATGGGCCGGTATCTCACCATTCCTTCCGGATACGGAACCAAAACTGAAGGGGGCACAACAGCCCCCTTTCCATCAATCGGTGCTTAGAATACTTTCGTCGTCCAGGATTCACAATTCCATGTATCCGTTACGATATCGTGGTAAAACTCCGGTTCGTGAGAAATAAGTAAAATGCTGCCTTTGTACGCCTGAAGTGCGCGCTTCAGCTCATCCTTTGCATCGACGTCCAAGTGATTCGTCGGCTCATCGAGTACTAGCAAATTCGTTTCCCTGTTAATCAGCTTGCACAGGCGAACCTTTGCCTTCTCTCCTCCACTGAGTACTGCAATCTTGCTCTCAATGTGCTTAGTCGTAAGACCGCATCGTGCCAATGCGGCACGAACCTCAAATTGGGTCATGGAAGGGAACTCTTGCCAAATTTCTTCTATGCAGGTATTGTAGTTGCCGTCCTTAACCTCCTGCTCGAAATAGCCTACCAGTTGATGCTCGCCGCGCTGCACCGAACCCGAGACGGCCGGAATTTCTCCCAGAATACTGCGGAGCAGCGTCGTTTTCCCGATACCGTTCGCGCCTACAAGCGCAATCTTCTGCCCGCGCTCCATACGGAGATCTAGCGGACGGGACAACGGGCTGTCATAGCCGATTACAAGCTCCTTGGTCTCAAAAATAAGCTTGCCGGACGTTCTTCCCACCTTGAAGGTAAATTGCGGTTTGGGTTTCTCCTTGGCGAGCTCGATGACTTCCATCTTGTCCAGCTTCTTCTGCCGGGACATCGCCATGTTCCGCGTCGCTACGCTTGCTTTGTTACGCGCCACGAAATCCTTCAAATCAGCGATTTCCTGCTGCTGCCGCTTAAATGCCGATTCCAGCTGCTGCTTCTTCATTTCATAAACCTGCTGGAAATGGTCATAGTCGCCAACGTAACGAGTCAGCTCCTGATTTTCCATATGATAAATCAAGTTAATAACGCTGTTAAGGAAAGGAATATCATGCGAGATCAGAATGAACGCATTCTCGTATTCCTGCAAATACCGCTTTAGCCATTCGATATGCTGCTCGTCCAAATAGTTGGTCGGCTCATCCAACAACAGAACTTCTGGTTTCTCAAGCAGGAGCTTCGCCAGCAATACCTTCGTACGTTGACCGCCGCTCAGGTCGGTAACATCCCTATCCAGGCCAATATCAGTGAGGCCCAGCCCGCGTGCAGTTTCTTCAATTTTCGAGTCGATCAGATAAAAATCCTGATTCGTCAGCGTATCTTGAATGGTGCCCACATCCTCAAGCAGCTGCTCCAACTCCTCTGGCGAAACATCGCCCATCCGGCCGTACATGTCGTTCATCTCCTGCTCCATATCGAACAGGTACTGAAAGGCTCCCTTCAGCGCATCGCGGATCGTCATCCCCTTACTCAACACCGCATGTTGATCTAGATAGCCTACACGCATACGCTTGGACCATTCTACTTTGCCGTCATCTGGTTGAAGCTTGCCTGTAATGATGTTCATAAAAGTAGACTTGCCCTCGCCGTTAGCGCCAATAAGTCCGATATGCTCACCCTTCAGTAAGCGAAAGGATACATCGTTGAAGATAGCGCGGTCTCCAAAGCCGTGACTCAGTCGTACTACATTTAATATACTCATAACTAACACCTTTTCTTTGTGTAATCTTCTACGATTATAAGCGTTAGTGCATCCTCAACTCAATGCCAAGTTCATGATCGACGGCTTAGAACTTGCCCTCTTCACTATAGCAGTCGTCCAGAATCAGATCTAGACACCGTTTATTGCCTGGCCTTCCCCGTCATACTGTGCAGATACCGCCAGCGCGGCTTCCCGTACTTGGGCTGCAATCGAGGCAGGTTCCAGGATAAGCAGGTCGGATTTGAAATGAAGCAAAAAACCGATCAGCCACTTTTCATCCGGAAACGACGTCCTTACAAGCAGCGATCCGTCGGGCAGGCGCTCAATCTCCTTCTCCTCAAAATGATCGGCTACCGCAACCTTGGCAGCAGCCTTGAACCGAAGCGTCAGTTCAATCCGCTGCCGCTGCTGCTCTCCCCAGCCCTGATTCATGATCGCAACAGGCATTGGCCTGCGGGTGAAGGTTTCTGTGAGAGGCTCAAGCTCCCGAATCCGGGACAGCCTGAACGTCCGGTAATCCTGGCGATTTAAGCAATAGCCATGCAAATACCACGAGTAAGCCTTGAGCGCCAGTCCCATCGGCTCGATGAGGCGCTCTGTCTCCTCCCCCTGACCGTCCGTATATCGAAAATGAACCAGTCTATTTTCGTTTACAGCTTTGTGCAGCGCTTCATATTTGCTGCGTTCGGCCTCGCTTTTGCGCCAAGGGGTAAATTCAATATGAATTTGATCACGGTCCGCCAGCCGGCCCTTCTCTGCCTGGGAGACAAGCGCACCCACCTTATCCAGCAAATTGTCAATGTCCGAGCGGTTCATGGCCTGAGTGGATTGCAGGCCGCGCAGAGCCGTCGTTAATGCAATCAACTCATCGAATGATAACATTTGCCGGTCCAATCTGAAGCTGTCCATAATTTCGTACCCTCCCTCTGTTCCGGTATACGATACAATGGGAATTCCGGCATGGCACAGGGAGTCCAGATCACGATAGATCGTCCGCAGCGATACCTCCAGACGCTCGGCCAGCTCCTGTGCTTGCACACGTTTGCGGTTCAGCAGAATGATGGTGATGGCCATAAGCCGTTCGAGCTTCAAGGTATTTCCTCCTATGCCGGGGTAGTTACATCCATCATATCATTTTTTCTCCTTATACAGGCGAACAGACGGCTTGATGATAAGGCGGAACATGCTGATCGGATTGATCTGTTCCTGTTACGAGCCATCTGTTTGCCAATCGGCCATTCCCCGTGTTGTTAATGGGCGGCAGCGTAGCCTTCCTTGGCCGCTTCAGCGACAGGGTCCAGCTTCTCCCTGCTCATCATGAATGCCGACACAAGGGCAAGGACCGCCGGGACAAGCCCCCACAGGAAGGTCGCTGCGATCGAAGAGGACAAGCCCCCGGTGATCAGGCCAAGCGTATTCTCATCCATCGCTTGACGAACGGCCGGATGGAGCAGGGAATTCGTATCATCCAGCGGAAGGCCTGCAGCACTCCCGTTAGTCCCCGTCTTAAGAACGGCAGCAAGCTTGCTCGTCAGGGCATGATTTTGAATCAGGCCGAAAATGGTAATCCCCAGCACCATCCCAAGTGAGCGGTTGAAATTAAGTGTCGAGGTAGCCGCTCCCCGCTGTGCGGCAGAAAAGGAATGAAGCGCCGCGCCGCTCAGCACGGAAAAGGAAGCGCCGATACCCAGACCGATCAAAATCATATACAGCGTAATCAGCCAGCGCGGCGACGCCGGTGTCAGTGTGCCGAGCAGCCCGATCCCGGTGCATAGAATAACCATCGTGGGGATCAGTATCGCCCGGTAGGGCAGCTTGTTCATGAGCATTCCGCCAAGTGTTGCCGTCACCACAGAGCCCATCATCATTGGCAGCAGTACGAAGCCGGAGTTAGTAGCCGTCCCGCCCAAAACGCCCTGGATAAAGATTGGAATAAATACCGATGCTGTCATGAAAGCAGCGCCGCTCAGCATGGCGATGAGATTGCTTGTTGCGTACAGTCTGCTGCGGAACATGCGGAAGGAAATAATAGGCTCTGCTGCTCTTTTTTCTACATATATAAGTATCAGACTCAGCAAGAGAAAGCCGCCGAACAAGCCCAATATTTGCGGTGAGCCCCATGCGTACTCCTTGCCGCCAAGCTCCAGGCCGAACATCAGGCATACAATGGCTCCAACGAGCAGGCTCGCGCCAAGCAGATCGACCTTTTGTCTGACATGCTGCCTGGATTGCTTGTAGCAGAAGACAATCAGCAGGAACGATAGCAGGCCAAGCGGCAGATTGATGTAGAAAATCCAGGACCAATGCAGCTTATCCGTAATAAAGCCGCCCAACATCGGGGCAAATACGCTGGACAAGCCGAAGGTTGCACCAAACATGCCGGTCATTTTCCCTCTGTCCTTAGGTGCAATGACATCAAACATAATCGTAAATGCGATTGATACCATTGCGCCTGCGCCAACACCCTGAATGGCTCTGAACAGGCTGAGCTGAATAATCGATTCCGCCATGCCGCATAGTGCGGAGCCGCCCATGAAGACGATAATGCCGAATATGAAAAACCGTTTGCGCCCGTACATATCAGACAGCTTGCCGAAGATCGGCATGCCGGCCATTTCCGCGACCATGTAGGCGGAGGTGACCCAGACGAATTTGTCGAATCCGCCCATTTCGCCAATAATCGTCCCCATGGCGGTGGCGACGATCGTATTATCCATCGAGGCGAGCAGTATGGAGAGCAATAATCCGGCGACTATAAAACCCACCTTGCTTGTTTGATTCATGTTATTGATCCTTCCCTTCAGTAACGATTAGCGGTCATTCGCCGCTTCTGATGACATCATAAGCGATCCTTGTTGACATCAGTCTGTCAGGAACGAATGCTGCGAGAAAAAATTAGGGATGAACCATTGCAGTTTGGGCAAGAAAAGTTATAATGAAGCTTTGATAAGATCAATACAGATGAGAATTTTGCCCTGTTGAAAGGAGGAGAGCTGCGGATGTCTGATGAGACCATCATTCGTTTCGAACAGGTGACGAAGCGTTATGATAATGATCCTCCGGTACTCAAGGCGGTCAGTTTTGAAATTAAGAGAGGCCGCTTCTATACGCTACTTGGGCCGTCGGGCTGCGGCAAGACGACAATTCTGCGGCTGATTGCAGGCTTTATGGAGCCGTCGGAAGGTAAAATTTACTTCAATGGAAAGGTGATTAACCGGGTACCCGCTGAGAAGCGGCAGGTGAACACCGTATTCCAGGACTATGCGCTGTTTCCCCATCTGAATGTGTTTGAAAATGTTGCGTTCGGACTGCGGATCAAGAAGCTGAAAAAGGACCAAATTGCGGAAAAGGTAAAGGAAGCGCTGCGCTTCGTCAATCTTGCCAGCTACGAGAACCGGGAAATTACGGAAATGTCCGGAGGGCAGCGGCAGCGAGTGGCGATTGCGCGCGCCATCGTGAATGAGCCGGAAATTATTTTGCTGGACGAGCCGTTGTCCGCACTCGATCTGAAGCTGCGTACAGAGATGCAGTATGAGCTGCGTGAGCTGCAGCGCCGTCTTGGCATTACCTTTATCTTTGTTACGCATGACCAGGAAGAAGCGCTGGCGATGTCGGATGAGATTTTCGTACTCGATCAGGGGATCATCCAGCAGAGCGGGACGCCGACAGATATTTATGACGAGCCGATCAACCGGTTTGTCGCTGATTTTATCGGGGAATCGAATATCGTTCCCGGACGGATGCTGCGCGACTATCTGGTCGAATTCGCGGGCAAGCCATTTGAATGTGTGGACAAGGGACTGCGTCCCGATGAGGCGGTGGAGATTGTGATCCGTCCCGAGGATCTGGAAATGGTACTGCCTGATCAGGGCAAGCTGCAAATTACAGTCGATTCCCAGCTGTTCCGCGGTGTTCATTATGAAATTATCGGCTATGATGATGCCGGCAACAGATGGCTTGTCCATTCTACGAAGAAGGCGGCTGTCGGCTCGAGAACAGGCCTTGATTTTGACCCCGAGGCCATCCATGTCATGCGGTTTGGCGAATCCGAGGAGGAGTTCGACAGACGGCTGGAGGGCTATAGTGAAGAAGGAGCGGCAAGGGAATGACAAGCAGAGCGCGTAATTTGTATCTGGTCCCTTATTTGCTCTGGATCGCATTGTTCGTCATTGCGCCGATTGCGCTTATTGTATATTATTCCTTATTTGATGTGGAAGGGCAGTTTACGCTGTCCAATTACGTCAAATTTTTTACGCCCGTATATTTAAAAATGACACTCAGCTCGTTCTGGTACGCGTTTCTGATTACGTTCTGGTCGCTGCTGATTGCCTATCCTACGGCGTATCTGATCACCAAGACGAAGCATAAGCAGCTTTGGCTGCTGCTTATTATTTTGCCAAGCTGGATTAACCTGCTGCTTAAGGCGTACGCGTTTATCGGCTTGTTCGGCACCTACGGCTTCGCCAACGGGCTGCTGGAGCTGATCGGCATCGGGACGCAGCAGATCTTGTTTACGGATTTCAGCTTTATCTTCGTTTCGGTATACATCTTTATTCCGTTCATGGTGCTGCCGATCTTTAATGCGCTGGAGGAGCTGCCGCCTTCGCTTATTTATGCCTCCCGCGACTTGGGGGCATCTGCGTGGACAACCTTCCGCCGGGTCATTTTCCCGCTTACGCTAAGCGGCGTGAAGGCAGGCTGCCAGGCAGTCTTCATCCCGGCGCTCTCGCTGTTTATGATTACGCGCCTGATCGCAGGCAACAGGGTCATTACCCTCGGAACGGCCATTGAGCAGCATTTCCTCGTGACGCAGGACTGGGGCATGGGGGCAACCATTGCGGTATTCCTCGTTCTGGTGATGGCGCTGATTATGATTGTGACCGGCGGGCGCAAGGCAAGGGGGACAAAATGAGACGGGGCATTAAGTGGTCAAACCTTTATCTGGCAGCTGTGTTTTTGATTTTGTACGCGCCGATCTTCTATCTGACGTTCTATTCCTTCAACAGCGGCGGCTCGATGAGGGAATTCGAGAGCTTCACATTGGAATGGTACGGCGAGGTGTTCTCAGACACCCGATTGCTCATTATTGTACTAAATACACTTGTAATTGCGCTGCTGTCATCGCTGATTTCTACCATCCTGGGCGTGATCGGCGCACTGGCCATCCGGCAGGTCAGACGGCTGCGGTCCAAGCATACGCTGTTGTCGCTGAACAATGTGCTTATCGTCAGCCCGGACGTCATTATCGGGGCGTCCTTCCTGATCCTGTTCACGATGGTTGGCTTGAAGCTTGGATTCAGCTCCGTGCTGATCTCGCACATTGCATTTAGCGTGCCGATTGTGGTGCTGATGGTACTGCCCAAGCTGGAAGAAATGAGTCCAACGCTGATTGATGCGGCCCGCGATCTTGGCGCAAGCCGCTGGGAGGTACTGACGAAGGTGACATTGCCATTTATCAAGCCGGGCATCTTCGCCGGATTCTTCATGGCGTTAACCTATTCACTCGATGATTTTGCAGTGACGTTCTTTGTAACGGGCAACGGCTTCTCTACGCTGTCGGTAGAGATTTATTCAAGAGCGCGGCACGGCGTATCACTGTCCATCAACGCGCTGTCTACCCTGCTATTCCTGTTCACGGCGCTGCTCGTCGTGGGCTACTATTTCATTAACCGGAGAACGAACGGCAAGCCTTCACCTGCGGAGGTGGGACCATGAAACAGCTCGTACGTATGACGGCAGCCGTTATCATTTTAACAGCCGCGCTGCTGTATTTGACCAATTGGCTCAATACATCGCAGGGCTACCGGGGGAACAATACACTGACGATCTACAACTGGGGGGATTATATCGACCCCGCGCTGATTGCGCGCTTTGAGAAGGAATCAGGTATTAAGGTCATCTACCAGACCTTCGACTCCAATGAAGCGATGATGACGAAGATTGCCCAAGGCGGGACTTCCTTTGACGTCAGCATTCCTTCGGAGTATGCTATCAGCAAGATGAAGCAGGAAGGACTGCTGCTGCCGATCGACCATTCCAAGATTCCGAATCTGAAATACGTGGACAAGCGTTTCATGGATCTTTCCTTTGATCAGGGCAATCAATACTCGATCCCGTATTTCTGGGGGACGGTAGGGATTGTATACAACCCGGAGCTGCTTGGCGGCCGGGAGATTCACAAATGGACCGATTTGTGGGATGAGAGCCTGCGCAACCAGATTCTGCTCGTAGACGGGGCTCGTGAGGTGATCGGCATGAGCTTGAATTCTCTGGGCTACTCGCTGAATGATACGGATGAAGGGCATTTGCAGGAAGCGCTCCGCAAGCTGAATCAGCTCACACCTAACGTGAAAGCGATCGTCGGGGATGAGATCAAGATGCTGCTGGCCGGAGAAGAAGCGGCAATCGGCGTTGTATGGTCCGGCGACGCCTCTGAAATTATGAGTGAAAATGATAAGCTGGATTATGTGGTGCCGGAGGAAGGGACCAATCTGTGGTTCGACAATATGGTCATTCCTAAATCAGCGACCAATATCGAAGGCGCCCACAAGTTCATCAATTTCATGCTGGACCCGGAGGTCAACGCCCAGAATACTGAATATGTCGGCTACTCCACGCCGAATGCGCAGGCGCTGGAACTGCTTCCTGAGGATATTTCCGGCGATGAGCGGTTCTATCCGGACCCGGAAAAGACCTCCAGGCTTGAAGTGTATGAAAATCTTGGCCCAAGAATGCTGTCTCATTATAATGAGCTGTTCCTGGAGTTCAAGATGCACCGCAAATAGGTTTGGTAACGTTAGGCGACCGCCAGAGGGCTTGAGGTTCTTGATCTGAAAGAGAACAGGTAAACTATGCATAGATAGTAGATCAAGTTTCCATGTTTCAGAAATTTTTATTAGCGGTGGCTCCATAACTTCGCATATAAGAAGAAACGGCTGACGCCGTCCTTGGCGCGAGGCAAGTTTCTTCCCCTGAAATTTTATAGAATTTGCCGACTGAAACTTATAAATTCTATAAAATCAAAAAAAGCCCGCGAGATACGCGGGCTTTGGATTAATTATTCCTCTTCGGCAGCCACCGGATTTTCCTCAACCCGGAAGGATCGATGAGCTAGGAGAGGTTACAATGCTGTTGTTTTCAGCCTGTTCGGTTGTTTGCAAATTCAGCTGTCGTTATTTTTTGACAACCGCCACCCATAGCTCATTTTTATTTTCTTCAGGGGGCAAATAACACTCAATAGCAGGCAGATAAGCAAGGTCATAGCCAGAGGTTGGGACCCACTCTGTATACAGGCGTTTCCATATCTCCCCGATACCTTCTGGCCCGCCTTCCGCCTCGAACACAGCCCAAGTTGCTAATGGGAAGTCTCTTTTTATCATCCGTTCTGGCGGTACTTTTTCCGATACAATGGACATGATGTAATGAAACTCTTCATTTTTACCGAAGTCACCATCGGCGCATACTCCAAGTATCCCCCTCATTTGATGATCAGCTGTCCGTATTTTCCACAACCTTTCGAAGAGTCCTTCTTTCGCGGCATTAGCCCACAAGTTAGGAATGATATTGAAGGCATTGTTTGTATTGACGCGTTCTTGTAGTCCCACGATGGAAAATCCTTTTAATTCCTCGATTCTGTAATTCATTTCCGCAACCCCTTTAATAGAAATTTGGAAGGAGATTCGTGGATAAGCTTTGAGTTTTGTTCCAATGTTACGCGCTGCAGTTGGAGTAGTACCGTGCAAGTTTTGGAACGCGCGAGTGAATGCTTCCGGTGACTCATACCCATACTTGAGTGCAAGATCAATGACTTTAATAGGGCTGTTTTGGAGTTCAAAAGCCGCTAACGTTAGCCGTCTGCGTCTCACATATTCCGATAATGAAACATCCGCAATAAATGAGAACATACGCTGAAAATGGTACACTGAGCAACAAGCGATTTTCGAAGCCACCTCGTAATCCATATCTCCTGTGATATGATCTTCGATATAACTGATTGCTTTATTCATTTTTTCAACCCAATCCATTCACGATCATCCTCTCCAAATTGAATATATATCAATGAGAAACTCGTATCCGTGCATTAGGTGCACAAAAATGCAAGGTCAGTCGTATTCACCAAATGAAGGGCCGAGTGAATACTATTGCATGCATAAAATTACGCAGTTATAATAAAACTAAAGAAGGAGCCGTGCGTCAACACGACTCCTCCCTAGCATAGTAGCCGCTTCAAAGGCGGTCGGCTTGGGAAACGAAATCTAAGTCATAGAAATAGACCGCATTCCTTGCTACGGGGGCGGTCTATTTCCGTTGTGTAGACAGTATCGCAACGATCAGCAAACCGAAAGTTAGCATGATCATAAGTGCTTCGTACACTGTCACGGGCATCCCTCCCTTCTGCGAGAGGTAGCCGACCGCCCTTGCAAGCCGTTCTATATGCTTGTCCAATTATAGCATTCTCCCTGATAGACGAACTGACAAAAATCAAGTGATTAAGTCTCACGGTGGATGGATCGGCAACAAGACTGCCGACCGTTAAACTACGGACTAACCCGACAGTTCAATTGTGGTTGGCTCCGGGGTTCCTGCAACTGCCTTCCCCGACTTCTTGTTTGCAAGCTGCTGTTGACAGAAAAGCCCAAAGAGGGCCGCAACAGCCTGCTCACCGGCAACCTGTCACAGCCCAACCCGCGTCCGATGCAGTATCTCGGCTCTTATTCTTCTCCCGTCGCCACCGGATTCTCACTGTAAGAAATCCAATCGCTCCAGCTTCCCGCATACAACTTCACATTATAAAACCCTGCCTGCTGCAGCGCCAGCACATTCGGACATGCCGTTACGCCTGAGCCGCAGTAGACGATGATCTCTTCCGCCTCTTCCAAATCGGCGAAGCGCTCCTTCTGCGCTTCGGGGCTTTTGAACAGGCCTTGCTCATCAAGTCCGTCCTTCCAAAAACGATTGATTGCGCCCGGGATATGTCCAGCCACCGGATCGATCGGCTCCACCTCGCCGCGATAGCGCGGCGCCTCGCGCGAATCGACCAGCGCAACGCCAGGCTGTCTGAGTTTTGCCTGCACATCGTAAACTTCAGCCAGCATCCCATGCTGCACAACTGCGTAGAAGGATGCCGGAACAACGATCCGCTGCTCGGCCGTTACCGGGAAACCGGCTTCCTGCCATGCCGGAAACCCGCCATCCATCACGTATACTTGCTCGTGTCCTAGATAGCGCATCAGCCACCACAGCCGCGATGCCATCGCGCCCCCTTGGCTGTCGTATGCTATGACGCGGCTTTCGTTGCTAATGCCGGCTTGCGACAATCGGTGTGCCAGCGTTGCCGGGTCCGGCAGCGGATGACGTCCGCCATGCTCATCGAGGGCTCCGGACAGATCCCGCTCCAAATCCAAATAGACTGCGCCGGGAATATGAGATGCTTCATAGGCTTCCCGTCCCGCATCAGGCTGTCCCAGCAGAAATCGGCAGTCGACGATAACGATATCCGGCTCATACATACGTGCTAAGGTCCATTTTATCGATACGATTGCTTCCATTTTCGTTTAACCCCTCCCAAACTTGATCGCTATGTACATTATACCTGTTTCCTGATTGCCAAGTATAGCAGCATCGCTGGCCCGCCCCAAATCGCTGGATACCGTTATGCGGGAGCTCTGCGAGCCGGCGAGATAGTTATATTTCAAAAGGAGGCCGCCGCTTGCACCTTCAAGCGATAGCCCCCTTTCCCAGCTTGCCTTATTTAATTTCCAGCAGTTCATACTTGATTACACCGACCGGCGCGCTGACTTCAATAATATTACCGACTTTTTTGCCTGTCAGCTCCCGGCCAAGCGGGCTTTCATACGAAATTTTATTGTTGGAGACGTCCGCTTCCGCCGGGCCGACCAGCTGATACTCAATCTTTTCGTCAAACTCGATGTCATGCAGTACGACAACAGAACCTACACTAACTTCGTCAGGGTTCGCATTCTCAACGACACGCGCAGTGCGGATCATTCGCTCCAATGTCAAAATCCGGGTCTCCATAAATGCCTGATCGTCTTTAGCAGAGTGATATTCGCTATTTTCCTTCAGATCGCCGTAGCTGATCGCCACCTTAAGCCGTTCTGCCAGCTCCTTGCGCTTCGGCCCCTTCAGCTCCGCTAGCTCTTCCTCCAGTTTTGCCAAGCCTTCAGCGGTCAAAATCGTCTCTTTTCCCATCATTCTGCTCCTTCACATGGTCTTCTTCTTATTCTACCTCATTTTGCACATGAAATCCTAATGAAGAGGCAAGCTCCCGCCGTGAAACGAAAAAAACCGCGTAATCGCGGCTTTTTGTTACAGGGCAGACTAGCTGGTACTACATTCTTGGCACCTGAGCCATAATTCCTTGCTGCTGCAGCGCTGCTTCCGCTTCTGCATTTGCTGGCCGGTAGCCCTTCTCCATCAGCTCTCTTATGTACATCTTGTTGTAAATAAAGGAAAAAATAATACCCGGAATCCATGCCCCTAAACCGAGAGTGAAAATGGCAAAAACGGTTGAAGCGATGAACATAATGACGGCCCACTTTAAATCGCCCCGAAAGAGCGCCGGAAAAAATCCGAAGAATAAGGTTGTCCAGCTAAAGCCGACTTTGACATCCTTTATGGCCCCCATAGTACTTACCAATTGTACATGCATCCAAATGACCTCCATATTTTAACATCTTCACACATTCGACATAATTATAGCTACATTTGCTAATCTTGTCGATAATTTGTCACGCTTTTTTAATGTTTTTTTAGCTGTGCCGTTTTTTCCAGTTCAATGCTATAATCGAAATAGACGAAGAACGTCCTTTTATGCCATTAGGCAGGGGCGTTCTTTTTTTATTTATTTGGGAGGGATTTGGATGGATTTCGAGGCGTCTCATCAGCAATTTTTGCAGCGTCATCTGGAGCATCGTTCAGGTGAAAGAAAAGGCCGGCTCAAGCGCGGCCATAACCATGCCGAGAAGCTCCTGCTCCAGCACGTATGGTGGCCCGTATTCGGAAATTTGGATGATTTGCACCCGGAGTACGAAATTTTGGACTGGAACCGCAAATCGCAATATCTGGACTTTGCTTACCTTCCGCCTTATGGGCGTTTTGGCATCGAGTGCGACGGCTTTCAAAGCCATATCAAGGATATGGACCGCGAAAGATTCAGTTACGCCTTGAACCGGGAAAACTTTTTGACGGCTATGGGCTGGACGATGATTCATTTTTCATACGACGATGTGCTGTATCGGCCGGAAATATGCCAAATGCTACTGCAGATGATCATCAGTCCGTATCTTGTGCGCAACACAGCCTCGCCCGTCCTTTCTCCTCATGAGAAGGATTTGCTACGCTTTGTCTGGAGCAAGGGAAAACCCCTTCGCACGAGAGATGTTATTAACCACTACAGGGTAAACTTCCGCACTGCCCAAAAGTGGCTGCAGCAGCTAGTCGGCAAAGGGCTATTGCGCCCAATCACCAAAAACCAGTACATCTGCCACTACGAATTGGCGGAAAACTTCGCAGAAAGGTGGCTCTAATCCGATCAGTTCCCTTTTACGACGCAGAATGATGTACGTTGTGCAACATTTTCAGATTGTTATATCGATTTTCAGTGAATTGTTGTACGAAATACAACAAATTGCATGGTGTAGAGGTGGAAGGAGGCCAGATTGTTGCATAACCTGCAACAATCTGGCCTCTTTCGTTTTTCTACTGGAGAGATGTTGCACAACGTACACAATTTTCGCCCACTTCATCCACTCCACCCTAGGCGCCAGTCCGCTGAGCGATTGGGACAAATATCTTGCCATCTATCAAGTGGCGTATGACCCCGACACCGCTACCATCCTGCAAAAGGAAAAGATGCTCCAATGCTGCTAATGGAGCCCTCTCCATCATGCAACATCTGAGCGCCATAACTCTCCTCGCGCGAGCTGCCCGGGTCATTCATGCGATATACCGTGGATATTCCAGTAGCCGCCATCCGGTGGCGTATCCGTAACCGGAAATGACGTCCCTGCGACCACCCGTCCTTCCGCAAGATGCACGTATACCTCAGTCTTTCCTTTTGCCTTCACACTTCCCGACTGGTAGTTATCCAAAGGGTGATTGCTCACAATAAACTTTTCTACTTCCACTGTTTTGCCATAGGCTTTCTCGGGATCATTACCGGGGAGACTCCAATACATCGCGTGAGGTAGCTGGCCGACCAAATCCTTCGTAAGCTTGTACGTAGAAACCTTCCCCTCATAAGAAAGCACCTTGTATCCTGCCTGCTCAATATATTGCTTGGCTACCACAGCTTGGTCAGAAAGCTGCTCTGATCCTCCTGAGGCCTGACAGCCAACCAGTAAAAGAACGAACACTGCAAAAATGCCAATCATCTTTCCGCTCATTCATACCCCCTCCTTCTTTCAAATAACAAAACGGGGGCAGCGTGTATAAAGTTGCAGCCACAAGACGTCCACCCTGCTAGCAGCGTCGTCTCCCGGCTGCGTAAATCCTTACATATCCCGAGTCACATCTGCAGACCTATCATCACGAGCTATTCCAATATATGTTGCAGGGGCAGGCAGTAGTCGTATCTTTGCAAAATCCCAGTCAAGAACATGATATAATGACATGTACATAATAGAAGGGAAGGGATCCGCTGTGGAGTTCACACTGGATAAAATCGAGACCAAAGTTGAATTTTTCGAAGCATACAGTCTAAAAGCGCTGGAGGAGCAAATCGACCGGCAAATTCAAAATAACAAAGCACTGCTGCTTGATGTTCATGCCATACAGCATCAAAGCATGTTCGATCCTCAGCGCGAAAAAATGCTTTACACGGCTGTCGTTCATTTTAAGTTAAAATAGCTTCAAAAAAGAGGCTGCACCAGCAGCCTCTCCTCTTTATTTGCAAAAAACGTCCCCAATCCGGTTCATGCCGCCCCGACAAATCCCGTATCAGGATCAACCAGTTCGTTCTTATTCCATGTGCCCACTGGAGGTCCACCTGATCCCAAAAATATCCGAAACAGCCGTGCCTCAAGAATGCCGTTGGCGCATTGGTGGGTGTGTTTTTGTAGTCGAGCAGGTCTTTTTTCCATGACAAGCCACCCAACCGCTTATTTTTCCATATCACTCCTTGTTGGGCCAAAACCAGCAAAACCTTAATAAAACACAGGCCGCTACCGATACAATAATAGAAATATTATGGAAATGAATAGGAGTGTACGACATTTTGAAGAAACAATGGATCGCACTAATCGCAGTTTGTATGGTCTTTGCTGCATTTCTCAGCGCATGCGGCGAATCATCGAACAAGGACAAAGGTACAGACACGACAAGCAGTTCAACAGCCGAAATAAACAAATACAATGCCTATATCGACTTTGAAAATCATCTCGCAGGATGGCTGCAAGCCAATGTCAATGCCTATGCCAACATGTTCGGCTTGGAAGAAGAGATGACGTTCAAAAAAGATTTTGATAAAGCAAAATTTAAAGGTGCACCAACTTCCCCTATTGTTAAAGGATTCTTCGATCAATTAGACAAGCTGGAAAGCTATGCTTCAAGCGAGCCTTCCTTTGGCGCGGCTGACGAAACGATGAAGACGCTCGCCTCCAAAGTAAGAGATTTCTATAATACGATGAATGAAATGGACACCTACTACCGTGCCAAAAGCTATGCAGAAGATGACTTCGCCAAAGGAAAGGAGCTGCACAAAAACTTCTCTGCCCAGTACAACGCGTATATAGGCGCAACAATCACCTTATTCAAGGATATGAGGGAAATTACGGAGAAAAAGGAACAAGAGGGACTGCAGGAGCTAAAAGACAACGACTACCTGCTTCGCTATTATGCCAAGAGCATTGTGATGAAAGCCAAAGGCATTCAGCAAGACTTCATTGCTGCAGCAATCGACGACAGCAATTTAGGCGAATACGATGCGGTGAAATATAAAGCAAGCTACGAAGCCTTGACTGAGGACATTACCAGCTTCCTGGATTGTGCGAAAGATAAAGAGCGGAAGAAAAAGGAGGGCATCATGGACTTCTGGATGTTCGATCAAATGCTGCCGCGCCTCAAAACGAGCGCTACCGACATTTTGCAGTTCCTGGAGAAATCCCCGGGCGGCACGCAGAAGAATGCCGGCACTCCGTACGGCCTTATTGCACAATTCGAAAGCAGACTTGGCGAAGTCATTAACAGCTATAATAATATGATCAAATAGTAGCTGCACAGTGCCATCAACTACCTTGCCCTGTACAGCAAAAGCAAGCTGTTAATAGACGAAGGCAAAGCGGAGGTAAGGAACAGCTTTTTCCCGGAATTGAGCTCAATGGACGCCAAAGCTGCTGCCACCGACATCCTTACGAGAGTGACGGCGGAGGGTGAACAGAGCGATACGGAGATTTTCGGCTTAGAAAAAAAATTCGTCTTAAATGTTAAACAAGCCAATTTGTAGTACTGGATTGCCTTCGATCAGGAGGGGTAGTTTTGATCGCCCGGCTGCTGCTACTGGCATCCGGACGATCCTTTAGAAACAATAATTATTCCATCCACGCCCTCGGACCGATCGTATGAAACAAATCCTTGTTATGCGAATCCAGCGCCTCCTGAATGCGCCGATAAGTAAAATCGCTCATCGGTCTCGGAAGGTCATCAAGCGAGAAGTAGCCGCATTCCAGTATTTCAGCTGAAGCAGGCTGCGGCTGCTGTTCAGTTGTCATTCTACATAAAAATACAAAATGATGCATGTCATATTGGGGCTCATAATAGACGCCAGTTAACTTCTCAATCTGAATCGTCAGTCCCGTCTCCTCAAATACTTCTCTCTGCGCTGTTTCTTCTGCCGACTCACCCGGCTCCGACTTCCCTCCGGGTATTTCCCAGTTGCACTTGCCATAGCTATGCTTGACCAAAAGTATCTTTCCTGCGGAATCGATGATAATTGCCGCGGCTCCTATTAATTTGTTGGACACTCTAATCACCTCATTGACCTTATTCGGCAAATGTAAGTAATTACCTGCCATTACTGGAACATAGGGTGGAATGAGGGTCCGCCGCCCTGCTGTTTTGGCACGTTTGCTCACAGATAACGGATCTACGGTGTGGCAAAAGGGTATTGTTGCACTGCGAAATGCAACAATCTGCTACTCCAAGGGGCTTAGACGGCGATGATTATTGCAGAATGTACATCATTTTCGGCCAATACAGCTGCATTCGGGTTCAAATTGTGCGTTCCGTGCAACATTTCTCCTACATGCACAATAAAAGACCGGCCAAGGTTTCCCTTGGCACAGCCTTCTCGCCTATACAATCCGGTTCCCGCATAAAACAGCAAATATTCTGTGACATGGCTAAATCATTCATGAAGTAAAGCACTTACAGAGTGTAATATTAACCTCCTTTATCATCTGCCCGAAAGGCAACAATGCTGCGAATTCGTTTGTTATCCTGCCATAATGACACAAGCAAAACTAAACATAAAAGGATGATCTCCAGTAAAAGAGGTCATCCCTTTACGCTTCGTATCAGCTTTGGCTGTGATTCCCCTTTCTCAATTACAAGATGCACTCCCTCCCGCCACCTGTGCGGCTAATAAGAGCTGTTCTGCTTTCCAATGCAATTCCCACACGTTGCAGGTCTGATTGGCCAATATAATACTGGTTGCATTTAGTGAAGGATAGTAGGCGAGCATTGCTGCTACCCCAGGATTCGAGCCCTCTTTGGACATGCGGATAAGGCTGCCTTCATGATTGAAAACAAAGTGGAAGCCATATCCGTTGACGATTTTCCCCCATTCAAATTTCTGTTCAATAGCTGCTTGCGGCTTCATAATTTCTCGCGTCATCTCACTGGATAACAGCTTGCCATGGGTCAGGGCGCGCATAAATAAATCAAGGTCGCCCACTGTGGCAAATGCTCCTCCATCGGAAGTGCCGATTGGAGGAAAGGAGTAAATATTTTTTCGCCATACAACTTCATTGTTCTCCTTATTGACAGCGGCGTATCCTTCTGCGACCGGAGCATCGGCCTCATCTTTTGAGCTGAATGACGTGTTCTTCATCCCGCAAGCGCTAAATATGTTTTGCCGGACATAATCCCGATAACTTATACTGGTTGTCTTTTCGATTGCAAGTCCCAGCAGTACAAATGCGCAATTATTATAACTGACGCTTGTTCCCGCCTTGAATTTCGGTTCCTTGTATGCAAATTGCGGAATAAAATCGATACAATTTCTGATGGAATAATTGGGCTTGCTTATAAATAAATCTTCATAGCTTTCTCCTTCTTCTTCATCGGCATCATCTGCAATTCCCGAAGTATGCGTTAGTAGATGGGCTATTGTAACGTCAGCAGGTATTTTCGTGCCAGTCAGATCGATGATATCCGTTATCCGGTCGTCTAATTTGATCATTCCCCGATCCACGAGCTGCAGGACAGCTACTGCTGTAAAAAGTTTCGTGACAGAAGCGGTATCGAACAACGTGTCAAGCCGATTAGGCACTTTGAATCCTCTATGAGCCAAACCATATGCACCGGAAAATACATTGTTTTCACCTTGTTTAACAAGGCCGGCACCGGAAAAATGGTGTTCCTCATAGTAATGATCGAATAGTGCTGTTAGCTCCTTTTCAAGCTTCATTTCCATTCTCGCAGCCTCCCCTTCTATCACCCTTATATCGCATTACTTTATTTTACCATTTGCTTACCAGTTGTTTTGATAATATTCGACTATAATCGTTTTTGATCAAAGCGGCTCCTTACCATTGCATCCAATTTCTGCACATATACTCAAGCCTGAAAATTTGTTCTTGCTAACGCTTTCACAACGAGCTATAATGAGTGTGCGAATAATAATTCTAGGTTGAACAAATGTTCACAGGGGGAGGAGTGAGCCTTCTATGGAAGCGAGCCAGGAGAAAACAAGACTGTTGGTGAAAATTAGTACCCTTTATTATATAGACGGAATGAACCAACAGGAAATCTCCGCACGTCTCGGCATCTCCAGACCGCAGATCAGCCGTATGCTGGCTGCTGCAAAGTCGGATGGCATTGTGCAAATCAATATTCGGAATCCGTTCTCGGAAGAACAGACGTATGAACGTGCCATTTCGGAAACGTTCGGCATTAAAGACGTCTTTGTCGTGCAGACGCCGGAGGCGGATGGCCAGGTCATCGACTTGCAGCTTGCCCGCGCAGCTTCTGCTTTGCTGGAGAACGTTATCCGTGACCGGGATGTAGTCGGTATTATGGCCGGCAGAACAATTGCCTCCGTAGGCAGGGAAATGAATTATATCGGCAAGAAGGATGTCAAATTCGTACCGATGATCGGCGGCTGGGGCTCGGAAGGAGCGGCATGGCATGCCAATTCCAACACAAGAGTTTTTGCCGAGAAGCTGAAATCGCGCTATTTATTGTTGAATGCTCCAGCTATTGTCGCGTCCAGGGAAGCAAGAGAAGTTTTTCTGAAGGAGCTGGAGATTGCAGATGTACTGGAAACGGCTAGAAAAGCCACTGTAGCCCTCGTCGGCATCGGGCAAATATCGGAAAAAGCGGCTATTGTGCAATCGGGCTATTTTAACCGCAATGAGATCGAAGCCGCCCGCTCGGCAGGCGCTGTATCCAACATTTGCAGTTCGTTTTTGAATGCTGCCGGCGAATGTGTCGAATACGAGCCCCAATCCAGAATGATCGGCATCGATATTGACGAGCTGCGCCGTATTCCCAATGTAGTGGCTATCGCCAGCGGCAGCGACAAAGTCGAAGCGATTGGCGCAGCCCTCAGAGGACGCTGCATGAATGTACTGGTCACAGACATGGCTACGGCCAAGCGCGTACTGGATTGGCACCGTTCACACCCTGCCCCGTAATGCGGGCGGGCTGTGGCAAACTGCGATTCTGCGCATAGAAACATCAGATAAAGGGAGGCTATACAGATGAAAAAAACATTGCTTATTATGGTAGCGCTTTTATTGGTACTTTCACTGGCTGCATGCGGATCATCCAAAGAAGGCGAAGGCGCAGCGGGCGGCAGTAAAACCATTTCGATCCTGACTCCTTATCTCTCTTCGGTAACGACAAACGAAATGGTCGAATCGCTGAAAAAACAAGCGGAAGAAAAAGGCTGGAAAACGAGCGTCATCGATACAAAAGGAGACGTCGGCCAGCTTGCCAGCCGGATGGAGGACGTCATTTCATCGAAAACGGGGGCGATCGTGCTGGTCAGTACCGATCCGAACCAGCTGAAAAGCCAGATTCAAAAAGCGAAAAAGAAAGACATTCCAGTGTTCGGCTGCGACTCAGGCTTCATTGAAGGCATGACGATGAATGCAACGAGCGACAATAAAGAAATGTCGAAAATGATTAGCGAATATTTGTTCAAAACGATGGGCGCCAAAGGAAATCTTGTCGTGCTCACCCACCGACCGCACCCTGGCGTACTTGCCCGGACCGTTCAGCTTGATGAAATGTTGAAGGAAAACTCCGGCATCACCAAAGTGACGGAGCAGCAAGTTGAAGTGCCTGGTCCAATCGAAAACTCGCGCAAACAAATGGAAAGCCTGCTGTTATCCAACAAACAGGAAGGCGCTATCACGGCGGTATGGGCAGGCTGGGACGAGCCGGCCATCGGGGCGGCGCAAGCGATTGAAGCGGCCGGACGCAAAGATATTATTGTAACCGGCATCGACGGCAACAGCCAAGCGGTCGAAATGATCAAGAAAGGCTCTCCGCTTGTCGCCACAGTGAAGCAGAATTTTACCGGCATGACCGAAATCGTCGTCAAACAAATCGATCTTGTATTTCAAGGCAAGCCTGTAGAAGGCACGGAGCTATACGCGCCGGCTACCTTGATTACAAAGTAAATCCATGCACGGACCAGGAGATGAGCGGCGCCAAAGCCGCCTTCTCTCCCTGCATAAGGAGGGGTTAGCGTTGTCTCTTCTGAAAGTCGAAGGTTTAAATAAAATATTTGGCCAGCATTATGCTTTATCCCAGGTGCAGCTTGAGATTGCGCCAGGCGAGATCCATGCCCTGGTAGGTGAAAACGGCGCCGGCAAATCTACGTTTATTAAAATCGTAACCGGGGTCTACTCCCCTGATGGCGGTACGATTTTCTGGAAAGGCAATCCGGTCACAATTACCAATCCTGGCGATGCCAGACAGCTTGGCATCAATGTCGTTCATCAGGACAGACATTTGATTCCTTCCTTTAGCGGCTATGAGAATCTGTATCTCGGCTTGCCTTATCCGAAAGGAAAAATTAAAATCGGCGTTCACTGGAAAGAGATGCGCATGCGCGCCAAACGTTTAATGGAAGAATTCGGCGTCAAGCTTGATATGAACAAAACAGCGGAGCGGATGTCGCCTCCAGAAAAGACGATGCTGGAAATACTCCGCGCTATGATGCTGGACTGCAAGCTGCTTATTCTGGATGAACCGACCGCATCGCTAACCGACCAGGAGTCGGAGCAGCTTTTTGCCCTTATTCACAGGCTGACGGAGCAGGGCACGGCCATTCTATATGTTTCGCACCGGATGGATGAAATATTCCGTTTGTCCGATCGGATTACCGTATTTCGCAATGGAAAGCATGTTGCCACAGTGAACCGCAGCGAGACTGATAAGGATCAGCTAATTTCGCTGATGAACAACAATGAATACAAGCGGGCGAACCGGGAAGAGCGGTCCGTCCCGGCGGGTGAACCGGTGCTGGAAGTGTCGAACTTGTCGACGGAAGACCGTAAGGTAGATGGCGTCAGCCTGCATGTCCGGCAAAGGGAAATTGTCGGCATATTCGGACTCGCCGGAGCCGGCAGAACCGAATTGCTCGAAACGATATACGGCTTGCGGCGCAAATCCGGCGGCGAGGTAATCGTGCGCGGAGAACGGCAATCGGTAGTTAGCCCGCGCCAGTCGCTCGACAACGGCGTTGTTCTTATTCCGGAGGAACGAAAGCGGGATGCGCTCGTTATGGGACTGACCATTAGAGAAAATATAACGCTGCCCGTGCTGCGCAAATTTTCGAACGGATGGAAGATCAGGAAAAGAGCGGAGCTCAGTGAAGCCGAGCGCTGGATGGCTGATATGAAAGTTAAGGCGTCCGGCACGGAGCAGGCCGTCGGGCAATTAAGCGGCGGCAATCAGCAGAAGGTCGTGTTCGCCAAGGCGCTAATGTCCTCGCCGGTCTTATACCTGTGCGATGAGCCGACTCAGGCCGTCGATATTATGACCCGCGAAGAAATTCACCGTTTATTGAAGCAGCAGGCTGACGATGGTTGCGGCATACTGTTCGTTTCTTCTGACTTACAGGAAGTGCTTGATATATCCGACCGGCTCTATGTGCTTCATCAAGGCCGAATTGTTGCAGATCTGATTAACCGGGATGTAACCCCGGAGAACATACTGGCCTATTGTTTCGGTCAGGGAAAGGGAAGTGATCACAGTCATGGTTGAAGCTCGAAGCAATATTTCCTTTATTCGTCTGATCCGCACTTACGGCACTGTGCTGGCAGGAGTGCTGATCATTCTGGCCTTCTCTATTCTTAGTCCGGATTCGTTCGCTACGATTGATAATGCGATCAATATCAGCCGTCAAATTTCTTTTCTAGTTATCATAGCACTTGGGGCTACACTGGTCATGGCGGTCGGAGAATTCGACTTGTCCGTCGGCGCGTTGGCCAGCCTTGGCGGCGTTTTTGCAGCCAAGCTTGCCGTAGCCGGCTTTCCGATTGCCCTGGCGATTTTGCTGCCGCTCCTGACAGCTCTCGTCATCGGCTATGTAAACGGATGGATCGTCACGAAGTTTCGCGTGCTCTCATTTATTACGACACTCGCCATGGGCACGATTATCGGCGGCATCAACTTCAAACTGACCGGAGGAGCAACCGTATTCGAAAACATTCCGGAATCGTTCCTCTACCTCGGCCAGACCGAGTGGGGCGAAATCCCGCTGCTGTCCTTCATTATGCTGCTCATGACGATTTTGTTCTGGTTTATTATGTCCCATACCGCCTTCGGCCGGAAGCTGTACGCCATCGGCGGCAACGAATCGGCCTCTCGCGTAGCCGGCGTCCGCGTCGCGATGAACAAAAACGCAGCCTTCGCCCTGTGCGCCATGCTGGCGACGTTGACAGGCATCCTGATGGCTTCGCGTCTCGGTTCGGCCCATCCGAACGGCGGGGATGGACTGTTCCTGTCCGCTTATGCGGCCGCTTTTCTCGGGATGACCTCCTTCAAGGAAGGCGTTCCAAACGTTTGGGGAACCTTCGTCGGGGCGGCTATTATTGGCATATTAGCTAACGGCATGACCATTCTGCAGGTACCGACGTTCATGCAGGACGTCATTACCGGCTGTATCGTCATCGCAGCCGTGCTCATGCAGAAGCTGGGGCGGGATCGGGCATGAAGACGCAAATGTTAAACGGCCGTAATCGCGAGACTTGGCTGGCTGCGAAAAAACGGGAAGAATCGCTGCTAATCGGTTATTTGGTGGCCGGCGATCCGACGGCGGGCGAATCGCTGCAGATGCTCAAGGAATCCGTCGAGGCCGGCATCGATGTTGTAGAAATGGGCGTGCCCAGCCCGAATCCCGAGATGGACGGCCCTATCATTCAGCGGGCGCATCAGCGGGCATTAAGCGGCGGCATGGACGCGGAAGAGGCATTGCTGGCCTACTGGCGCAGTATCCGCCAGCAGTTATCTGCGCCAATCTGGGCGATGGGCTACAAGCGGGATGTGCTGGATTCGGGGTTCTACCGGCAGCTTATCCGGGAGAATATGGTGGACGCTTTCGTCCTTCCCGATTGTTCGCTCGAAGAACAAATCGCCCTTCAGGAGGAGATCGCGCCGCATGGCATTGACGTGGTCCGGTTCATCAACAGCGCGATGGATGACGCAGCCATTCAGGCGGCCTGCAGCGGAGCTACTGTGATCTACGCGCAATCCTATGCCGGGACGACGGGCGATCCGCTCGCGAATATGAGCGATCTCTCCGGGCTGTGCACGCGCATTCGCAAATATTTGCCGGACGGGCTGCTCGTGGCCGGCTTCGGCCTTCGTTCACCGCTGCTGGTAAGCAAGGCAATTGAAGGAGGATTCGATGGAGCGGTGGTGGGCTCCGCCCTGGTCGCCCGCTGCGAGAATCGGGAGAATGATTATTTGTACCGCTTAATAGCCGAAATGAAGATGGAGACTTTGCGCTCCTCAGGCGAGGGGATGACAGAATGAAATATATCGCTGCTTTCGACATCGGTTCAACGAATGTGAAGGGCGTACTGGTGAATGAAGAAGCTGCAATTTTCTTCGAAAAGAATGTTCCGATCGAGATCGACTATACCGGCGGCCTCGTGGAACAGGATCCCGAAACATGGTACAAGGCGGTCGTCCGGATTGCGGAAGACTGGTTCCGGTCCGGCATCAAGCCGCAGCATATAGCACTGATCTCCTTCAGCGGCCAAATGCAGGATTGCATCGCCGTCGGCGAAGACGGGGCCGCTGTACGTCCGGCAATTCTGTACTCCGATGGCCGGGGAGACGAGCAGGCAAAACGGCTGCGACAGGAGCTTGGGGAAGAGACGATTACCCGCGAGACCGAAAATCATATGGACGGCACGCTGACCTTTCCAAAAATATTGTGGATGCAGGAGCACGAGCGCGAGCATTACAACAAGACCCGCAGCTTCCTGATCAGCTCCAAAGATTATGTCATTGCCAAGCTGACCGGGGCGTTCGTGACCGACCCGACTTCGGCGGCAACATCGGGCGGCATGAATATCCGGAGCAGAACCTGGATGAACGGCTGGTTCGAACAGTTCGGCCTCGATCCCACAAAGCTGCCGGCCATTATCCCTTCCGATCAGGTTGCCGGCGTTGTCCATGACAAAGGGCAAGCAGAAAGCGGATTTGCCGCCGGCACGCCGGTGCTGTGCGGCATTGGCGATGCCGGTTCGGCCACGCTTGGAGCGGGCGTCTACCGCGATGGGGAGATTTACGCCTATATCGGGACTACGGGCTGGGTAGCAGCAGCCTCGGGCGGGTTTATGGACGTTCAGAACGGAGCGTTCAATCTGTCTTATGTGGAAGCGGACAGGCAGATCGCCATTGCGCCTTTGACGAATGCGGGCAATGCCCATAAATGGGCGGTCGAAGTTTTCGGTCCCGCTGCCGCCGGGCAGCTAAGCCCTTCCATTGCCTTCAAGGAGTTCGAGCAAGCTTTGGACAAGGTGGTCCGGGGCTCGTCCGACAGCGTCCTGTTCCTGCCTTATTTGAACGGCGAGCGCTGCCCGATCCAGGATTTGAATGCTAGCGGCTGCTTCATCGGCCTGACCGCAACGACGACGCGAGCACGAATGGGGGCTGCCGTACTTGAAGGCGTAGCCATGGCCATCCGCCAGGTCATGGAACTGATCGTGGAACCGGGAACAGAGCTGCGGGTGACGCTGATCGGCGGCGGCGCCAAGAGCGCAGCATGGTGCAGGATTATTGCGGATGTGCTGCAATGCGAGCTTGTCGTTCCGGAGGATTCCCAATTTCTCCCTTCTATTGGAGCGGCCATTCTCGGATTTTCCACGCTTGGCTGGGGGAGCGATTACGCGGCATTATGCGCCAAGCTAAAAGCCGCTCAGAAAGTCGAGAGCTTCAAGCCAGATGCCAGTCTTGCCGAATATTATGACAAGCAATTCCAGAAATACAAACAGCTGTATCCGCTGCTGGCGCCGATGTTCGCCATGAATTAAAACAGCTGAAGGGCCAGACTGTACGGGACTATCCCGGCGGTCTGGTTTTTTTCTTTCTTTTGTACGTTGAATCTCAGCCAATAATTTCTTATTATTAGATGAGTAACTTGTTATGTGGTAAAATGCGTATTTTTTGCTTATTTATAGATAGAACCTTACAAATACATAGTGGATTGGATATGAAGGAGAAAAACATGCTGAAGAAAAATAAAATATTTGTCGGGTTAGCGGCTTTTTTCGTAGTCATATGTGCGGGAGGAGCCATAGCCTGGTTATGGCCGGAGAAGGAATGGGTCAGAACCGACGGCATGAAGAAGCAAGAACAGCTTACGGTATTATCGGTCAACGGAATTCAAGATCAGTATGACGTAATTGTGGTCGGGACAGACCCAGAAGGGATTGCCGCTGCGGTATCCGCTTCCCGGAACGGGGCGAAAACATTGCTGATCGAACCCCGCCCCGGGCGCACAGTGCTAGGCGGACTGATGACGGAAGGCTGGCTGAACAGTATCGATATGAACTGGGACAAGACCGTCAAAAACCACGGCAAAGGAAAGGGCGCCTATTTAAACAAAGGCATCTTTAAAGAATGGTATGAGCAAACTGAAGGCCACTCCTTTGACGTGACGACAGCGGCTAACGCTTTCTACAAGCTGGTGCAGGCCGAGCCTAATATCGATCTGCAAATGTCTGTAAAGACAGTCGAGCCGATAAAATCTGCCGGCGACGGGACGGTTGCCGTAACAGGCATCAAAGTAACGCTCCCGGATGGCGAGACGCAAAATATACAGGCCCATGCTGTAATTGATGCGACACAAGACGCAGATTTCGCCGCGGCGGCTGGAGCGGCGTTTACGATCGGCCGCGAAGATTTGGGCGACCCGAATTCCCGGATGGCCGTAACGGCGGTATTTCGTCTGCGCAATGTCAACGACAGCGTGTGGGAGAAAATTATTAAACGGGTGGACGCCTCTGATAACAATGCTGTCAGCGGATTTAACAATTGGACGGCCTGGGGCTATGACCAGGAGATGCAGGGGTACAAGCCGGTCGATCCTGAGCGTACCAAGATGCGGGGCCTCAATCTTGGCCGCCAGCGGGATGGAACCGCGCTAGTCAATGCGCTGCAAATTTTTGGCGTCGACGGGCTGGATGAAGCCTCCCGCCAGGAAGGGCTTGCTATCGCCCGCCGCGAAGTACCGCATGTAGTCGATTATTTGAAGCAATACGATGAATTCGCCCAAGTGGAGCTGGATGACATCGCCCCCGAGCTGTATGTTCGCGAGACGCGGCATTTGATCGGGCTTTATCGTCTCAGCGTCATTGATCTGCTGGAAAACCGCGATCAATGGGACCGCATCGCATTCGGCTCGTATTCTTCAGATCTCCAGCGGACATCGCCTCACGATTCCGGCAATATCGCCGTACACCCGGAGAAATATGCTGTGCCTTTCCGCGCCATCGTACCGAAAGACATCGACGGCTTGCTCGTTGTCGGCCGTTCGGCCAGCTTCGATACGCTGGCTCACGGCAGCGCACGCGTCATTCCGGTCGGGATGGCCGCTGGACAAGCGGCCGGAGCAGCCGCGGTATTGGCAGCCGAGCAAGGCCTGACCTTCCGGCAGCTGGCTGAGTCCAAGCCATTGATCGCCAAGCTGCAGGAGCGGTTAAATAAGCAAGGTATGGAGTTGGCTCCTTATGAATTGAAGCCGGAGTCTTACATGAAACATAAAACTTATCCGGGACTGCGCACAGCCGTATCCTTGGGAATTGCCAACGGAGGGTACGGAAATTCCGCCTTCACACTGGATAATGCCTCCAACGCACAGCGCATGGCAAACATCATGATATTGACGGGAAGGCGGTATGCCGCGCAGTTGCCGGGCAATCCGTCAACGGCCTTGACCGGCATCACCGAACCGGCAAAGACGCCGCTTAGCCTGGATCAAGCAGCGCTCACGATCGCCTGCTCGCTCGGTATAAGTGCCGATCGGGACAATGCCGTCAATACGCTTGTTGACCAGCACGTCCTCACCTCTGCTACGCTGGAGCTGATCAAGGATCGGGAGAAATTGACGGACGGCGAAACGTACCTGCTGCTTAAAGATGCAGTGGACAGTTTCACAGGCGGCGATGGGCACTAACCTATGCGGTCGAACTGGGCCGTAGCGGACCGTGGTTCCGTTATCTGTGAACAAAACAGCAAAAACGGCTGGCTCGCGGACCGTAGATCCGTTATTGGCCGCAAATCGCCGCAAAAACCAGGCTAAATCGGCAAATAACGGATCGTGTGTCCGCGACTCCTCGATTTGGACTGTTTTCAGGCAAAATAACGGATCGTAGGTCCGCGTATAATCGCCGAGATGCGTAGAAAGAATACCAGAGAGCGGCCCAAAAGCCGCTCTCTTTATTTTTTAGCCGCGCGGCGGCTGGCTTAATGATTGGAATAGAGATTCATCTTCACACTCGACTCTCTGACGATGAGCCGGGGCTCAAATTCCACGCGTTCATAACCGGTTGTCGTACCCGGATACTGGATGCGCTTGAGCAGCAGCTCGGCGGCCAGCCGCCCTACTTCGCTGCCCATAATAGAGACAGAGGAAATTTGCGGTGTCGTCACCGTGGCCCACAGATTATTGTCAATCCCGACAATCGCGACATCCTCAGGCACGCGTACACCAAGCTCCTTCAACCGGTTTACGATGCCGATAGCCACCATGTCATTGACCGCATAGATCGCATCCGGCATATTTTTCAAGCTAAAGAAATAGTTCGCAGCCTGCCGTCCCGTCTCAAATGAGAAATCTTCACCGAAATAGACAAGAGACGGGTCCACATGCTCAAGCGATTGCTCATACGCGAAATAACGCTCCTCAATTTTATCTTTGGGCGCTCCCGCATATGCAATTCTTGTCCGCCCGATCTGCAGCAGATGCTCCATCACCAGCCTGCCTTCCTGCCGCGCCATTCCGACGATATCTGCTTTTACATCCGCACTCATCTTTTTCCCGTAATTAATGACGGAAACCGGAATGCCGGCCTGATTAATCATATGTTCCAGCTGCTTGGGGTACGCGAGCGGCATAATAACCAGTCCGTCCACATGCAGCTTCTTCAGCTCCCGCAGCGTTTCCAGCTCAAGCATCGCATTGCCGAGCGTATTGATTTGCACCACCCTGTATCCATGCTGCTTGGCTGCCTGCTCGACCGACCAAGCGATATCAGGAATAATCGCGTTGCGAATATCCGGAACGGCCAGCGCAATCTGGCGCGTTTGGCGTATTTTAAGGCTTTGGGCAGAAGTATTCGGAACAAACCCCATCTCCTCAATAACCTGCAATATTTTGGCCTTCGTCCTGGCGCTGATGCCCTCGCTATTGTTGAGCGCCCTGGAAACCGTAGCAATGCCAACACCCGCTTTTTTCGCCACATCCTCAATCGTTACTTTTTTATTATTGCCCATATGAGAACATTCCCTTCGCAAATCGGAATCGTTTCCTATTTAACCGTTTTTTACTGTTGATACTCTTTATTATAGCATAGCCTGTACGCAATATAACGGAATGCCGCGCAAAACGTTGTTAAACGAGCGCAACGGCTACTTTTCACAGTACATAAGCCCGTTAAAGCAGTTGCTCGATGTTTGACAGGCGGATCAAACTATGACATGATAGTTACCGGAAACGTTTCCTATTTTTCATAGGAACAATCAATTATTATTTCTTAATTCCTACAGGGAGATGACTAATATGCAAGCATTAAGATGGCATGGGCAGAAGGATTTGCGTGTGGAAACGATTGCGGAACCAACGCCTGGCAAAGGGCAGGTCAAAATCCGAATCGAAGCATGCGGCATTTGCGGCAGCGATCTGCATGAGTATGCAGCCGGCCCTATCTTTATTCCGGAAGGAACGCCCCATCCGCTAACGAATGAAAAAGCGCCAATCGTCATGGGCCATGAATTTTCCGGACAAATTGTTGAGATCGGCGAAGCAGTTACACGATTCCAGGTTGGCGATCGTGTCGTTGTCGAGCCTATCTATTCCTGCGGAACATGTGCGGCATGCAAGCAAGGCAAATACAATCTCTGCGACAAAATGGGCTTCCTTGGCCTTGCCGGCGGCGGCGGATTCTCGGAGTATGTAGCTGCAGATGAGCATATGGTTCACAAAATTCCGGACAGCATCTCTTATGAACAGGGCGCACTGGTTGAACCGTCGGCTGTCGTCCTGCATGCCGTGCGTTCCAGCCAATTGAAGGTAGGCGACCGTGCAGTTGTATTTGGTACAGGCCCAATCGGACTGCTGCTGATTGAAGCTTTGAAAGCATCCGGCGCCGCGGAAATCTATGCCGTCGAGCTCTCGGCAGAGCGCCGCAACAAAGCGATCGAACTCGGAGCCATCGGCCTGAACCCGGCCGACACCGATGTCGTCGCGGAAATTACCCGCCTCACTAATGGCGGAGCAGATGTCTGTTACGAAGTTACTGGCGTGCCAGTCGTACTTAATCAGGCAATCGCCTCAACGAAAATTGGCGGACAAATTATGATTGTCAGCATTTTTGAACGGGAAGCCAGCATCCATCCTAATCAGGTTGTGCTGAAGGAGCGCAATATTGCCGGCATTATCGGTTACCGCGATGTGTTCCCTGCTGTCATCAGTTTGATGGAGCGCGGCTTCTTCCCGGCAGAGAAGCTTGTGACCAAACGTATTGCCCTTAAGGATATTGTGGAAGAAGGCTTCGAAACGCTCATCAAAGAGAAAAGCCAAATTAAAATTATCGTTTCTCCTAAGAGCGAGTAATACGCTTTCAACCAGAAAGCAGCAAAAAGGGAACCCTGCAAGGCCCCTGCAAGGTTCTCTTTTTGCTGTGCCCAACGGAATTAAAGCCGGGTTGTTACAGCCCCCTCCCGTGTCGGCGCTCCTTCCGCGACTGTCCCCCGCGCGGCGGCGCGATACTCCGTGGGCGTCAGGGAAAACCGGCTTTTAAATGCTCTCGTAAAGGCGAACAAAGAAGAGTAGCCGAGGGAGTAGGCGATTTCGGTGACGGAATCCCGCGTATCCGCAAGCCTGCGTTTCGCCTTGTCCATCCGTACCTTGTCGATGTACATTTTGGGCGTCATTCCGGTTTGCTCCGCGAAGACGGAGGAGAAGTACGTTCGGTTAACGCCTGCGACTTCGGCCGCCTGACGAACGGTGATACCTTCCGTCGCGTGAAGGTCGATATAGTCCCTGCTGCGCTTGATCCAGGCAATGTCGTCCGGCCCCCGGGTTTCCGCTTTCTCTTCAGCCAACCGAGCGAAAAGCCGGTACAACAGACTTTGCATGCTGAGCGACGTCGAGACGCCGACCTGGGGACAATTGCGCATCAGACTCATAATCCTGTCCAGCGTACCCCGCACCTTTCCTTCTTTTCCGCCGCTAACATATGGCTCTTCCGGTGTCAGGCCGGCCACACCCAGCATACGTTCCGCTTCCAGCCCGTCAATCGCCAGCCAGCTCATCCGAAGCTCTTCCTTGCCGTCTGCCGGTTGATAAACGTAAGTGCGCATAGGAAAAATGCAGAAAATATCGCCCGGAACTAACGTCGCCCGCCGTTCGCCATATTCCAGAATAACCGTGCCCGCTCTAACGAAATGCATACTATAGCTTTCGATTTTCTTAGGCCCTGCCCTGTAGCCGGTCTTGGTGATCGTTCTCCCCGCTCTGACGGGCCAGAAACCGGACGATTTATCCCATTTTCCGGGCGTGTAATACAAAAATTCCGCAATTTCATTGCCGTAGTCTCTCATGTCGGCCCCTTCCTTGCCAAGCGAAATCGGCAATACGCCTGACAAAATGATAAATAAAACGAACACCCGGCTATTCTCCTTCGATAGAGGTTTCCGTACAATGCGAAGCAGGAGGCGGTATCGCGATGAAAAACAAACCGAATATTTTGCTGATTACGAGCGACCAGCAGCACTGGAATACGATCGGCGCCTTTAATCAGGAGATCCGGACGCCGAATCTCGACCGTTTAGCCCGCGAGGGAACCGCTTTCAGACGGGCGTATTGCCCGAATCCGACATGCACGCCCAGCCGCGCGTCCATCGTCACCGGAATGTACCCGAGCCAGCATGGCGCTTGGACACTCGGAACGAAGCTGGCGGAAGACCGTCATTGCGTCGGAGAGGATTTCGGAAAAGCCGGTTATCGGACAGCGTTGATCGGAAAAGCCCATTTTCAACCTCTGCATTCGACTGAAGAGTATCCTTCCTTGGAAGCTTACCCGATCCTGCAGGATTTGGACTTCTGGCGACGTTACAACCAGCCGTTCTACGGCTTCGATCACATCGAGCTTGCGCGCAATCATACGAATGAAGCGCACGTCGGCCAGCATTATGCGTTATGGCTGGAGGAGAAAGGCTGCGCCGATTGGCGGAATTACTTCCTCCCTCCGACCGGTACAATGGATCCGTCCGTTACTTATAAATGGCCGATCCCCGAACAGTACCATTATAATGCCTGGATAGCGGAACGTGCGAACGTCCTTCTGGAAAGCTATCGAGCCGATGATGCCCCTTTCTTCTTGTGGGCCAGCTTCTTCGACCCGCATCCCGAGTACCTCGTTCCCGAACCGTGGGACACGATGTACGATCCGAACGCGTTGACCGTTCCGTCGCTCGTGCCGGGAGAGCACGATGCCAATCCTCCGCATTTCGGCAAGACGCAGGAGGAAGACCCTGACTTCTCCAACCTGATCGAAAGCGGATACGGCATTCACGGTTACCGCTCCCATCTCTACTATGAGTATGGCGAGAAATTCAAGCTCACGGAATACGATAGGAAAAAGCTAGTCGCCACCTATTACGGCATGATCAGCATGATGGACCGGTATATCGGGAAAATCCTGGACAAGCTCGACGAGCTGGGGCTGGCGGAAAACACGATCGTCGTCTTCACGACGGACCATGGGCATTTCTTCGGGCAGCACGGCCTTCAGGCCAAAGGCGGCTTCCATTACGAAGACCTGATCAGGCTGCCGTTTATCGTTCGCTATCCGGGTCAGGTGCCTGCCGGCAAAACATCCGACGCGCTTCAATCATTGGTCGATCTGGCTCCCACCTTGTTATCGCTATGCGGACTTCCCGTTCCTCACGCCATGACCGGCGTGGACCAGAGCAACGTCTGGCGGGGAACCTCCGATTCGGCCAGGGACCACGCGATCTGCGAATTCCGGCACGAAGCGACGACCATTCATCAGAAAACGTACGTAGACCGCCGCTATAAAATAACCGTATACTTCAACCGAACATACGGTGAAATGTTCGATTTGCAGGAAGATCCGCGGGAGCTTCGCAATTTGTGGGACGATCCTGCCCATCGGGAATTGAAGATGAGCCTGCTCATGAAGTACATCTGGGCCGAGCTCGGCAAGGAATCGATGCCGATGCCGCGAATCTGGCACGCCTAAAATCGGAGTGACATTGGTTCCGTAATTAGGAGAAAGGAGAAGCAGTTTGAATTAGCAGGGGAAAATTGTGGAATCATTTGAAAAGTCGTGAGCTATAATAAGACAAAAATCAAACCTTCCCCTGTAGACTTCACCATACTGACGATGTTGACTAGAATCATCGTAACGACCGCAACCAGACTGATTTGCGGCGTACCGAAGTAGAAGGGCTGTACGATATTAAACCAGGAAGCCTCGCCTACACGGGAGAAATCCACAACACCCATGAAGTAGCCGATAACTGTGCCGACAACAAGGCCAATGAGTACGGAAATCGACCGCATGAAGCCTTTGGCCACCCGATTAATCAGCAAAATAACAACGAACGTGGTAAGCGCCAGCAGCAAATTGGTTGAAGATCCGAATTCCGGAACAGTTGTATCGCCGCCGCCCACATTGGTCATGGCAACCGGAATTAGCGACAAGCCGATAATCGTAACGACAGAGCCAGTAACGACTTTAGGAAAGAAGCGCAAAATCTTGCCGTATAGAGGCGCGGCCAGCATGACGAATATCCCGGATATTATGATGGCCCCATATACGGTCACCAAATTGGAAGCCAGCCCGATCGAAATGATCGGTCCCACAGTCATAAACGTACAGCCGAGTACCACCGGCAGCTTGCATGCGTTCTTCCAATACCTTCATTGTTGTCCTTCGCTCCTCGGTCAAAAAATAAAAAAATAAGCCTCTGCTTGAGCCGTTTCAAACTCAAATCCTATCCTGATTAGCACATGCATAACGAGAAATCGCGTTGCATTGTCCCTTCCCGCTCACTCATAGTCGGATAAATAACGGTTATCCGGTAGAAACTTATAGGCCATATTCCCAAAATTATATGAGTTCTATTCAAATGATATAATTTTCTGGGGCGAGATGTTTTCATGTTTATTGTGAAAGAAGAGGGGCCAGAAGGCGGAAAAAGCCGCGCTGGCCCCTTAAGTCATTTGCTGACGAGCACCCTGCGTAGTTCAGCTGTCCGGAATGACGAACGATACGGTCGTTCCTTCATTGGGCTTGCTTGCGATCGACAAGCCACGGCCGTACAGTTGGGTCAAGCGCCG
This sequence comes from Paenibacillus sp. GCM10027626, assembly GCF_042676285.1. Taxonomy (NCBI): domain Bacteria; kingdom Bacillati; phylum Bacillota; class Bacilli; order Caryophanales; family Paenibacillaceae; genus Paenibacillus; species Paenibacillus sp. GCM10027626. The sequence continues at coordinate 174,269 of NZ_JBHTHC010000006.1, read as the reverse complement.
GTTCGTGTTGGACAGACCGATTCCGCCCTTGTCCTTCCTCGTTGGGCTTAACAGTTGCCGAACCGATTCTTGTTCCATGCCTTTGCCGTTATCTTTCACTTCAATAAGCGTGGAATTGTGTTGCCGCGCTATCCGAATATGAATCGTGCCGCCGCTGTTACGACTCAGAAGGCCGTGTTTGACGGCATTCTCTATGAGCGGTTGTATGGATAGCGGAGGGAGCAGCAAGCGGATGTCGGGTCCTACTTCCCATATGACGGAAATCCTGTCCCCGAACCGTTCCTTCTCAATATACAAATAGGCTTCGACAAGCTTTAATTCATGGGCAAGCTCGACCAATTCCCCCGTATTGAGAAAATGAAAGCTGATCCGCAAATACGACGCAAACGCATCTCCCAGCTTGCGCATCTTCTCCGTGTCAATGTCGCTTAACGCCATAATCGAATTCAGCGTGTTTAACAGAAAGTGAGGATGGATTTGCGCCTGCAAATAGGCCGCTTCCAGACGCAATCGTTCATTGATTGATTGCTTCAACGTCACTAATGCCCTGATTCGGTAGCGCAGCTCCATCGCGTCTACAGGCTTGGTCACATAGTCGTTCGCACCCGCCAAAAATCCGGCGTAAATGTCGACGGGCTGGCTGCGCGCGGTCAACAACACGACCGGAAGCTCGAAAACGGAGTAGCGCTCCCGCACTTTTTGTGTCAACTCATAACCGGACATATGCGGCATCATGACGTCGGCAATGAGCAGATCCCATTGCCCGCCGGTGTTGAGCAGTTCCAACGCTTCGCGTGCGGAATGAGCGGTTGTGATATTGTACGGCTCCGTCGACAGAATGCCGGTGAGCACTTTCAGATTGACGGGGTCGTCGTCAACGGCCATAATATTCACCTTGCCGTCGTACAGAAGCGGCAAGGCTAGTTCAGCGACGGCGGCGGCGGCCAGTTCGCCGACTGCGGTGCCTGGCATGATCGATCCGGTCGGCCAGTCTTCCGCTCCATCCGCTGCCTGGCGGAGAGGTTGCGACGAAGGAACAACCGCCTCGTCGGCTAAAGGCAGATCGAAACGGAATACAGAACCTTTGCCAAGTTCGGAGCGTACGGTAAATGTGCCGCCGTGCAATTCGACCAACTGCTTGCAGATGCTAAGACCAAGTCCGATCCCTCTGCCGTCGCTTATACCGTATGCCCCTTGTTCATAAGGGAGAAATACGCGTGCCTGTGTTTCCTCATCCATGCCTACCCCGGTGTCGGAGACAACAATAAGGACGCGTCCGTCCAACGTCTCGGCGGCAACGCAGATCGTGCCTTCTTCCGTATATTTGACGGCGTTGTGCAACAAGTTATACAGAATCTGCACTAGTCTTTTCTCATCGGCCAATACCGGCGGCAGCGACTCTCCGATGTCCATGCGCAGTTGAATTGGCTTGCCATCCACCATAAATTTCAGCATGCCGATGACGCCGGGAACGATCGATTGAATGCGCAAGGGCTCTTGATGCAGCACGATGCGATGTTCCTTCAGCCGCGCGACGTCGAGCAGATCGCCGAGCATATGCGACATGCGCCGGCTGATCGTGATGAGCAGCTCCATATCTTTCAGGCTGCTCTCATTCAGTTTCTCTTTCTCCTTGGTTACGACGGTTTGAGCGATATTCATGACGCTATGCAGCGGCGTTCGCAGTTCGTGCGACGTATTGGCGAGAAATTGGTCTTTCAGCTTGTCGGCTCGCCGCAGCTGCTCGTTTAACCGGGTGTTTTCCCACGAGTGACGAAAATATTTTTTGAACCAATAGGTGGAAAAACCAACGAACCCCACCATAAGATCGATCGGATAATAAACAGTCGTCACGTCTTTAGCGGACTCTTCGATGCTCCATAACAAGTTGGATATGATGCCGGCCGCGGTGATAAGCAAGTAGACGATGTCTGGGTCGGCTAGCTTCTTGAAGATCATCGTTCCGACGATGTATATAAACCAGGCGAATGGAATTAAATGAAAAAAAACAAATATTTTTAAATCGATAATTCCATTGACCCATGAAGCGGGTGCGGCGACCAGCAACCCGGTTAGCGCAACGATCGCCGCAACGTATGCCCGCAGCCATACGTTGCGTGAAGGGGCCGAAGCGAATTTTCTGTAAACATGGAGTAGCAAAAAGTTTTGCCACAGGAGGGAAATCAATCTGATCTTGATCGCCCATGTATAATTGATCGGCAGCCATAACAATAACAAGTTATCGTGGTCGCTTAAAATGGCTGTTGCGGCCGCCAACATAAACAGACACGTGACGAACAAAGTCCGTTCCTTGGGGTTGAATAAATAAATAATGAAAGCGAACAAACCGTGAAGCAGCAAAATAACACACATCCCCAGCTGAAACCCGATCGAGTACCAACGCACATGGTCGATCGCGGCCTGCGTGCCGAAGCGGATGGAGCGTGTGATCCCGCCATTGAACGGTTCGTCGAAGTTGGCGACACGAATGAGCAATTCGATCTCCGTCGTTCCTTCAAGACCGTAGGAAGCGGTGTAGGAGACATTGAAGGGCTTGTATTCGCCTGAGTTTGCAGCAGGCTGGCCGATCATGCCCGCTTCGTTGCCGTTTATGATCACTTCCGACGAAGCTTGAATACTTTTGAACCAAAATGTGACGGGCTGCCGCAGCGGATCGATAAGAATGCGCAGCCGATACGTTCCGTACCCGTACGAGGAACCGGAATCCGGATTCAGCACGCTTCCCCAATCTCCCGGCACCTGTACGAGGCGGGAATCGGTTTCCTTCACCTGTATATCCTCGGGGGAAACGAATGTCCCCGGATACAATTGCCATTGGCCGTCCATAAAGAAGGAGGAGGATTTCTCCAAATCGACTCCGCGCATGTCAAGTACGCCGTCCACGGGTCGGGGGGGCTGCGATGTATAGAATTGTTCAGACCACGCCCACCTCAGGCATAGGAGCACGATAATGGATCCGATAAAAATGGCGATATATTTAAAGGTGGTTGTATAGATCATTCGCATCATACGTACCATTTCGATACGAACAGCGGTTACTCCTGCAAAATATTTATCCTAAATTTCGAGAGGCCCTGATTATTGATCAAGCGACTGTCTCTGAAGTACAATGACAAATAGGAGATTGTCCAGCAAGTCAAATTAAAGGGGGATTGCAGCATGATGTCTATTAAGGAGGCTGCTGAGGCTGTATCGATTTCTCCCTCCACGATTCGTTACTACGATGAGCAAGGATTGCTTCCTTTTGTACAAAGGGATGAACTTGGCTATAGGCGTTTTGAACAAAGCGATTTGTTCTGGCTGGAAATCATCAGTTGTATGAGGAAAACGGGAATGCAGATCCGAACGCTCAAACATATTGCGGAGCTTCATATGCAGGGAAAAGAAACCGTTCAAGAGCGAATTCAGATTTTCGAGGAGCATCGAAGTAAGCTTCTCCAGCAAAAAGAGGAAATCGACGATGGCCTTTCTAAAATCGCTCATAAAATGCAGCAGCTAGAGCAATTGCTCTAGCTGCTTTTTTGTAGTTATTGGGTTATTAGATCCCCTTAACGGGTCGTGTAGCCGCCATTGGCAAAGATCGTTTGGCCATTAATCCACCAGCCATCGGTCGTCAAAAACTTCACGATGGGGACAATATCCTCGATCTTGGTCAGTTGGCCGTGGAGTGCCTGGGATTTGTGGTAAGCAACAGCCTCCTCGGTTTCCTGTCCATAGAAAAACGGTGTATCCATCGGCCCCGGTGCGATGGCATTGACGGATATGCCGCGGTGCATATACTCTTTGGATGCCGCACGAGTGAAATGCTCCACCGGCGCTTTTCCGCCGGCGTACGTTGAATAATAGCCCGTATATGCAGCCAGCAAAGATGTAGCTATGGTGATGATTTTGCCATTGTCATTCATATGAGCGGCGGCCTGCTGAATGAAAAAATAAGCCGTTTTCCCGTTTACGTCCTGCATCATGTCGAATTCTGCTTCGGATGTTTCATCAATCGGTTTTTTCAGGACTTTGCCTACAGTGTTAATGGCAATGTCTACTCCCCCGTAATACTCGTATGTGAAACCGAATAGATCTTGCATCGTTTCGAGGCGCCGAAGATCGCCCTGGAACAAAACAGCTTCTCCGCCAGTATCGCGAATCGTTTTCAGTGTGTGTTGGGCTTCCTCCCGGCTGGAATCACTATGGTAATGAAGCACAACCTTGGCTCCCTCCGAAGCGTAGGTTTGGCCGATCAAAGCTCCCAAGTTTTTTCCTCCACCAGTGACAACAACGACTTTTTCCCTCAACGTATCCAATTTTGCCATTTGAAATCTTCCTTTCAACGGAGTGAAGTTTAGCGTCAGAAGGATTATAGACCTTCGAGTGCACTGGAAGGCAAGGGAGTATTTTATGGATTAGTGATTTAGAATCAGATGGGTTGAGTCGTTGTGATTCTAATTTCCTAATTCATCCGACTCGAAAGGATTAGAGCGAGTGATGCCGAATGAAGTTTAAACATATGTATTAACGACTGTTTAATCAAAGGGATAGGGTCAGACTTTGAAATTTCTAACAACAGAAAAGTCGACAATGGAAGGATATTGACATTTTAAGGGGGTGGTCACCCGCAAGAAGGCTTAGTACCGCTATCTAATCAGTCGGAAAGTTTTGCTTCGATTGTTCCACCTTTATTGACAAGGAACTTATGAATTGAGGCTAATTGGAAAAGGTAATTGTACATATTATGAAAGGAGCTACATTATGAAAAAGATCTTTCCAGCCTCACTCGTCTTCCTATTAATTTTAAATCTGTTGTTCTTTAATATAATGCCAAACACTGCGATGGCAGCGGCGGTAGGCGAAGTGGGATTTAATGAACCGGTCTATCAATCAACCCATAGAGGAGAATTATTAGTTACAGGAAACCATCTTATTGAGCCAAACGATAATTCGCTTAATTGGAAAGGTGAGCCACTGCCTCCTGGAACTGTTGAAAACTCTAAGAACCGTATCAAAAACCCAGATGGCTGGATGTATGATGATCTCTTCGGTTATCAAAAGCAACCGGTTGATATTGATGGTGATCCGGATACTTCGAATTCTTCCTCTGGTACGCTTTATGTAGAAGATGGCAGTGACATCGCATGGGCGGGGTTATATTGGGGTGCTAATAAATGGAAAATTTCGAAACCAGTTGACTCCTCTATACGGTTGACATCTCCCGATGGCAAAGGACATGAAGTTACTCCTGAACGCGCTTACGAAGTAACCGGAATGAATATAGGTTTTCCCGGAAGTTCTACTGATCATTTTGGCTCAGGGTACAGCAACTTTGCTGATGTGACAGATATCGTTAAAGGGGCCAAAGGTGGAACTTATACCGTAGCGGACATCCCGTTTCCTGGGGATCTGCTGAGCAGTGAAATGTGGACGGGAGTTTGGGCTGGATGGGCGCTTGTCGTTATCACGGAAGATCAGGCCAAATCTTTAAAGAACTTCAGTGTCTATGAAGGTTTTAGATATCAGGAGTCTAACGATCCTCCAGTACAAATTGATGTTCCTATAAACACACCGAGCAAAGGAAATGTTAATGCTCAATTTGCATTTCTCACCTTTGAAGGAAACATTATAATTGCTGGGGATACGTTTGAAATCTTAAATACCAATACCGGGGATTTCGAAAGAATTTCCGATGAGGCGAGAGATCCTGATAACTTTTTTGCTTCACAAATCACAAGCTATGGTGCTCCTATGGAAGGTCTTAATCCTTCCTACCCAAATAAATATGCGATGGATTTGGGAATTGTAAATTTGCCGAGTGATACTTTTCAAAACGATCAAACTAAAGTTTCGTTTAGAACATCAACTGAAAATGATTCATATACGATAAACATGTTTGCTCTTGCTGTTGAAGATGGATCAGGTGAAGTTACTGTTAAACACGTAGACAAGGAGGGAAATGAGTTAGCACCCTCTTCTACGTTGACAGGCCCGATCGGTGAACCGTACGAAACACAATCGGCAGACATCGATGGGTATGAACTAATTGAAACACCGGACAATGCCAAAGGTGAATTTACGGACGAGCCACAAACCGTAACATATGTATATGCACCAATAAACCAGCCGCCAACAGTACCAAACTACACAGAAACAACGCCAAAGAATACACCAGTGAGCGGCGGTGTAGTAGGAACAGACCCGGATGGAGATCCGCTGACCTATGAAAAAGGAAGCGATCCCGAGCATGGCTCTGTTACTGTCAATCCGGACGGAACTTGGACGTATGAGCCAGATCCGGACTATGTAGGCACGGACAGCTTCACAGTAACAGTCAGTGATGGCAAGGGCGGCACGGCGACGTCAACTGTGACATTAACAGTGACAGATCCAGGTCCGGGAAATCAATCGCCAACGGTACCAAACTACACTGAAACAACGCCAAAGAATACACCAGTGAGCGGCGGTGTAGTTGGAACAGACCCGGATGGAGATCCGCTGACCTATGAAAAAGGCAGCGATCCTGAGCATGGTTCTGTTACGGTGAATCCGGACGGAACGTGGACGTATGAGCCGGATCCAGACTTTGTAGGCACGGACAGCTTTACCGTGACGGTCAGCGATGGCAAGGGCGGTACAGCGACGTCAACTGTGACATTAACAGTGACTGATCCAGGTCCGGGAAATCAATCGCCAACGGTACCGAACTACACAGAAACAACGCCAAAGAATACACCAGTGAGCGGCGGTGTAGTTGGAACAGACCCGGATGGAGACACGTTGACGTATGCGAAAGGCAGCGACCCGCAGCATGGGTCCGTTACAGTGAATCCTGACGGAACTTGGACGTATGAGCCAGATCCGGACTATGTAGGCACGGACAGCTTCACAGTAACAGTCAGTGATGGCAAGGGCGGCACGGCGACGTCAACTGTGACATTAACAGTGACTGATCCAGGTCCGGGAAATCAATCGCCAACGGTACCGAACTACACAGAAACAACGCCAAAGAATACACCAGTGAGCGGCGGTGTAGTTGGAACAGACCCGGATGGAGACACGTTGACGTATGAGAAAGGCAGTGACCCGGAGCATGGGTCCGTTACAGTGAATCCTGACGGAACTTGGACGTATGAGCCAGATCCAGACTATGTAGGCACGGACAGCTTCACAGTAACAGTCAGTGATGGCAAGGGCGGTACAGCCACATCGACTGTAACGATTGGCATCACAGACCCTGGCGTACCAAACCAGCCGCCAACAGTACCGGACTACTCGGAAACAACGCCAAAGAATACGTCGGTAACTGGCAGCGTATATGGGACAGACCCGGATGGTGACTCTTTAACATATGCGAAGGGCAGCGACCCGCAGCATGGTTCAATTACAGTGAATCCGGATGGAACATGGACATATGAGCCGGATCCGGACTTTGTGGGCACAGACAGCTTCACGGTAACTGTCAGCGATGGTAAAGGCGGTACAGCCACATCGACTGTGACGATTAACGTGACAGATCCAGGAACGCCAAACCAGCCCCCAACAGTTCCTGATTATAACGAAAAAACAGACAAAAATCAGTCTGTCAGCGGCAAGGTCGTTGGAACCGATCCGGATGGAGACTCCCTGACTTATACAAAAGGGAAAGATCCTGAGCATGGTAGCATTACTGTCAATCCGGATGGGACATGGACGTATGAGCCGAACCCAGGTTACGTGGGCAAGGACAGCTTTACAGTGATCGTAAGCGACGGGAAGGGCGGCACAACCACATCGACGATTACAATCGATGTACAAGATACGGAGGTTCCGTATTATCCGTATTACCCATACCCTATCAACCAACCGCCAACTGTGCCAGATTATAGCGAAAAAACAGACAAGGACCATTCCGTCAGCGGCAAGATTGTTGGGACAGACCCGGATGGAGATTCCCTGACTTATACGATAGGGAAAGAACCGGAGCATGGTACCGTTACTGTCAATCCAGATGGGACATGGACGTATGAGCCAACTCCTGGCTATGTTGGTAAAGACAGCTTTACCGTAACAGTTAGCGATGGGCGCGGCGGTACGACAACATCAACCGTAACGATTGATGTTACGGATGAGAAAGAAGCTCCCGTTCCTGTGACCGATAATAATCCGCCAGTGGTTCCTGATTACACCAAAACAACTTCCAAGGATCTTTCAGTCAGCGGCAAAATCGTTGGTACGGATCGCGATGGAGATTCCCTCACCTATACAAAGGGAAGCGATCCACAGCATGGTACAGTCACGGTGAATCCGGATGGAACATGGACATATAAGCCGGATCCTGGTTATGTTGGTAAAGACAGCTTCACAGTGTTGATTAGTGATGGCAATGGCGGCACTGTGCTATCGACGGTACAGATTACCGTGACGGATCCAGGTACAGGTACTGAGCCGGCTACACCAGAAAAACCTGCTGAACCTGGAAGTGTAACGCCGCCAACATCTTCTGGCAATAACAATTCGTCAACAAACCACGGAGCCGGAAAGACACCAGCAAAAACGGAACAAACTCAAGATCAGCCGAATAGACTGCCTAATACCTCCACAAACCTCTACAACATAGGATTTGCAGGGTTACTCGTCCTATTCGCGGGCTTGATTTTGCTGAGAAAAAGAAAACAAGCTTAAATTGCGAAAAGCAAGCACGTTCCCTTTACCGGGAATGGCTTGCTTTTCTTTTTAATATCTACTTCTTTTTCCATTTATGTTATTATATATCTATAAAGAAGCCGAGTGCGGCTAACACTCGGCTCAACAATTGGCTTGGATGGGCTGTCCCTTCTAGAGTCTAAAAGGTTAAAGAACCCACCTTCGGCGCTCAACCTTGGGGTAGGTTCTTACTTTTTCTTGTAGTTACGTTGTTTGCAGTCGTTCTCGACTTACTTGAATTCCTTATGATAGATAGGTTCAGCCAGTGCAAGGAGCTCGATCCGTAATCCGTCACCTTCAATTTTAGTTATGATCTGGCGAGCCGTTTCAAAGTTCATAATTACCCTGCCAGTTGTCTCAAAACCTTCGGGCAGCGGTGTATACTTCTTTACTCGTGCCATGACAAAGACGGTATATGTATCCGTGTTTTCCCAGTACCAAGCAGCAACAGGTATCCTTTGGTCCTCCAGAATAATGCCGGCTTCTTCTACGGTCTCACGATCTAGAGCGGCATTGATGTCCTCATCATTTTCAATTCTTCCCCCGACTGTAGTTAGAGCCTTTTCATTCTTGTCCCAGACCATAACAATTGATCCGTCGTCAGTAATTGGTATGCTATGGATGCCGGCAATTCTTTTATCGGTAGGTAGAGTGCCATTTAATGGTCGAAGCATGTTTTCCTCCTATATCATTTATCATCTCTGATCTGCCCAATAGATAGATTTCAACAGACTCACTACGTTTTCCTTGTACATATCGGTCATACAGGGCCGCAAGCAGCTAACTCAACAGCAACCCGTCGCAGCCCAAACCCGCATCCGTGGCAAACCATCAGCTCTTTTTGAGCAAAAAAATGGCCGGGTGCAGCCCTTTTAAACTAAGGGTCGTTTCCTCCGAGCAGTTCAGTTGAATCCGCTCCGCAGCCATTTTCAAAGCAGTTCCCGCATCCGTTAAGCATACAATGCTGCCATTCCAGCTTAACACCCGTTTCATTTCCCTGAAAGAATCGCAATACAATGCGAAAATATCCTCATCCGCCGCGATTTGCCGGCCAAAGGGCAGGTTGGTAACAATTTTATCTATTTCACCGGAGGCAAACGGCAGCTGCCGGGCATCCCACCGATGAATTCCGACATGGTCATGACAACCGATATTTTGCTTGGATGCTTCAACAGCTTCCTGCGATAGATCCCCACCGTCCATTCGAGAGTAAGGATAAGAGAGGCGCTCGAAAAGAATCGTCCCCGAACCGCAAAACGGATCTATGAAAACATCGGTCTCTTCCGGATGCGAAAACCAGACTAGAGCATGTGCGACAGTAGGACGCAGAGCGGCTTGCGTAAACATTCTCACCTGCTGCCGATAACGGAACGACGCATCAGTAAGCCTCAAAGAAAAGACCGCATCTTCACAATTAATATCAAGCCTAAACTCGATCTCATGCATTTCGGCAGTACTGCGGCAAAAACGGGAACTGCGCCTTGCAATTCCCCGAGCAGCTGCCTCTGCTGCGTCGAAACGAGAGTACGAATGCTTCCCTACCCGGCTGGCATTTACTTTATAGCTAATCATCCCGCTTCCGTTCAAATATGCGCAGGACAGATCACATTTCAATATTTCCTGTTCAATTTCCGCTAAGTGAATTTTATGAGGTCCAACCTGAAATTTATGGATCGGTCTGTAAAGATTGTCCGCCGTTCGTAAAACCATTAGCGCCTCTAAAGGAAGCTTGGAAGAAAAATGAACCTTGCCGCGCTCCAGGCCTTGATAGTCGGCATCGGCAATTTTAACTCCAATCTCATCCTTCAGAACGAACTCCAATCCCGGCAGAACCGTTGCCAAATAATGCGCCATTATAGATGTCGCCCCTTCGTATTAGATTTTGCGAACAAAAAAAACGCAAATGAACCAAAGTTCATTCGCGTCTCTTGTAAACACAAACAAGGCACCCCGAAAAAGGGTTTCCTCGAGAAAAGAGAGTGATTGAATATTCCGTTCTTTGACAGTCGTCGAATACATGTAAAAAGCCGTGAAAAACAGAACCCTGGGAACTGTAATTTCCGGGTCTCCTCCATGTCATTCGTGCTATTTAGTTAGATTTAACTCATAGCAGCTGTCAAGAATACGGCCATCTTCAAAGCACTAATCCCTCCATCAATACGAATACTACAATTATAAATCACAAAAAGATCCATCTCAACATTCATTTCTTTTTATAAACGAGTTTTCACTTAACGCTGAATATTAACGGTAACCAGTAGCATCCGCCGGTTTTCCTGCATCCTGCACTTCAACGATATACCGCCAACAGTCCGGCTGTGAGCCGTCAAGATCATAAGCCCCATACACTCGAGCAAGCTCCCCGCTTGACACGGAGTGACCGTTCCACCGGTTAGCCTCCGGGTCTCCCGCTAGCGCGGCAATGGCGCGTCCTACAAAACGTGGCGACTCCGAGATAATAAAATGCGGCTCCTTCTCCGTAGCCTCACGCCAATTTTCTTCCTTCACTCCGAAGTGCTCAAGCATGATTTCAGAACGCATCCAACCTGGAGTGACTGCTACAGCGGTGCATTTATATGGTGAAAGCTCATGGGCCAAAGACTTGGCCATACGAATGACGGATGTCTTTGCTAGATCGTAGAACATGGACAAACGATAGTTTTTATCGTTATATTCTGCCGTGCCGTCCGTCATTTCAACGACCAGCCCATTCTTGCTACGAATTAACAGCGACAATGCAAAATGACTTGTAATAATATGCGTGTCAATCGCTAGCCGAAGCTGGCGGAACCCCCGTTCAAGAGAATGCTCCCACAAAGGAACGTTCCACTGCGTCAAATATTCGGCTCCCCACACATCATTGACCAGGATATCCAGTCTTCCTTGTTCCTTCTCAATGCGGGCAATCAATGCCTGAACCTGGTCAGGCTCGAGATGATCCACCTGCACCGCAATCCCCTGGCCACCCGCTTGATTTACAAGTTCAGCGGTTTCCTCAATCGTTTCAGGACGATTGTATTCGGAGCTTTGCGCTCGTGTCGTTCTTCCTGTAACATAAACAGTAGCACCAGCCGCTCCCAATTCGATTGCTATCCCTCTGCCGGCGCCGCGCGTTGCACCTGCCACCAAAGCCACTTTTCCAATTAGCGGTTTCATGATCTGTTGCTCCCTTCGTCGATCTACCGCTTATTATAGACGTTAAATATGTCATCTTATGTCATATAACATTTGCTATCAGCAAGGTGAATCCCTATAGCTCCGCAAGCAATTCATCCAGTTCTTCATGATGCGATGCAATCCAAATCATCTCACTTGCAAACCGGTCAGGAACTCGGTGATACGTATCCATTTCTGCGCGAATCCACCACTTGCTTTCCAGGTACCACAGTAGACGAATGGAATGGACCAGCTGTCCAAATGGAAAATCAAAGATCTCCCTATATCCTCGCAGAAAAGCGGCTATTTTTTCTACGTCCAGTTGATCATCATATAAGACACCCGATAATATTGCACGTGCAACATCCAGTTCGGGATAATCATAATGTAAGCGGTCAAAGTCCAAAACAGCCGAAACGGAATCCGTACCAAACAATATATTGTCCATCCATAAGTCCCTATGGCCCCATCCTTGCCGGCAATGCTGCCGCAGTATGTCGAGATTCAAAGTTGCTGCCATGCTTTTCTGCTGCTTAATTAAAGGAATAAGATGCGTCTTCTCCTGGCTCGCAGCTTCTTCAATTACGGCATCCCAATGCTCGAGTCTTTGCTCACGCTCTGGCATAACGAATTGAGGCTCGTTTTTGGGTCCTAATGTCCCGTCGTTCAGTATTCGATGCATCTCGCCTGCAACTCGTCCAAGTTCATACATTTGGGAAATGTTGGCTGTTCCAGGATCAACTTGATCACCCTGACAATACTGCATCATTATATATCGATCACCGGAATCTGTTGTATGTAAAAGTGTTCCCTCTGATTCAAGGAGCACGGGACAAGGAACCCCGGCATGAAATAATCTTTGTTGTTGACTAAGAGCTGTTAGCAGTGTCTCTGCATCCTTGTAGCGTTTGACATGATACTTTTTCAGTACAAACTGTCCCAGATTCGTCTGTAGAACCCACTTTCTATTTAACCAGCCCAAATCTATAGGTTCGATCTGATCGATCTGAAATCCAAATTTCTCCTCACAAGTTACAAACAGCTCCTCGTTATCTTCCAACTTCATTTCACCCTTTCCTGCCTGCTCCGTTCCCTATTATTTCTAGACTTTTCTTCATAATCCTTGCTTTTTATTTGAATCAGTTTACAGAACAAATCAAAAAGGCCGCAACAGATCGATTGCTCATAACCTGTCACAGCGAACGGTCTACTCAATTACTTATTGCATGTATAAACCTTCGCAGCCATAATAAAACTAAAGAAGGAGCCGTGCGCTAACACGACTCCTCAGCACAGTAGCCCGCTGCAAAGGCGGTCGGCTTCGGTAATACGATCAGAGATAGACCGTCATCCTAGCAGATGGGCGGTCTATTTCTTTTGGTTAAACGCTGCGACGATGGCAACAACCAGTGTCAGCAGCGCAATAATAAGCGCTCTAAAAAACCGATCATCAACGTCAAAGCGTCTTTAACCTCCATGGGCATCCCTCCCCCATTTCGGAGAAATAGAAACTGGAAAAATATTCCAGTACATATGGGGTGGCAGAGACGGATGTGGTTCTGGGCAGTAAAAATAGGCAAGTGCTAGCTACCGCACGGTGAGCACTTGCCTTTAGATGTTCATTGCCTTGACCGAAACAATTGGATTCTTGAAAGCAGGGAATCGTATTCTTCACGATCGTTCCAGGATCGCCAAAATCGTATTAGCCATCTCCTCACCAATCAAGTCACGATTATCTTCATTAATACTAAAGATCTTCACGCCTGTATTTTCTCTTATTTTATCTATCTCCGGATGACTGTCCACAGGAATTGTCCCGAGCACAATGCGGTTGTTTTCAGATAAGATCCTGTTTATCAATTTCCGGAATGGTGCAGGTAACATCTGCATAAATCCTATCTCATCGACAACTATGACTTTCTTTGATATCAAAGAAGCTTCAATTAGCAGAATAGCAAATTTTTCAAAACTTTCTATGTCAACTCCGTATCTGCCGACTCTAATGAGACTGGGGCTATCGACATGAGCAATGACCTGACTTTCACCATCAACAGATACACATTTGAAGCCAATTCGATCGTTTAAATCTCTTATTTCCTCCGTGTAAAAACCACCACAAAGGTCAGAAGCGATTTGCTTAACCAGGTTCTTCATTGCAGTTGTCTTACCTGTACGAGGTGGGCCTGTGAGTAGAAATATTCGATCATTCATGGCTTTCGGGGTTAAGCCTTGACAGCAAATTAAATGAAGGCGGATCCAACTCCCATGTTTCATATGGGATTAAAGTTGTTGCTTTCATTGCATCAAGCGTACGTGATTTCACATGAGGCCAGGTTAGGTATTCATCCATATTGGAATCTGTTAATCGGACAAACTTCGCTTCAAGAATCTCTTCTTCTTGAATCTTGATTTCTCCACTTATGTACTGAGCTCTAAAGACTACAGACAGTACATGTTTCATTTTATTATAATATACACCGGTGATCCCTAATGGACGAATCCTTATCCCTGTCTCCTCCATAAATTCCCTACATACCGCTTCATCCAAGGGCTCTCCTGCTTCGACGAACCCACCCGGCAATTCCCACGTTTCGGATCGCCAATGTGTGCGAAGTAACAGCACTTCACCGTTCTCATTTTCAACATAAGCTGATACAGCAACCATATGTCTTGCTTGTTCATAACTCAAAAAAATTCACCGCCATTCTTATAGACTTGTGGTATTCATGAGCAAGAGGCTCGTAAACGACGGGGCTGTAGAAAATGGGATCATCAAAATTCAACATAAAATGGATGAGTTTCATCATTTAAACAAAACTCTATTCTTTGCCTGAAATTTTTCCAAGTTGCCATGTCTAATGCTGCCTCGATTGGGAAAAAACCTACTTCTAAAGACTCAGGGGTCGTTGTTAATTCTCCTCCGACTGGTTGAATATATGCTTTAACTTTCATGGCTAATAGTCAGTATGTTTTCGTTAGCATCCAAATAAACAACAATCAATTGATCCGTATACTCCGGGTTAAAAGTAAAATCCATGATGAAAATTTGTTCTTTTTGCTCTTTTTCAAAGTTGCTTCCCAGCCATCCTTCGCCCAAGCCACTTCCCAAGCTATTTAACATAAGCAGGTCAACCATCTCCGGTTCGCTTAATGTTTCAGGCTGCTCCGTCCCGAGCATCTCTTTTAAGGTTTCCTCATCCATTTCTAAAAGATGAAAACCAAAGAAGTCATGGAGCAACTTATAATCGGGGTCTTTTTTACTTTGAATGATATCCTTTAGATGTGCCCGAGCTTTGTTTACCAACTCATCCATGTGATCAAGCGCGTGGGCAGCACAGGTGATAGCGGCCTCATTTTGTGTAATCTTTTCTGACACATGAAAATAAAACGGGATCTTGTGATCGGGCATAAGGCTATCTATCCAGATTTTGTTGCCGGATGTGTATTCTATACCGGGAAATTTCGTGCTTGGTAATTGTTTCGTCATTTTGTCAACTCCTTTGGCAGTTATGAACTCCCAACCTCTTATATTTCATATATTCGCTATCAGACGGCGAAAATCCTATCCTGAACCTCTAGCTTATTGGGGGATGTGTTGCGGTTCCGCCGCTATAGATGAGGATCGTGTTACGATCACAGGCAAAGCAAACGCCGACGCCTCTCCGCTTTTCCCCATGCTGTTCCGTTCGGTTCTTTCATAGCGCACCTGGTCATGGAAAATCTAGGTGCAAATTCAAACTGAAATTGGCGAAAGTGAATTACAAAAGGTCTATAGCAGTATAGTCTCGCGGGTTAATATATTTACCCTTGTAATTAAGAATTCTAAGTATAATTTGGATTATCAAGTCGTAATATTCAGTGTAAATTTCGAGTTTTTCATTGAATGATAGAACAGTTGTCTCGCCAGTGGCGGGAATCATTTTAGTAGATTAACCTAAAAAAGTTCGTATTCAGAGCCGTTGTTGGTTTCTAAATACGAACTTTTTTATTGAGCACGAAATATCTCGCGAGCTATATTAAGTATCTTCTGACGATCAAATGCACTTCGGCTCATTAGGAGAGCCATTAGTTCAATCATGGTTTCATCTTTATGATCAATCTGTAACATTTGAAACAATTCAACTTGGCAGGCTTGAGCTATGCGACTAAGAGTCTTTATGGTTGGATTGCGCTTTCCGCTTTCTAGCTGGCTAATGTAAGCAACATTTGATTCAATCAATTCTGCCAATTGTTCTTGCGTTAACCCTTGTCTAAGCCTACTGTGGCGAACTATGTTGCCAATGCGTTGTTCTATTGTTGTATTACTCAAAAAATTGTCACACCCTCTCTATTCGAGAATAAGTAAATTAAACGCCACGCGGAATATTACTATAAGCAAAATTTTACTTATATATTTTTTCTTATAATGTTATACTTGACATAGTTGGAGATACTTAAAACCAAATCACATAAAATATGGAGGTAAAATAGTGGTTAGTCCAATTCTTGATTTAAGAAACCCAACTGAGCTGTGGATTTTTATTGTTTGTGTTATATTCTTAGTTATTGTGATTGTTATTTTAAAGAAACGTGAGGGAAAGAAGTAAAATCATAAGGGAGAGCAATAGACCGTGTTGAGACAGAGGGAAAGGTTTACAATGATGGTGGGTGGGAGTGCCATTGGACGAACCAACGGCTCGCCCCACAACGCGGCCTCTCAGCTCTTACTCTTCTCCCGTAGCAATCGGATTCTCCTCATTTGAAATCCAATCGCTCCAGTTGTCCGATAGCTTTTATGTTCATTAAATGGTTATGTCCTTTCAGGAATTGACTCTATCGCAATTAATTCATACAGTTCACTTACAGTACATCCAATTGTATCAGCGATTGAAATTGCTGTTTTCAAGGGCATAATTCTCTTGTTTTCTATAAAATCTGATATCCGCTCTCGTTTATAAAGCAATGCTTGGGTTAATTCTTCTATGGTTATTCCATACTCCACTAATCGCTCATGCAACAAGCAGCGGCCAAGTTCGAATTTCATTATATTCTCCCCCTCAAAAAAACGTTTACCAAAATCCTAGCCCCTAAATAATATTCCCAGCACAATTCATTTTTAATTATATTACTCCAACTATCGGATTCTTTTTGACAAGATGACTATTGGATTGGACTTATCCACTAAGATAATGGTTTAATATAAACGGGTTAGGAAAGTATGAGAATGAACAATCCGAGGAGGAATGGCCAATGCCGACGGTTCAAGTAGAAGGAAGAGACACCATTCAGGCAGTTGAAGGTACGAAACTCGTGCTTGCGTTAGAGGATAGCGGGATCGACGTCCTGCACCGCTGTGGTGGCAATGCCAAGTGTACGACATGCGCAGTAGAGTTGCTCTCTGGGAATGCAGGTGATATGGAAGAGGCAGAAGCGAATGTCCTCCGTAACAAAGGAATCGAGGACGCCGCTATCCGGCTATCTTGCCAAATTAGGCTACATAGTGACGTAACGATCCGGCTTATCAAGACAACAACTTCTACAGGTTTGGAGCCCGGCACTCGCCCCCAAGAGTGATCGAACCACCTCTTATCGCGAAATACATTGTTGGAAGTAAGTCGAGATCGCCACAATAAGGGTATGGTAGAGGCTAGCTGCTAGTAAATTGAAGGGCTGGGATTCCTCGTTTGAGGGTTCCTAGACCCTTTATTTGTATGTATAGGACGAGCACTTGCTCGGCCCCTCCCTCCTCGTATATAAAAACTGGTCTGTACGAAAACACATCCCCGAATTGCCTCCGGTTCTTATTCTTCTCCCATTGCAATCGGAATCCCCCCATATCTAATCCAATCGCTCCAGCTTCTTACTCCCCACGAACCCCTATAATCGGAGGGTTCCAACCTTGAAAAGTGGGGGTTCGGAGCAGCGCGGCGGGAATGCCTCGGAGGATATGTCAGCTCCCATGTGCAAACACCTCCCTTGGCTACGCTTGGGAGCGATTCAAGAGCAAGAAGCCCGTAGACAACGGGGCTGGCGAAACAGTAGTATTTGAGCCAAGGCGGATCATCCACCTGTGACTGGGTCAAGCTGAACGGATCGTCAACAAAAGACCAAGTGAAGCAAGGTAGCACTTGGAAGGATGGATGGGTTGTGGGCGGGCTAGGGGATGTTTGCCACAAGAACACTTGATCGTATATCGGGAATAGGGTAAGATATTCCCATACAATTGAATCTTGGGTGGGCATGGTTTCCCTTCGGAAGGGAGGGGCCATGGAAATAGTAGATGCAATCACAATCATGATTCTTTTCGGCACATTTATCATTGCACTATTAACATACATCGCGATTAACTACAAGAGAAAGTAAAAACCCACCCCAAGGTTGCTCGCCGAAGGTGGGTTTTTGTCGCTTATTAACTTGAAGGGACATCCCATCCAAGCCAATTGTACAGGCCGAGTGTTCGCGCACTCGGTCTTTCTAATGTCATTGTAACATATGGAGCTTGGATTCAACAATATTTTCGTTAAAAATATAAGCGACAACTTGCGTTGGTTCCTTCGGAGGGATATTCTCCTCAAACTTGTTTGCAAGTTGTTTGCAAAATGGCACAGAAAAGGCTGCAACAAGTCACTTGCTAATAACCTGTCACAGCCTCCAAAATCGCGTCCAATGCGGCCTCGCGGCTCTTACTCGTCCCCCGTCGCAATCGGATTCCCCTCATAGTTAATCCAATCGCTCCAGCTTCTTATCCCCCCACGAACCCATATGCTCGAATAGTTCCAACACCGACAAATGGGGGTTCCGATCAGCGCGGCGGGAATGTCTCGAAGGGTATGCCAGCGCCCATGTGCAACGATCTCCCTTAGCTGCGCTTGGGAGCAATTCAGAACAAGAACCCCGTCGAGGACGGGGCTGACGAAACATTATCGTTTGAGCCAAAGCGAGTTATCCACCTGTGGCTGAGTCGGGCCGAACGAAACGCCAACAAAAGGCCAAGGCCAAGTGAAGCAAGGTAGCACCCCAGAGGGTGGATGAGCCTTTTGAATGCGACAACACTGATGTTTGCAGCTTGTTGAATGTTGTTTACAATCCATCAGAAATGAACTATCGTGTCCCCTCGTTAGCTCATTGTTGGAATATACCATTCGACCATCCCAGTTGATTGAAGAACAGGTGTAAAAATCTCATATCTAGGTTTAGACAAATCAATCTGATATTTTGCTTGGTTTTCTCTTGTACATATATTAATCCAAAATTCCCCAATAAACTTTTTTTCGAACCTAAAGATGACATACTCGTCCTCAGGAATAGTATACGACATCATCCCTTGTGGCACATCATCAGTTTCAATTACTTCAACAGCCGCTAGAGGTTTGATTCCAGGCAAAATGACCAAGTACTGGTTCATAGTAGCGATCTCGTTGATGCTTTGTTTCAATTGATCGAAAACCTTACGTTCATCCTCAAGTTTTTCGCCTTGAAACCCAATTAGTTGAAAAGAACTGAGTTTTGCACTTCGCACTTGTAAAAAATGATCCAAACTCTCCAAGTGGTATCCTCCTTGTATCCTGCAATCACTTTCAGAGCCTTCGAGATTGCACTAGGTTTGTACTCATCAGAATTTTAATTGTTCTTAATAACCGGTTCCATGCGATATTCCTACCTTCTCTGATAATTTTACCATAGTGACTATACTCTCAATATGTCATTTTTTATCAACTTTATAGAAAATGCCTATGTAGCAACGATTTGATCTATACCTTATCCGCTTGGTTTTCCGGATTGAACCTGTTGCTGTCTTCTTTTTGCTTATCAATGACTATGATAGCTTCCAAAATGCAATAGATTGTTTACATTTTGCAATGCATAAATTACAATAAATTCTAACCAACAACTAGAAAGGACCCCTTGTATGCTTGTTAACAACGTTCGTGAACTGAGGGCACGCTTCAGATGGTCGCAGCAAGACCTAGCGGATGCCATTGGAGCCACTCGCCAGACAGTAGGGTTAATTGAGAAAGGAGACTACTCCCCTTCGATTACACTCGCGCTGAAAATTGCCGCAGCTTTCAAGTTATCTGTCGAGGAGGTTTTTTATTTAAAGGAGGAGGAGGAATAAGATGTTAACACGGATTATGCGTTCGCCATTACTTTCAACCACATTGTTTCTCGGTACGTTGGGTTTGTCTTACCTACTAAAGTTAATGCTGTCAGGTGAACTTTCGTTTACAGAGGGAAGAATTTATTGCGCCATCTTTTTTGTCCCTCTAAGCGCGCTGTGGGTGATACTTGTAAGCATTTATAATCGAAGAAATCCGAAAGACCGTATTAATGTCTGGGCCGTAACCCCGTTTGAAATTCGGGAAGTGGATGAAGGGCAGCAATGGATCACGTTCAAAGCTTGCCGAAACGTCTATATTTACTACAGCTGTGGCTTGCCCGTAGCTGCAGTAACGATCATATTGATCCCACCCAATGCTGTCTATACTTTAATCACTTTCGGATTGTTCGGATTGGGCCAATTTCTCGTCTATAGTCTGACAATGTGGAAGTATAGCCGCGTCTGATTCGATTAAAACTGGTAGATTTGAACCTGATGGGTGACAGATCAGCGCAAATATTGTTCAAAACTAAGCGTATTTCTAACGAGGGGAGATCAAATTTCTATGAATATAGCTGTCAAGTTGCTGCAAAAATTCAGAGACCGCGATACCCAGAATAAGCTGAAAGTCTATCAGGACAAAGTGGAGCTCATCAGGAAACGTAATTTGGAAGCATGGGACGATCAGCGGCTGCAAGCGGAATCTCTACGGCTGCAAAAAGAAGCAAAATCGGGTACACCTTTGGATGAGCTGCTTGTCGATGCTTATGCGTTAGTCTGCAAAGCAGCGAAGAGAAAGCTCGGATTACAACCTTACGATGTCCAAATCATGGCCGCCATCGCTCTGCACGAGAGATTTTTGATTGAGCAGCATACCGGCGAAGGAAAAACGCTCTCTGCTGTTATGCCTGCTTATCTAAATGCGCTGACCGGCGAAGGCGTTCATGTGCTGACTTTTAACGATTATTTGGCAAATCGAGATGCGGAGTGGATGGGCCCGATCTATCGTTTCCTTGGGTTAAAGGTAAACTCGGTTCAAGCGGGCATGAGCTTGTCCGAGAAACGAGAAGCGTACGCCGCGGATATAACCTATGTTACGGCTAAAGAGGCGGGATTCGATTATTTGCGCGACACGATCGCACTAAACGAAGCCGATACTGTGCATCGCCCTTTCCACTACGTCATCGTTGACGAAGCGGATTCACTGCTTCTCGACGAAGCGCGGGTGCCGCTAGTCATCGCCAGCGAGTCAGGCTCTTCCAGCAACGATGGCATTCGTTTCGCAGAAGTGGCTCGGCAGCTCGAGCAAGTAGAGCATTACGACTTCGACGAGTCCAAGCGGAACGTTTATTTAAATGAAGCAGGCTCTGCAAAAGTGGAATCGCTGCTGGGATGCGACAATTTGTACGAAAGCCATAATAATCATTTGTTATCGTCTTTAAATTGCGCGCTCCATGCGGAATCGTTATTGAAAAAAGACGTCGACTACATCGTCCGGGACGGGAAAATCGAGCTGATCGACGAATATACCGGACGCGTGGCGGAGAACAGGCATTTGCCGGACGGGCTGCAAGCCGCGCTCACGGCCAAAGAAGGGCTGCAGTCGACATCCGGCGGGAAAGTTCTCGGGACGATCACCCTTCAACACTTCCTTAGCCTATATCCGAAGGCTTGTGGAATGACGGCTACCGCGCACGCTTCCGCAATGGAGTTCGAAGCTATTTATGAGCTGCAGGTCGTGCAAATTCCGCCGAACCGACAAAACATACGGATTGACCATCCGCTCCGGATTTATACCCATAAAGAAGCCAAACTTAAGGCGCTTGTACAAGAAATCTCATCCGTCCATGTGACGGGACGTCCTATTCTCATTGGTACGTCAAGCGTCGAGGAGTCTGACATGCTGGCGGAGGCGCTAGCGGTTGCCGACGTACCTTGCCATGTTCTGAATGCGAAAAACGATGCAAAAGAAGCCGAGATCATCGCCAAAGCGGGAGAAATCGGCGCCGTGACAGTGTCTACGAATATGGCGGGACGCGGTGTCGACATTCGGCTCGGCGGCGGCAATCCCACGCAAGCAGAAGTGGTCGCCAAGCTGGGGGGATTATACGTAATTGGTACACATGTGAACGAAAGCGTGCGGATCGACAACCAACTGCGTGGGCGTTCTGGCCGCCAAGGCGACCCGGGAGCTTCCGTATTTTTCGTAAGCTTGGAGGACGAGTTGATGCTTCGGTTCGGCATCGATAAATGGGTTCGCGGTCTTAGGCAAGATGAGCCCCTCGAAGAGCCGGTACTCCACAACAAAATCTCGCATATTCAGCGCGTTGCTATGGCCCAAAACTTCCATATTCGTCAGGAACTGAACTATTATTCAGATATGGTGGAGGATCAGAGGCGAATTCTGTACGAGGAGCGGCTCGGAATTTTGAAAGGCAAGAAGCCGATGAGCCCTTCGGAGCAGCGGGTACGACTTTTTTATATCGACGAATTCTGGGCTGACCATCTGGCATACGTTTCTTACATTCGCGAAGGCATCCACTTGGAGAGCCTTGCTAGCCGCAATCCGATCGACGAATTTCATATGCAAATCACCGAAGCATATGACCAAATTGCCGCTAAAATAGATAGTGAGTCGGCGAATATGCTTATAAAGCTCGGAGGTTCTAATGATCCAGCGAAGTGGGAGGAGTTCGGTCTGAAGAGCCCTACTTCCACTCGGACTTATATGATCAATGATCAATACATCCAGAACAAGCGCAGCTCATGGACCACAGAGACGATAATGGCTTATTATCTGCGCAAGATTTTGAGGCTGGCTGTGTGGCCGATACACAGGCTGCCAAAATATTGATGCAGCGCAGTTTTTTCGAGGATGATCACATTGTCGCGCGTTTGCTACACGAAATAACGGCTGGTCCGAACTATTCCTAGAAGATTTTTATGATTGTTTGGGAGGAGGGTGGGCTGGGTTGCTGTTGCTTGCAACCTCTTGAATGGTTGTTTGCAAACCAAGCCCATGTCAAAGTTACATAAACAACGGAATCCTCTATCAGTTATTATTCTCGATATAATCCACCCAAACATGTCCCTTTGGAAATTGTATTTGTAACGAAGCTTTGAGCCACTCTCTCGTTTGTGGTGTGAGCAAGGGAAGAAAAGTCAAGAAGTCGTTATGGTCCTTTTCTCGGATTTTTGAACCTCCACCTTTATAAAGAAGTTGTATTTCTGGTTTTAAGTATGGGATACCTTCTTTTGTTTTTGCCATTATATCTGTCATTGGCCTGTTGATAGACTTTTCCCTTCCGTAAATCCACGAATCATGGACTGAATCTATCAACATAATTTGAAAGGCCCATGGGGAGTTGCTATCTTTACTGACCCATATATCATTTGTAGTGGCGAGAAACTCTCCTTTTTCCCAAAGAGCGAGCTTCCCATTCTCAGCCTTGTACAGCGTCCAACCTTCCGATAGTTTGTGGAACGCGGTTAATTGTTCCTCACGTAATATTATTACGTCCACATCATCATGTTTCCTTGACTGCTTGCCAGCATATAAATCTAAAGCCCAGCCTCCTGCAATACACCATGTAACCGGAATCTCTGAAAAAATCGTGAATATTTCGGGTACACTTAAGGGCACCCAATTATTGATATCCGTCCTCAAAGCAATCCTCCTCATAAATTCCCGTTCAAAATGGCCTTCCCCCGAACCGAATGTTTTCCCGCCGCCGATGCCGCCAAACCGGGGAAACCAACAACGCCAAGGAAAGCCACGAGAATTGCTTCCAAAGGTGATCGTCCACTTGCTCCGCACGAAAGATTACGCCACGCCTGTTTGTGGTTGGACGCAAGCGAAACCGACAAGCATTCAACAATTACAACCAAGGCACCGAGAACTGCTTATTGCATGTATAAATGGGGAAGGCTATAATAAAACTAAAGAAGGAGCCGTGCAGCGAACACGACTCCTCCGGCACTATAGGCCGCTTCAAAGGCGGTCGGCTTCGGGAAACGAATCAAAAATAGACCGTTAACCTTGCGATGGGGCGGTCTATTTTTGTTGGCTAGACAGCGCGATGATAGCAACGACCAAAGTCAGTAACGCAACAAGTAGCGCTCCGAAACCGATCATCAACATCAAAGCATCCTTAACCTCCATGGGCATCCCTCCCTTCTTCGAGAGGTAGCCGACCGCCCTTGCAAGCCGTTCTATGTGCTTGTTCGATTATAGCATATTTTGTCTGATCGCCGATAGACGAACAGAGAAAGTCAAAGGTTTCAAGCCTCTCACCGGAAGACCAGAAGCAAAACCGCCGAGCGTTCAACAACCACCTGATCCGACTGCCGGATTGTGGCTGGCTCCGGGGTTCCTGCAGCTGCTTTCGCCAACTTCTTGTTTGCAAGCTGTTGACAAAAAAGTCCAAAGAGGGCTGCAACAGGTCGCTTGCTCACCACATGTCACAGCCCTCAAACCCGCGTCCGACGCGGCTTCTCGGCTCTTACTCTTCCTCCGTCGCCACCGGATTCTCACTGTACGAAATCCAATCGCTCCAGCTTCTTACCCCCCACGAACCCCCATTCTTGAATAGTTCAAACGTCAAAAAGTAGGGGTTCGGAGCAGCGCGGCGGGAATACTTCGGAGGGCATACCTTCGCCAATGTGCAACGACCTCCCTTGGCTACGCTTGGGAGGACTTGTGGAGCAAGAAGCCCGTGGAGGACCGGGCTTGAGCGATAATCCGGTTTGAGCCGGGGCAAGTCATCCACCAGTGGCTGGGTCAAGCCGAACGGAATGCCAACGAAAGGCCAAGTGAGGCAAGGTAGCACCCGGAGGGTTGATGGGCTAGGTTGGATACAACGCTGTTGCTTGCAGCTTTGTTGACGGCTTATTTGCAAAAATCAAAACTTATCATGAGCTATGATTGATAATTGACCGCAAGACAAAATCAGCCTTAGGAATCCGGTAACCTTCTCCCAACACCATAATGCCCGAGAGTATGGTAAAGTAGCTTCCAACAAGCTCCTCAGGGTCACCCTCTATAATGTCCCCCGCTTGCTGTCCTTCCTGAAATATGGGGATCAGCCGATCAATATATGCTTGCAAAGGATACTGCCGGATGAGATGTTTGACCTTATCGGGAACGCCATCCGAATGGATAGTCTGATAGATCAGCTTGAAATAAGGGGTATTTTCTTTATCCAGAATATGTTCCGTCAATCGTTTTATCTTCTCCATAGGCGAGTTAGTTCAGTCAGCAAAGCTAATTTCGTTTTTTATCATGTTATAGAAACTTCTCTAACATTACGCACTCATGTACACGTTGAAATGTACGTCTTATATCTGATTTATTCTCGCCTGTATAATGTGCGAACACTTGCACGGGAAAGAGCTTGGGGATGGTTATATTTAAAGCACTCTTGACTTCACTTCCACCTTCAAGAAATACATGTAAATAGGAATCTTTTTGTCTGAATTCTTGTGCTTCGTACCATTTTTTAACCCACACATCATCACGAGTCCAAGCTTCAAAACGTTTTATTCCATACTGTTGGGCGATTTCTTCAGCCCTTTTTAAAAGTGAACTGGCTATACCCCGTCTTCGATAATCTGGATGAACCGCGATGTGCCATATCATTCCACTAATTACTTCTTTATTTGAGCATATACTGCCCTTTTCTTTTTCAAGTTCCACGTCTAATAAGCCAACGATAATGCCGTTTTTTTCTGCAACAAGTTCAATAGCTGGTGAATTATACTTTTCCTTCTCCTGAAGAACATTGTCGTAATAAGCCGTATCCAAAAACGCTAACACACGACACCGCAACCAATTTTGTTCATCCTGCGGTTCGTATCTTCGAATGTTCATACACTCCATCAACTCCATTTATCGGGGTCTCTAATGTATAACTTTACCATTCTTATTAAATAGGGAAAGATACATTTTGGTTATAGTCAATATTGACGCTGTCCCAAACTGTTCGTTAGCGTAGCGGTGCTTCTTCAAATATATTAAAAGTTCCTTGTCCGCTTGGATTTCCAGATTTTTAATTATTATAAATGAACCAGTTTGATGCCACCAGCTTTGGCGACATTTTTGAGAGGAGCGATCCATATGTCCACGGCAACAGCAACTCGCGAACGGTTGACTTCCGCCGCGATCACCCTGCGCCATCCGCTCGATTATTACTTCGGCCTGTTTCTTTTCGCCAAGAAAACGGAGGGCTTGAAGCCCCGGACGCTGAGTGACCACGAAAGCCACTACCGCTACTTGCAGCGCTGGTTGGCCGAAAAGTATACGACGCTCAAACTTGCAGAACTGACCGCCGATCACGTTCGCCAGTACGTCGGACACATGCTGACCGAACAAACGCTGAACAACGAACACCCGACACTGCAAAGCCACAACACCGCGAAAGGCTTGTCTCCCGCAACCATAAACATCCGAACCCAGTCCGCGTCCGACGCAGCCTCTCGGCCCTCTTACTCTTTCCCCGTCGCGACCGGGTTCTCGCTATAAGAAATCCAGTCGCTCCAGCTTCTTATCCCCCCACGAACCCCCATTCTTGAATAGTTCCAAGACAAAAAAGTAGGGGGTTGGTGCAGCGCGGCGGGAATGCCTCGGAGGACATGCCAGCGCCTGTGTGCAACGATCTTCATTGGCTACGCTTGGGAGGGCTTGTGGAGCAAGAAGCCCGTGGAGGACGGGGCTGACGAAACAGTATGGTTTGAGCCAAGGCGAAGTATCCACCTGTGGTTGAACCAAGCCGAACGGAACGCCAACAAAAGGCCAAGTGAAGCAAGGTAGCACCCGGAGGGTGGATGGGCTGGGGAACAGGCTGCAACGGCGTTGTTTGCAGCCTGTTGTTGGTTGTTTGCAACCTATCCTCGTGAGCTATTGTGTTCCAATAGTTGAATGGACAGGTAAATCAGAGTGGCAATACGGTTATTGATTCGTTGTTGAACACTTCACCGTTGTCACGGAAGCCGAAACTTTCGTAAAGATTTTTGGCAGGGATGTTCTCTGATTTATACGGGATCCAGCAGTAATGTGCTGGCCCTGCCGGAAAGGTGCGGATGAATTCCAAGATTTTTTTCATTGCTTCCCGACCGTACCCCCGGTTTTGGTATTGCTTGTCAATCATCAGCCGCAAGATGCAATAGTTTCCATCTGCGATTGACGGTTCATCGTATCCGGTGATTCCATAAGTCAGCATAACAAAACCGACCGGCTGCTCATCCGCGTAAATGATAAATGGGAATGGATGCCCCCCATTGGTTGCAAGAACATAGCAAGACGCCACGCTTGACAGGTTAGACGCAACAAACTGCCGTTGATCCTCTGAAACTTCCAAGTTAAACATGGCACGCCGGTTTTCCAGAGTGATTTTTCTGAGTGTAATCATGCAGGGCTTCTCCCTTCGTTGATCGTTTTGCGCCGCGGTCGCATATATAACATACAACTTATGCAAAAAAAGAAGTAGACTTATGTTGATTTTTTTTATATGATATTATGGATCCATATCATTTTTAGGGATTGACTATAAATGCCTTGTCCGCCTGGATCCCCAGACTTTATAATTATTTTGAATAATCAGTCGTTGCCGCCAACCTTTGGCGGCTTTTTTGCACCCATTTTGAGAGGAGCGATCCATATACCAGCTTCAAACGGCGACACGCGAACGGTTGACTTCCGCCGCGATCACCTTGCATCACCCACTCGATTATTACTTCGACAAGTTTCCACTTGCTCCGGACGAAAGGTTGCGCCGCGCCTGTTTGTGGATGACTGGGAGCAAAACGTCCGAGAGTTCAACAACAACCTGACCCGACTGCCCAACTGTGGCTGGCTCCGGGGTTCCTGCAACTGCTTTCTCCGGCTTCTTGTTTGCAAGCTGTTGAACGGAAAGCCCAAAGAGGGCTGCAACAGGTTACTTGCTCGCCACCTGCCACAGCCCCCAAACCCGCGTCCGACGCGGCCTCTTGGCTCTTATTCCTCTCCCGTCGCGATCGGATTTTCACTGTAAGAAATCCAATCGCTCCAGCTGCCCGCATACAGCTTCACATTCTCAAAGCCCGCCGCCTCCAGCGCCAACACATTCGGGGTTGCGGAGATCCCGGAACCGCAATACACGATAATCTCCTGCTCAGAGTCCAGCCCGGAAAAATGCTCCCTCAGCTCATCTGCCTGCTTCCATGATCCGTCGGCCGACAGCCCATCCTTCCAAAAATAGTTCACCGCGCCGGGTATATGCCCGGCCACCGGATCGAACGGCGCCTCCAGACCGCGATATTGATTGGCATCCCGCGAATCAACTAGCACCGCCCCCGTGCCATCGGCTCCAGCATGGGCGCCAGCCACTACCGCCCGCACCTCCTCTACACCGACCAACCGTTCCGGCCGCAGCGCCGGTTCAAACGTGCGGCGGTCATGCCCCGCACCTGTCACTGGCTCCGGCACTTCATTCGTAACCGGCAGCCCTGCAGCCGTCCAAGCGGAGTACCCGCCATCGAGCACATGGACATCATCATGGCCAAGATATTTCAAAATCCACCAAAACCGCGCAGCGGCCGGACCGTTGACATCCTCATAAACGACTACCGTCGTCTCACGGTCGATGCCAAGGCCGCCGAATAATTCGGCAAGCTTCTCCGGTTGGGGAAGCGGACTCCTTCCCCCGTGTATTTGCGCTGGATCAGGGTCGGTCAATGCCGACTTGAAATCAATGAACACCGCCCCCGGCAAATGATTCCGCGCATATGCTTCATGGCCATAGCCGCCATCCTTCGGCGAGAAGCGAACATCAGCCAGCACGATCGGCTGCCCAGCTTCCAGCCTCGCTTGAACCCACTCTACACTTACAATACTGTCTGCCATAGCACATCCCCCTTCCAACCTTCATATTACAAACTCCAAATCTTCCTGCGTCTTCACATCGTGAATGGCTGCATAAATGTCGTTCTGGATTTTGAGCAGCTCGATATCGTCGCGCCTGCGCGGCCGTTTTTGCGGTACATGAAAGATACTGTTGATCCGGCCTGGCCGCGGCGACAGCAACACGACCCGGTCACCCAAAAATACCGCTTCGGACACATCATGCGTCACAAAAACGACCGTCTTTCTCTCCGCTTCCCAAATTTGAAGCAGATCGTCCTGCAGCTGCAGCCGCGTCAAATGATCGACCGCGCCGAACGGCTCATCCATCAGCAGCACCTCGGGATGATTGGCAAGCGCCCGCGCCAGCCCGGCCCGCTGCTTCATGCCGCCGGACAGCTGATGGGGATATTTTTGCTCAAAGCCGCGCAATCCGACCATATCCATATATTTTTGTACAGCAGCTTTGCGCTCCGCCTTGTCAGCCCCGCGTATCTCCAATCCAAGCTCGACATTTTGAAAAATCGTCCGCCAGGGATACAGCGAAGGGTCCTGAAATACGACTCCCCGCTTCTTGTCCGGCCCCTGCAGCTTTTTTCCGCCGAAAAGCACCTCGCCTCTTGTCGGCAGCTGAAGGCCGGCCAATATTTCCAGCAGCGTGCTCTTCCCGCAGCCGCTCGGCCCGAGAATGCTCAGAAACTCGCCGTCCTTAATCGTCAAATTAATATTAGACAGCGTTTCGGTCGGTGTTAGCCCGTCATATATTTTTGAAACCCCGTTAATGGAGAAGCCAGCCATGCACTCACCCTACCCTTGCCTCACTTTTTCGGAATAAACCGCAAATCGACAATTTTATCTACATCGTAGATCTGATCCTGGAATCCAAGATCGACTTGAATCTGCTGCGTCTCCTTCAAGGCCTGCAAATCGACATCAGGATTGTTCTCCCACAGCACATCCTCACGTTCGAACGCTTTTTCCACCGCAGCCGGATCGACCTTCACCTTGGACAAAAAATACGTCTTATATTCTTCAAGATGACTTTTTGCGTACTCCTGAGATTTGAAATAGCCGCGCAGCAGCTTTTCGATCAATTCTGGATGTTCATCGATAAAATCATTGCGTGAAGCGAGCACGCCTGTATGAAAGTTCGGCAAGTAGTCCCAGCCTTTGGCCAGCAGCTTGCCCTTGCCCGTCACTTCCGCCAGAGAAGCGAACGGCTCGTGAATAATAGTGGCGGCAACCTGACCGGAGGTTAGGCTCGCAAAGGCGGCATCGTTCACCCCGTTAGCCACATAGGTGACATCATCTTTGCCAAGGCCGTGCTTCTGCAGAATCACTTGGACATAGGCGTCCAGCCCGCTGCCAAAAGCGGCCGCACCAACCGTTTTTCCTTTCAAATCTTCAACGCTGTTAATGTCCGGGGAGGCAACAAGGTAAAATGGCCCTTTTGTCCGAAACAGGGAGGAAACGATTTTGATCGGCGCTCCTTTGCCGGCAGCCACAATCGCATTGGTCGTCGCCACATCGGCCACATCGACATCCTTGCTCGTCAGCCCTTCGATCGCATTTTGCGTCGTAATAAACTCCACATCGAGTCCTTCATCCTTGAAAAAGCCTTTTTCCGCTCCAAACTGGACAGCCAGCCCGCTCACACCGTTAAATGCGGCATAGCGGATTTTAGCGAGCTGCTGCTCACCGCTTGACGAGGTCGCTTGTTCATTTTGCGAGGGCTTATTTGTTTGCGCCCCATCGGGCTTGCCTCCCTCTCCCCCGGCTCCGCCAGAGCCAGAACCGGAACCCGAGCTGGAGCAGCCTGCTAATACAATCGTCAAGACCGTGGCCACACTTAATAGTTGGGCATGAAATTTTTTCCTCATCCGTCTCACTTCCTTAGCTGTTATCCGCCTTCATGATGACTTCCACTTCAACACGACTTTTTTCTCCAGCACGTCGATCAAGGCAATGATCAGTACGGAAACGATTGTTACAACGGTAATAATGGCAAAAGCTTTGGCTGTATCGTACAAAGACGTCGCTTTGACGAGCAAATTGCCCAGCCCATCCTTGGACGCAATCATCTCGCCAAACAAAGCGCCGACCAGCCCGGTAGCCGCCGATACGCGCAACCCGGCAAAAATCGTAGGCGCAGCCGATGGCAAAATCACTTTCACAATCGTCTGAAATTTGGATGCTTCGAATACGCGTGCCACCTTCAGATGATTTTCGGCCGTCTGTTTGACCCCGGTAATCGTATTGAAGGCAATCGTGAAAAAACAGAATAAAAATACGATCGCGATTTTATGCGATAATCCAATTCCGAGCCACAGCATAAGCAGCGGTATAATCGTTACCTTCGGAATTGCCAGCAGCGCGGACAGGAAAGGCCCGAAAAAACTTTCCGCCCTCGGGACGAGAACGAGAAACAGACCGGTTCCGATGCCAACGACCGCAGCAACCGTATAGCCAGCCGCAAATTCCCACAGCGTAACCGCCAAATGACGAAAAATTTCGCCATCTGTAAATAGTGCAATGATCTCCCCGGCCACCCGGGTCGGTTCAGACAAGTAGAGGCTCCCAATTATCCCCGCCCGCACCGCATATTCAACAGCTCCCAGAAAGAGCAGCAGCAAGGCAATCTGACCGGCAAG
Source organism: Paenibacillus sp. GCM10027626 (assembly GCF_042676285.1). NCBI lineage: Bacteria > Bacillati > Bacillota > Bacilli > Caryophanales > Paenibacillaceae > Paenibacillus > Paenibacillus sp. GCM10027626. Next base: position 142,822 of record NZ_JBHTHC010000006.1, on the reverse strand, counting down.
CATCTTCCCGCTGAACCGTTTCGCTTTTCCGTTATGCATCGTAATCCCTCATTCCTCACTGCTGCATCGGCAGCCTAGCTGCTCTGCAGCACACGCTTTGCCGCAAAAATATTATCCGGACGCTCCAGCCCGAAATGCTCGCGGAACGTGCTTCCCTCATATTCGGTACGGAACAGGCCGCGCCGCTGCAGAACCGGAACAACAAGCTCAATAAACAAATCCAGACCTCCCGGCATATACGGCGGACAAATGTTAAACCCGTCAGCCGCTTCTTGAACGAACCATTCCTCCATCTGATCGGCAATTTGCTCCGGATCGCCGACTATGAGGAGATGCCCGCGCGAGGTAGCGGCAAAATAATGGAACAGCTCGCGGACGGTAATATCTTCATGTCCGGATGCTCGCTGTGCCAGCCGGACAAGCTGCTGGGCCTCATCGCCAGGCCGGGTAGATAACTCCAAATCGGGCAGCAGCCCGTCAAGCGGCAAGCCGGTCAGGTCAATGCCGATGCGATCCGATAACGGCTTCAGATTAAAATCTGTCACCAGCAGCTCGTTCAGCTCCCGATATTTGGCACGAGCCTCCTCCTCAGTTGCGCCCACCAGCGGCACCAACCCCGGTAAAACAAACAGTTCCTCCGGCTTTCTGCCGTAACCGGCCAGCTTGCCTTTTATTCCGCTATAGAAGCGCTTCGCTGACTCAAGTAAAATTTCGCCGGTAAAAACGGCGCTTGAAAACCGTGCCCCCAGCTCTTGACTGCGCTCCGACATGCCTGCTGACAATAGCGGCAATTGCCCCTGAGGCGGTCTTGCTACATTAAGCGGGCCCGCCACCGAAAAGTGATCGCCCTCATGATGAATAGCGTGCACTTTGCTGCCATCGATGAACACCCCGGCAGCTTTATCCCGTACGAAAGCGTCGTCCTCCCACGAATCCCACAGCTCCTTGACCACCTGCACGAACTCGTCGGCATAATCGTACCGCTTAGCGTTATCCCAATGCTTCTCGCGGCTGAAATTGAGTGCGGCCCGCACGTCCGCGCCGGTCACGACGTTCCACGCCGTCCGCCCCCCGCTCAAATAATCGAGCGAGGCCGTCAGGCGGGCAATATGATATGGCTCCGCATAGGTCGTATTGGCCGTCACAATGAGCCCGATCTTCTCCGTAACCGCAGCGATGTTGGCAATCATCGTGAAAGGCTCCAGCCGGATCATTTGCGAAGGGAAGGTATACTGCATATCCGCGCTCGTCGCCAGCGCATCACCCAGGAAGAAGAAATCGAACTTCGCTTCCTCCAGCTTCTTCGCCACGCCCTGCAAAAACTTCGGATCGAACGCCCCGTCCGTCCGGGCCTCCGGCAGCCGCCACCCAGCTGGATGATAGCCTGTTGAAAACAAAAACAACCCCAAATGCAATTGACGCTTCACGTTACCCATTGTTATACCTCCCTGGTTTGATGTTCCGTCTACCAAAAAAGACCGATCCTGCGGGATGCCTCATCGACCTCCGCCAGTTCCTCCGGCGTCAGGCGCTGCTCCGCATACTGGAGCGAATCCCGAATCTGTTCCGGCTTGGATGCCCCGAGAATTGCCGATGTAACATACGGGCGGCTCAGCACCCATGCCAAGGCGAACTGTGCCAGGGTCCAGCCCCGCCGCTCCGCCAGCGGGCGAATCGCCTCCACCAGCGCATAGGCCAGATTGCCCTGCAGCAGCAGCTCGAGCCGCTTCTCCCCAGCGGCCAGCCGCGACTGAGCCGGCGGCGTCTCGCCTTGCCGGTACTTGCCTGTCAGAATGCCTCTGCCCAGCGGGCTGTAAGCAATAATGCCAACCTTCTCCGATTCGGCCAGCGGAACCAGCTCTCGCTCTATGCCTCGCGAAATCAGACTGTATTCCGGCTGTAGGCCTTCAAAGCGATGCCATCCATGTACCGCGCTTATGCCGTGCGCCTTGGCCAGCTGCCAGGCCGCATAGTTGGAACAGCCGAGGTAGCGGATTTTCCCCTGTCTCACCAGATCGTCCAGTGCGCCAAGTGTCTCTTCCAGCGGCGTTTCCCGATCGAAGCCATGCACTTGGTAAATATCGATATAATCGGTTTGCAGCCGTCGCAAGCTGCCTTCAATAGCGCGAAAAATGTGATAGCGGCTCAGCCCCGCGTCGTTAACGCCAATCCCGACAGGCGCTTGCACCTTTGTGGCAAGGATGACCTTATCCCGCCTGCCTTTTAACGCCCGCCCGATAATCGCCTCCGATTCCCCTGTCAAGGTCGGATCGCCGACATCCATTCCTCTGCCGTAAACGTCCGCTGTATCAATCAAGTTGATGCCGGCATCCAGCGCCGCGTCGATGATCTTGCCCGAAAGCTCCTCATCGATCCAACGGCCGAAAGCCATTGTCCCCAGGCTGACCTCGGAGACCTTGAGCCCTGTTCTTCCCCATTTTCTGTACTGCACCGCATTCCCCGCCCTTTCGTAGTAAAAGCAAAAAACGACCGCAAGACGCCTGTCATTGTCAGGCAGCGTCTCCGGTCGTCCGGTGGATAAGCTCATATTATTGCGATTCTCCTGTTGCCATTGCTCATGTTGTTCATGTCGCGCTAACTTGGCAACTCGGTATAATTCATAGTTATCCGATTGGATATAACGAATATTATCATAGCAGCAAAAAATGCGCAAGCTTTTGATCCAATTTTAATTTGGCGGATTTGGCTGGTTGGCTGGATAAGCGCGGGTGAAGCGGAACGGAGCGAACCGTAGGAGGCTGTTTTGTCTTTTTAGGCTCATTGCGCAATAACATTATTCTGTATAATTATTTTTCTTCAAATAGTTGCTAATGACCTGTTCATTTTCATGCCACCATAAAATCGGCAGATCCCCGACTTTCGAAAATCCCAGCCGCTGCGCGAGGCGGTTGGAGGCCTCATTGCCGGCATCACAGTCCCAATATGGCGTTAGCCCGAGCGAGTTGCTTCGTTGAATAAAATGAGTGCATGCAACTGAAACAAGCCCCTTGTTTCGGTACTTCTCCAGCGTAATAATATCCGGGGCAATGTAGCCGCCGCCAACAAAGAAAGTATTGCACACGCTCGCGAACCCGCCATCAGTTGCTACGATGCTGATCCCAAAAGCCTTTTGCAAATACTCCTGATCCGACTCCCATAAAAGGTCGTAGGTGGCATCAATTTTTGTCCGATAATCATCATAGGATTGTTTATCAATAGGTAAGACACGCAAATCTTCAGGGATCTCCGTATATTCATTCAGTTCTGTGCTGCTATTCAAGATATAATGGGTGCGGGTTAATTGAACGACTCTTCCTTGCAGGGCGGATGCCAGGAAATTATGCCATTCTGCAGAAGAGGTGTATAGATCGTAGAAGTTGGCATGATTGGAGCGTTCTTGCAAAAAAGCGATTAACGATGCATTGAATTCCGCATCCGACCTATCGCCAAAAACATAGTAACACCCGCCGCGGTGCACAATTATGCCTGCTGTCGGATTCGTTTTGCGGTTGACAAATACTTTGCCGGGCTGATTCCGCTCCAGCACCGAATACACAAAAACGTTATGAAATCGTACATTGTCCTTAACCAGCCCAATAATAGCTTCATACTCATCACTCAAAAGCTGAATCATCCGAGTCCCCTCCTTTCTACTAGCGCTTCTTAACGACCGGAACCCACAGCTCATTCCGTTCCTCTTCAATTGGCAAATAGCACTCAACGGCTGCCAAGTAGACGAGATCATAAGAAGATGTAGGCACCCTTTACGTATATAAACGCTTCCAGACAGCTTATCTAAGGTATGGACTCTTCATCATGTGCTATCACCAGAAAATTCTTTTGCCGGATGTTCCCGCAGCCATTTTACCATGAATTCGAAAAGCTCCATAGAGTATGTGTGCTCCTGAGATCGAGAAGGTATTGTCTCTATAATTTTTTTTACATTGCTCTCAATGGATACAGATTCAATAAAACAGACCAATCCTGGAATAAAAGCATTCAGTGCTTGAAAATAATGCCGCTGCGGTTCTATAAATTTCAAATTCATTTCAAAACCACCCCGCCTTCTTCCAAGATCGCCGGCCTTCCGTTTACGCAGCTCTGTTTCAGTCGCACTTAACAAATAATATTTATCGGAAAAACCGATTTTCTGAGCACGTATCTGCTTACGATAAAATTCTGCCACAAAATCGAGGCTTTGTCCGCCAAAGAGGGTAAAATCAAAGGCCCAGTTGTACCAGAATGGTTGAAACAGATCAATGTCGATTACAACAAAATGATGCTTCTGCAGCTTTTCCTGGGCGATGCTCCAACGATCAAGCTGGCGCTCAAAGAACCATTCCGGATATTCATCTTCAGGACGCTGCCACCACGAGTTCACCTCCGGAATATGAAATGCATTATACCGGGAAGCGAGCATACTTGATGTGGTTGTCTTACCTACCGCACTCGCACCTTCTATATTAATTACAGGCATCGTAAGCTCCTCCCTCCTCTAATACCGAGCTGTTTTCCTTCAAAGAATACAGTAAAATTTTCAAACCTTTATACGATTTCCGAACAATTTCAATATGAACTATTTTGACCGTTGTGAACTTGCCGGCATGAGATTCTTCGATTCGCCACTTTCCTTCTCCTGCAGAGCGGGGGTAATTAAACAGAAGTAAAGAGAACAGAAGCTTGTAAAAATGTTTATATATTTCTTTTCTTTTTCCTGTTTTAAACTATTGTCAGAAATCTACAAAAACGAAATGGAGGAAGGAATATGAAAAGAAGCCAAGTCAGCCTCATCTTGCTTGTCATTTTCTCACTTTTGTTCCTGGTATTATCCGCTTGCGGCAGCAATGACAGCAACCAGACTGGCAAAATAGATCAAGGGGGGAACAGCGATAGCGGCAACGGCAAGACTAGCGATTCAGAGCCGGCCGACCCTTTAGGAAAATACCCGGAAATTGTAACCGTTTCCGAAGTGCTCGGTTATAATCCGCCTGAGGATCCGAAGACACCTTCCGGCATTTCGCCCGACCAAAATGCTTATCTGAAAGATCTGAAGGAGCAGTTGAACATCGATCTTAAGTATACCTGGACTGTGCCCGCTGATCAATTCGAACAAAAGTTTTCACTAGCCATCGCTTCCGGGGAATTGCCGGATGTGATGGAGCTGGATATGCAAAAGTTCGAACGGTTTAAAAACCTCGGACTTCTGGCCGATTTGAGCGATGTTTACGACCAATATGCTTCGCCGATGTTAAAAGAGTTTGTTGAAGCAGATGGCGGCGATTCCAAGAAACTGCTTACCTCTGACGGCAAATTGCTGGGCATACCGAAATACGGAGTGCCTCCGGTGCAACTGTTATGGATCCGGTCAGACTGGTTGAAGAAAGTAAAGATGGAACCGCCAAAAACGATCGATGAACTGGAACAACTCGCGGAGGCTTTTATTAAACTGAACTCCAATCAAAGCAACGCTGCAGAAGTTTATGGCATCGCTATGCAAAAAAATTTATTTTTTTGGGCTTTTGATTCCAAAGGTTTTTTCAATGGCTTTCATTCCTACCCCGGAGCATGGATCAAAGGTCAGGATGGCAAGCTGGTGGCAGGCGATATTCAGCCAGAAACGAAGAGCGCTTTGGCAAAACTGCAAGATTGGTATAAGAAAGGGCTTCTGGACAAAGAATTCGCGCTCAAAGACGACAATAAGGCCGTTGAAGATATTGTCGCCGGCAAGGTCGGTATCGTTTACGGCGAGTGGTGGTATCCGAACTGGCCGCTTAATCTGAACAAAGACAAAGATCCGGATGCGGACTGGATTTGCCTACCGATTCCGTCTATTGACGGTACCCCGGGGAAATCGATTATTTCCCGAATGGCGCCGGGAAGCGCAATTGTCGTGAACAGCAAATTCAAACATCCGGAAGCGGCAATAAAGATGATCAATTTTTATATTGATATGAACTCGAAAAAAAATATGGAGAAAAACAAAGCGGAGAACGGGTATGTTTACAACTGGTTCACGCCAAGAGTGTACAATCCGCTTGAGATGGAGACGATTTACACGGAAGTGAATAAAGCGCTTGAAAACAATCAGAGCGAAGTAAATGAAAACGTTCCTTACTATACCAATATTCAAAGTCCGCTGGAGGCAGCGAGAAAATTCCTTGACGGCGATAAAAGCGGATGGGGACTTTACTTCAGTCGTGTAGCCGAGAACGGCGGATGGGGATTAACGAGCAAATTACGCGGAAGCAATCAGTTCGTCTACAATGAATTTTTCGGCATTCCGACTGAGACGATGGGGGATAAAGGTGCGCAGTTGGACAAATTGACGAATGAAACGTTCACGAAAATTATTATGGGTGCAAAAATTGATGACTTCGATAAATATGTAGAAAGCTGGAAAGCTCTTGGCGGCGACGACATAACGGAGGAAGTCAACGAATGGTACGAAAAGAACGGCATTAAATAAAAATAGAGGAAGCCCTGACTTTATTATATTGCGAGGAGGAATGTTCGTGATGGATAAAATGAAAGGTATTCCCAACGAAAAATGCCCGGGTGAGTTGAAAGCAGCACCTACTGTTATTAGCCGCCGAAAGCTGCTTGCCTCTATTGGCATGATGGGAGCAGGGATGGCGCTCTACGGAACGACCAGAGGCATGATCAAGGTTGAAGCGGCCTCGATTTCTGGCGGAGAGGAACCGCAGCTAAAGAGTGTGCCTATTGACGAGAATAAAACTGTCTATGTGATGGATTACATACCGGAGCAAGAACGGGCAGCGATTATAGCCGGCACTTCTACTTATGACTGTACATCGGCAATCCAGCAGGCAATCAATGATGCTGCTCCATTCGAATGGCAAGGCTCGGTAATTGGCACCAACAATATCATTTCCGCCGGAATTGTCAAATTCAGCAAAGGGAAATATAGAGTAACTGCAAAAATCAGATTGAATCCCTGCGTAAGGCTGCAGGGAGAGCGCCCTAATTCTTACTACAGCAGACACAATTCGCATGGAACGATCATATGGGTAGACTACTCCAATCCTGGCTCCCACGCATTCGATTCCAGCCCGTACAACACCGCCGGCGTAAGAGTAGACGATCTTATCGGCGAAGGCGGCCACGTTCATCTTGCGGAATACACGTCGGCTGAAGGCATTGAAATAAAGGATTTATATTTCATTGCGAGCGGAGATGTGAAGTTTCTGAATATTGCCAATGGACAAAGATTCGTACTCGATAATGTAGTGGCCTTTGATTTTATTACCGGTATTACCGTCTCGGCGACATGGTTTTCTTCTATGTATGATGTGCTCATTTATTGCCGCTACCGCGGAATTGAATACAAAAATTCAGTGAATAATCTCAACTGCTATAATCTCGGCATCAGCACGCATGGAACAAGGCCATACACACCGCCGGCGGCAGGCAGCGGCTTTGAGCCGGATCCTTCTTTGGCGGGAAAACAGATCGCAGTATGCGGCATATACGGCGGAATGAATATGTTCGGATTCACTGCAGAAAATGTAGACATTGTCCTCGGAATCGGCTCTACTATGATTCAGGCCGACGGCTGCTGGTACGAAAATATTACCGATGTCGCTTATTTCTCCTCCTACTCCAACCTGATGTCGGTCATTGCCTATATGGTCAACGTGCAAAGCGTTGTCGAGACTTCAAACAGCATGCTGAATATCGTATATAACGGCATAAGAAATAATAACCAAAATGATGCCCTCAACTATGCCCGGCTTTTTAAATATATGGACAGCACAAGCTATGCCAACAGTTCAATTAAAGGACTTTATACGAGAGATGCCGACAACTTTTACGATCCGGTTGGATTTAAGCTATTTTCCGAAAACGCCAACAATAACCGGCAGGAAGTGTCAATTTATGTCGCAAACGACGGGAAAAATTCACATTTTGGAGATGCTCCTAATCGTCCCGTCGCCTCACTAAGTCAAGCTATTGAAATTGCCAATGCCTATGAAGGACGGGCTGTGATTTATCTCAAATCAGGCAATATACACGAGGTGTCTGCGCAGCAAATTTTAAAAAATAAATCGTTGCACATCCAGCCTTATGAATCCGGAAGCAAGCCAGTCATCAGGATGACAGGGTTCAGATCCGGCATCGAAGCGCACTATCCCGGTACAAACATATCGATAGATAACTGTGTAATTGAAAACGCCAAAGGAAAAGATAACGGCTTCTCCAGCGTTATTGCTTGCCGAAACAACGGAGAGGTCACATGCCAATTCACAGCCATTGATTTCAAGATTGCCGGTAATTCACAAATCGTGGGAATGCGGAACGGCTACTCCTTTAAAGCAAACATCTTTTACAACAAATGCACTATTAACGGGCATAATGACGGAATTTCAACAACATACGGCTGGTTGGCCGGAAATGTTTCCGACACAAGCGCCAAACTAATTGTTAACGAATATGCACAGGATTCAACAATCAGTTCAAGCATGCACAAATATGGTTCATTAATAAGGGTCGTCCATTCCGACTTGAATTGACAGTAGCTCAATCTAGTACTCAACTGCAAAAAGCTTCGCTATTCGCAGAGAACAGCGAAGCTTTTTTGCTTGCCATGCCAAATTTCTGTCTCGTAATGTTCAGCCAAAATAATTCAAGCTCATCGCTTCCCGCACCTCATTCATCGTCTGCCGCGCGATCGAACGGGCCCGTTCCGTTCCGGTCATAATGATCTCATCGACCAGCTGCGGCTTCGCCGCATAGCCCGCCCGGCGCTCCCTCATCGGTGTAATAAGCTCCTCCAGCGCTGCGGTTATTTGGCTTTTACAGGCCACGCATCCCATCGTTCCTGCCGTGCAGCCCTCGCGAATTTCCGCCGCTTCGTCCTTCGAACGGAAAGCGCAGTGATAAGCATAGATCGGACAAATATCCGGGTGGCCCGGATCGGTCTTATGCACGCGCGCCGGATCGGTCGTCGCCCGCTTTATTTTAAAGGCAATTTCCTCTGTCGAGGAATCGAGCGCAATCGCGTTGCCGCGGCTCTTGCTCATCTTCGCATTTCCGTCTGTCCCGACAAGCCTTGGCATATCGCTGATCAGCGCCTGGGGCTCCACCAAAACCGGCTGATACAGCTCATTGAAGCGGCGCACGATTTTGCGCGTCAGCTCCAAATGCGGCAGCTGATCGTCGCCGACCGGCACTATCGTCGCTTTGCAAAAGGTAATGTCAGCGGCCTGACTGACCGGATAGCCAAGAAAGCCGTAATACATTTCATCCAGGCTGCTGCTCTTCGACTCTTCCTTGACCGTCGGATTATGACGCAAAAGATTGACCGTGACAAACATGGAAAAAAGCACGGTCAGTTCGGCAATTTCCGGAACCATCGATTGGACGAAGATCGTCGACTTGGCCGGATCAATACCTGCTGCCAAATAATCGAGAACCACCTCCCGCAAATGATGGCGGATCAAGCCCGGCTGTTCAAAATGAGTCGTTAATGCCTGTATGTCTGCCAGCAGCACAAAGGTTTCATATTGATCCTGCAAAGCGACCCGGTTTTGCAAGCTCCCGACGTAATGGCCAAGATGAAGCTTGCCGGTAACCCGATCCCCGGTTAACACGCGTTCTGTAATCATCTAAATTCCTCCTGGTATGTTTTTGAATGATTTTGCATATCTCATGCGCCTGACATCGCCACCACCAGCCATCCTCCATGGCCATCACCTCCTTTAATAAGAAACGGCTGACGCCGTCCTTGGCGCGGAAAGGGCAAGCCGCAAAGCGTTTTTTCTAACGGAAGCCATGGACCTTATTTCGCCAATAACCCCTCTTTTTGAAAGCTAACGGATCTGAGCGACCTTAATTAGACGTTTTCTTGTGAATTCAGGCTCATTATCATCCAATAGCGGCGCACAGTTCCGTTACAATTTCAAATCGGTCCAATTTTCGCAAATAGCGGCCGTGACATCCGTTAGATTAGGCCACACTAGCCCAGATTTTTTATCGAGTGAAACTTACAAATTCTATAAAATTAAAAAACAAAAAAACTCCGCCCTGAATAAGGACGAAGTTGTCGTTCGTGGTACCACCTTAATTGATCAGAAGAGCTGCAGCCAGCGAAGCTGGCAGTCGCCTGTTCTGATCCTCTCAACACAGTGCGGAGACTTGCGCAAGCAGTCAGTCTAAGTCTCGATACTGTCCCCTTGGTAACGGCAGGATGCCCGGCATTTCCCTACTGCGCCTCACACAGGCGGTTCGGAAAAGCAACTCGGAAGGCCATTCGATCATACGCGCGAACACCGGTTCACAGCAACCACCGGCTCTCTGCAAGCTCACATTCGTATGTCTACTTACCCTTCTTCCATGTTGTTAATCGGTTATGTTATCAGTCATCATACTACAGCAAACAAATGCGGTCAATCTTCTTTATCGTGTTTGTGCCGCAGCATTAGCGCTGAGCCGGTTCAATGCGATAGCGGGCCTTCGCCGAATCGCTTGCCACTGCGCCAGCGTCTTCCGCAACGATCTGCCAGCCAAATGACAGCACCGCTTGCAACCGCTCAGTCTCGGCTCGTGTCAGCTCTGCGCTAACCCGCTCTTCCCCCGGCTCCAGATGGAGCTCGGCTTCCAGCTGCAGAGCAACCAAAATCCAGCTGCGGATCCCGCCGATCGTATTGTACTTGATCTGGTATCCCTCACGGACGGCACGCTCAAACGTTTCCGGCTCCTCGTTGGCAAGTGCGACTAAAGGCGAGTATTCAAATTGGAACTTGCTCTCGTCTTTAGGCAATTTCCCGGAACGGGCGTTGGCAATTAGCTCCTCCTCCGACCAGCCGTATGCCTTGAGCGACTCCAGCATTAAAGCATCCCATTGAGACAAGCTTGCTTTCTGCTTCGTCATGATGTTCTTCTCTCCTCTTCTTGTAGGGAAAAGCCAGCGGCGATCCACGGTTTAGCCGCCATCCCGCCGCTGGTCTTCAGTCTCTTGTCCTGTTACTTGCTTGCTTTATAAGCGTTCAAAAACTCTTTTACTTTGGCAGGATCGGCTTTCAATTCCAGTCCAGTATCGACCAGCGGGCTAAGTGTGGAGGTTGCCTTAAACTTGTTGCCGCCGTAGTAAGCCAAAATTTCATCCTGATTGATGGAGTACAGCACTGCTTTTCTCAGATCGGCGCTTTTCGCGACCGGCCGGTTGCCTGTATTGAACAACAGATAGGACACAGCGTTGCTTGGAATTGTTTGAAGCGCCAGCTTGCTATCGCCTTTCACCACATCATATTTATTTTCGGCCAAGCCGTAGAACAGATGGATTTCGCCGCTGCGCAATGCGGACAAGCTGCTGTCTGCGTCTTTAATAAAGCGGACCTTGATCGTCTCAATAAGCGGCTCATGCTTCGTACCCTTCATATAGCCAGGGTTTTTATAGAATACAGCTTCATAATCGTTCTTGTAGGACAAAATGTACGGACCGCTTGTAGCAAGCGTATTGTTGTACGATGCGCCCTCAGTTACTGTGTTTTGGTCGCCGTAAGGAATGTCCTTGTTCACATCGAATTTCGCTACATCATAAGTGTTGATGCTTTCTACTTGCTTCTTGGACACGATCCCTGCGGATTGGTGCGCCAGGTAGTTCAGCACTTGCGGGAATGGCTCAGTCGTTGTCAGCTTGACGACTTGATATTTGCCGTCTTTGTTGCTTACTTGATTTTTGTCAGCGACCAGCCCGGAAATTTTAGTATCCAGCCCTTTTTCCAAAGCTGCTTTCACCGTATCGCCGCTGCCGGACACTTTGACGGAATCCAGAGCCGCGACATCCGTGACAAGCTCAACATTTTTAATATGCTCATGCAATGTAAAAGTACGATGATCCGGAACGGAGTTTTTATCTTTTGCCCGGTCAAGGGAGAAAATAACGTCTTCCCCGCCTACGCGATCACCGGAATCTACAGCCTTTTTATCTTTCACATTCGCAAAATTAATATCATCACGCAAAATAAAGTAATAGTCAGAATTGCCGTCAGCAATCGCATGATTCAGCGACAGGGAGCCTTCGGATGTAACAACGTCGTCATCCGTCAGGTTAACAAGACGCACATACATATTCGTGTTGATCATATTAATCGAGCCGTCATTGCCTTTGATCGGGTCAAGCGACGTCAATACAGGCATTGTCGATTGCAGAATCAACGGCTCTTTGCTGCGTTTGGACGTATCGTTGAAATCGACCTCTTCCCATGGCAGGGAACGGGATTTGGAGATACGCACCGTATCTTGATTCAATACTTCCTTATTCAGTGCTTGTGCCTTCTGTGAACGGTAGAGCGGTGCAATATAAGCTTTGTCGAATACGAGCTGCTGCTCGAACTGCTTGTACGTTTCTTTGAACTCTTCCGGCGTTTGCGAACCGGCTTTGTCGATCAGGGCATCAATTTCCGGATCGGACAGGATGCTGTAATCGCCGCCTGTCTTGAACAAAGATCGAACCGCATAGTCCGGGTTGCCCGTTACCGTTGTCCAGCCCGACAGGGAAATATCAAAGTTTCCTGCATCCTCTTGCGCCTTGAAGCTGCCATAGTCAGGCTGCATATTCAGCTTGACATTGAAGCCATTCTTTTTCAACTGGTCGCGAACGATGTTCATATCGTCCTCGCTGCTGCTCATGCCGAGCAATTCAATATCGACAGCACCTGTGTCTGTTACTTCTTTTGTTCCTTCATTCGGCTTCGGAACATTGGAAGCCTCATCTTTAGTCGTCACTTTGCAGCCGCTAAGCATAATAGCAAAACTTAGAAGTAACAGCGCAGCAAATTTACCTTTTCCTTTCATGGTAGACCCTCCAAACTTTATTGTCATTCGCCCTCGTTAGCCGGTCAGAGCTAAAAAGTGCGATAATAACCTAATCCAACTTGGGATCAAGCGCATCCCGCAAGCCGTCCCCCAAAAAGTTGAAGGACAATACGAGCGCGATAATCGCCAATCCCGGATAAATCGCTGTATAAGCATGCGTTTCAAGGAATGCACTGCCCAGCTTCAAAATATTGCCCCATTCCGGAATATGCGGTTCTACCCCTAATCCCAGATAGCTCAAGCTGCTCGTCGAAATGACAGCTGTGCCGATCGTCAGCGTCGATTTCACAATCATCGGCGCAAGCGAATTGGGCACAATATGCTTGAACAATATGGTCCGGTCACTCGAGCCAAAGGCGCGGGCGGCTTGTACATACTCCAGCTGTGATACGAGCAGCACATTTGCCCGCATCGTCCGTGCATACGTAGGGATCGACCCGACGCTGAGCGCCAATATCAGATTGACTGTACTGGCACCAAACGCGGCAATGATGGCAATCGCGAGCAAAATGCCGGGAACTGCGAACAGGATGTCCAATATCCTCATAATTACATTGTCCGTCTGCCGCCCGTAGTAACCAGCTACCGCCCCTAAAATTCCGCCGATTATTACCGGAATCAAGGTGGACAATATACCGACTACTAGTGAAATCCTGGCACCGAATACAATGCGGGAGAACAAGTCCCGCCCAAAATTATCCGTGCCAAGCGGATACTCCAGACTTGGCGGCTGCAGGATCAAGCTATAATTATTGTCTATGGCCATGCCATAATCAAATGTCAAATAACTGGTAATCGAAACGGTCAGTAAAAATAAAATAAAGAGCAGGCCAAGCATTGAGGTAGAGCTGCGCGATAGCCGCTCCACGACTTCACCGAGCTTGGAGCCCGATGTAAAATCTTTGTCCCGCAGTCTCGATATAAGCAGCAGCCCCAGGAACAAAGCAAACAAATTGCCTGTTAAAGCCGTCAGGATAAGGATTCCGGCCAGCAGTCCCATCCAGCGCGGCAGCACGGTTCTGTCGGCATATTTGGCGACCAGCAGCAGGGCAGCAAGCTGGAGCACAATGATGATCAGCAATAGACCCATGCCAAGCAAAAATCCGTTCGCCACATAAGGCTTAAACAAATTTAATCCCGATAAGCCGAAAACCAGCACTGTCGTTAGCCAGGCATATACAGCAAGTGTGTAGGCGGCGTTTTTCCTCCGCTTGACGAGCTGGAACGCGGCTGTAGCGATAAATACATTGGCTGTCAGCAAGCTCAGCATCAGCACATAGCCCAGCGCCCGGGTCGGCTTCCTGAGCTCGCCGTGCTGAAGCAGATCGCGGCGGATTAGCGCCCATACCCCGAACTGCAGCAGCGCAAAGACGAAGTAAGCGATGCTGAACAGAAGGCCGGTACCATGAAATCCGCCCGTATCAGGCGCGTAGCTGTTCAGCAGCAGCACAACCGCGAGCAGCAGCGTAACGATGCCGGCAAAGCTTGCTTGTGCATACTCAGGACACGACTTCAGCCGGAATTGCACCTCTTGCTTGGTGATTGAAGAACTCTTCACAGTCAGCACCCGCTTTAGTATTGTTTCATTTTCGAACGAATTCTTGGATCAAAGAAAGCATAGAGCAAGTCAACAATGACGTTTACGATCGAAATCGTGATTGCCGTATAGACAACGCCAGCCATAATGCTTGGAATGTCAGGAATGAACTGCTTGTCAACAATGTAGCTGCCGATACCGCTAATGTTGAACACTTTTTCCGTAACGGCAGCGCCGCCCAGCATGCCGCCGAACTGCAAGCCGATGACCGTCAAGATCGGAATTAAGGCATTGCTGACCGCATGCTTCCACAAAACATGGCGGCGTGAAAGTCCTTTCGCCTTGGCTGTCGTAATGTAATCCTCATGAATGACCTCAAGCGTCGATGAGCGGGTCATCCGCGCAACGGCAGCGGTAAGCCCTGTTCCCAGTACGATAATCGGCATAATGGCCGAAAGCCAATTGCCCGGACTATAGGTCGCCGGCAGCCATGGCAGCTTGATGGAGAAGTTCAATATAAAAATCAGCCCTTGCCAGAAATTCGGGATCGACAACCCAAGAAGTGCAATAAACATGAACGTATAATCGAAAAAAGAGTTGGGCCGCGTTGCCGATATAATACCGATCGGAAGTGCAATGATAATGGCCACCACAGTCGAAATCACCGTTAATGTGAGTGTAACCGGAAATTTATTGGCGATGGCTACCGTCACATTTTCATTGCCGGAAAAGGATTTTCCCAGGTCAAAGGTTAAAATTCCTTTCAAGCTGTTCCATAACTGAGTCAGATAAGGCTGATCCAATCCGTACAAATGATTGAAAGCCGCAATCTGTTCCTTGGTTGCCGTCTCGCCCAGCAAATTCCTAGCTGGATCCATCGGAGAAATATATAGTATGGTGAAGACGAAAAATGCAACGCCAAAAATGACGAAAATTGCCATCACGAGCCGTTCCACAATATATTTCCAATAAGGATTGGCATAAACAGCCATCAAAATGTACATCGGCAGTCCAATAAACAGCGAGATCGCAAAAAATACCGGATTGGCCGCCAGCGCGTGGTAAGTATCGCCAAATGTCACTTTGACCCCGCTCTTGTTCTCGGCTACAAGCTCCTTCATTCGCTGGCGAAGCAGCTCCTCAAATTTTCGGGAAGTGATTCGTTCCACTTCTTGCTCCAGCTGTCCCGGACTGACCTTCTGTTCAAAAAAACGGTGCTTGCGCTGCAACTGATCTCTAGTCTCGCTTAAAAGGCGGTCCCGAATGCCCGATTCCAGAAGCTTGGACCGTTCCTTCTCCACTAGCAGGTGGTACCCGGCTTTCGATTGACGATAGCGGTAGAAGCAAAATACGATGATCGTCACCGGCGCCCCTAGCAGCAACAGTAAAAAGCGATACGTCGGATGAAGCAAAATCTTGCTGTATATGGCGGCAATGCGGTCAACAAAGCCATTACGCGGTACAGTTGCATGCCCAATCAAAGCTTTCCGCCCCTTTGTTTAAATATAAGAAAGTGTCCAACTAATTTTAATTTGCATAATTCCGATCAGTATAGTAGATTTTATTTTACAGAATAAAAAAAGTCAATATCCTAAAAATAAGTGCGGTACTTAATTCATTATACAATATATAATAGGCTAGAGATATATGCTTAGCCCGAGCGTAACGAAGATATTATTGCTTATCATTTAGTATGCTCGCAACCGTTACTGAAAAATTCTGAATACAGGTGACGATATGACTACATTATTAGAAGTGAAGAATTTATCAGTCTCTTTCTTTTCTCGCGACAAAGAGGTAGAAGCCGTGCGCAATGTCAGCTTTGAGGTGCGCAAAGGTGAGACGCTTGGCATCGTTGGCGAATCCGGCAGCGGCAAAAGCGTCACCGCCCGTACGATCATGCGCCTCCTCCCCTCGCCCCCTTCCATGGTGAAGCATGGCGAGGTGCTTTTTCAAGGGGAAAATTTGGCATATAAATCTGATCGAGAGATGGAACATATAAGGGGCAAGGAAATCGGGATGATTTTCCAAGATCCGATGTCTTCGCTCAACCCGACGATGCGGATCGGCAGACAAATTGCCGAAAGCCTAATCAAACACCGAAACTTAAGCAAGCAGCAGGCGCGTGCAGAAGCGATTGAAATGCTCAAGATGGTCGGCATTCCAAATAGTGAAGCGCGCTATGAGCAGTATCCGCATGAGTTTTCCGGCGGCATGCGCCAACGCGTCATGATTGCCATCGCGCTGGCCTGCCGTCCGTCGCTGCTAATTGCGGACGAGCCTACGACGGCGCTGGACGTGACTATTCAAGCGCAAATTCTCGGTCAAATGAAGGAATTGCAGGAGCAGCTCGGGACATCGATCATTTTAATTACCCATGATCTCGGAGTCGTTGCCGGCATGTGTGATCGTGTCGTCGTCATGAAGGACGGCGAAATTGTTGAGACCGGTACGACCGAGCAAATCTTTGCCAATCCGCAGCATCCTTACACGATCAAGCTGCTGAATGCTTTGCCGCGGCTCGATGAGAAGAAAAAGCCCAAGCCTCCAGCTGCCTTTGTCCGCGACAAGGACGATGTACCGCTGCTGCAGGTGCGGTCGTTGAAGCAATATTTTGATTTGGGCAAAGGACAGCTGATTAAAGCGGTCAACGATGTCAGCTTTGACATCCATGCAGGCGAAACGCTCGGCGTCGTCGGGGAATCCGGCAGCGGCAAGTCAACGACCGGGCGCGCCATACTGCGCTTGAACGAAGCGACGGGCGGCGAGGTGCTGTTCAAGGGCATCCCGCTTCAGCAGCTTAACCGTTCCGAGATGAAGACAATGCGCAAGCATATGGGCATGATTTTCCAAGACCCTTATGCCTCGCTAAATCCGCGGCTGCGGATCGTCGACATTATTGGCGAAGCGCTCGACGTTCACGGCATGGCCTCGAGCAAGCAGGAGCGGCTGAAGCGAGTAGAGCAGCTGCTGGAGATGGTCGGCCTGAACGCCTCGCATGCGATGCGTTATCCGCACGAGTTTTCCGGCGGGCAGCGCCAGCGCATCGGCATTGCGCGCACACTCGCCGTGGAGCCGGAATTTATCGTCTGCGACGAGCCGTTGTCGGCACTCGACGTTTCGATTCAAGCGCAGATCGTCAAGCTGCTTGAGGATTTGCAGCAGCAGCTCGGGCTGACCTATCTGTTCATCGCGCATGACCTGTCGATGGTCAAGCATATCAGCGACCGTGTAGCCGTTATGTATAAGGGCAAGATCGTGGAACTCGCCGAAAGTGAAGAGCTGTATAGCAATCCGCTGCATGATTATACCAAGTCCTTGCTGGCTGCCATTCCCATCCCCGATCCGGAGGTGGAAGCACGGAAGAAACGGCAGCCACATGCGGAAGCGTCCAAGTCCGATCCATACGGATTGGAGCGTTCCGAATTTGTGGAGGTCAAGAAGGGCCACTGGGTGGCGATTGCGCAACGTTGAGATCGGATTGGCGATCGATCCGTGAAAATTTGAAGCCGGACGGACCTGCGGAACGGATCTACGGTCCGTCTCGATCATTTTTCAGCAAAAAACGCATGAGAAAAACGACCCTTCAGGTTGAAGCTCGAAAGGTCGTTTTCTTTATTTTTCAGCTCATCCTGCCGAGCATTATTTGCGTCCGTAGTCCGCTTTAATTTCGCCCCAGCTCTGGGTTTCCCACTTCATGATCTTCGTCGTATATGTATTGCCCCGCAGCCACTCTACAGAACGGTCAACCAGATCCCATATTTCCTTCGTCGACTCGTCCCGCACCAATGTGGAGGATACTGCCTTTTGCTTCACCCATTTGATCGCATTGGCGGAATCGCTGTATACATTTTTGCCGCTGTTCGTCTTCTTCAAATAAGATAAAGCATGCACCAGCGCCAGAAACTCCCCCAAATTATTGGTACCCTTGGCAATCGGCCCGCGGGAGAAAATAACCTCTCCTGTCTTTGTATCTACCCCTCTATATTCGACCGGACCCGGGTTGCCATGCGTTCCCGCATCAACAGAAATGCTGTTGTAGTCGATTTCATCCGATATGTCGCCAGTCTGCTGTACCGTCTGCTGCGGCTTCCCAGCGACAGCAGAGCCTGAGCCCGCGGCTTCGCCCTGCCCCCAATAAGGCTTCCAGCCAGCTTTGAATGCCGCTTCGGCCGCCGCTTTGGAATCAAACGCCTTAAACTTGGCGCCGGCAAACTTGTTGACTTGCTGCTGGCAATCTGTCCAGCTCGTATAAATGCCGGGCTTTTTTCCAACCCATACAACGTAATGCTTCTGCTTGGCCATGCCTCTTATCCTCTCCATCATTACACAATTAAACTGCTGATCGCAAAGCTCGTGCCAATGTATACCGCACATAGCATAATAGCGACAGCAACATTACCCTCTTTCAACTGCTCCGCAACTTTAAAGCGGGGTGTTGCCCATTCAAAAATCCAGTATGCCGCGATCAAACAAACGTAACCTACTGCGAACCACAGTACCATATGCAAAATGGAGGTATTCGTATACGCGGCTACCCCCAGCACGATTGCCGTCGCCATGAACTTGCCGCCCATCACGATGCCTACGGCCGCATTGCCTCTTTTCAGCTCATCCATATCATTGTAGGGCGTCATCCAGTTAAATATAACCATCCCCGCTAATTGCAGCAAAATAATGACTGCTACACTAATCAAGATATTAACAACGATCAAGATGCCCACCCCTTAAACTTGGCATATGCCATATCATAATCCGAAAAATCGTGCACCTCTTCTAGCATCACGTTAACCTTTTTCATGGTTTTCAGCTGTTGATAGCGTTCCTCATCGATCGGCTGCTTCACCTGATTACCGGAAGGAAGTGTCACCACAGCGAATTGGCGTTTTTTCCCGTTCAGCTCTGTTTGGTAAACGCCTACCAGATCAACCTCTGCATTCAGTTGAATTTTCAGCTTATCCATATCTTCTTTCGCCGCTTGCTCCGTTTTAAAGGATTTAATTGGCTCCCATGCCGTCAGGGTCACTTCATTTTTGCCGTCACTGCCGGTAACCATCTGCGCTCCCATATATTGCAGCGTCCATATCGTATCGCCTGTTGCGTAATTTTCATCGTTCGGCAGCATCTCATTATCCGGCAAAATAACCATATCTCCGTCAATGAGCTCACCGACAACCGCCTTCTCCACCCGGTAATCCCACGGTACCCCGACTGTCTGCTCTGCTTCTTGGTTATTCGAGCAGGCGCCCATAATCAATACAAGCCCTGTCACAATACTAAGGACCATTACCTTGACAAATCGCTTGCCGTACTGACCGTTGCTGCTGTATTGGCTCATTTCCTCACCCCGATTGCTACAAAATGACTGGCATTCCCCGTAATAAGTCCGCCGGCTCGCCCTAATAACCCGCAAGGCACGCCGTTGATAACGAACATGCCGGTAAGCAGGTGAAACTCGCCCGCTTCCAGCGTAATCTTCGCCAGTTCGGCCCGCTGCTGATAAACGAGTGGAAAAAAGCGGCTTGTATCGAAGCCTGCTTCATCTTTTTCCACTTGCTTGCCTTCGTCGTTGTAGATAATGACTGAACCGCCCTCGCGGCCGAACATCGATTTGGACACAAAGCTGCCGTCAAACACGGCTTTGTTATAGGTTGGCAGCATATAGCGGCCAATGACAGCGCGTTCCTCTGCATCGAACAGCAGCTCCAGCTCATACAATCCCCAGATCAGCGCCTGCAGCCCTTTCGATTGCAAAATAATCGCGTGAATTGGATTGAACAGCTCCAAATTGCCGGACTCCATCGCGTAGGCAAGCGCATCGCCGCCATCGTCGATCGCCATCCATTCCTTCGGATACAGGGCGAACATACGGCGGATGATCCGGTCGTCGCCATCCTTCAGCACTCCTTCATCGACCCATAGCTCCAGGCAGTCCGTGCATGTGACCGGCAAGCCGCTATGGCGCGCCAGCATCTCGATTGTTCCTGAATCCTCCAGATGCGTTCCATAAGAGACACAGGCCGCAGTGTCAGGCCTTTCCTCGCCCCATGCTGCCGCTACATGCTCCATCATAGCCTCATTAGGAGAGTGAAGACCATACTGCCCGCACTGCCAAGGGGTCACGACCGCAGCCTCTACATAGCCTGTTGGCGTATCGGCGTTGAGCTCCAGCAGCTTAATGTCGCCTTCCGCGGAAATCGCAAAATCAAACCGTGCATAGCGGCTTAGCAGCCCCTCCGCCCCCGGCTCAAGCATATCGAGCGTAGCCCAGAGCAGCTCCGGAATGCCAATCATGGCATAAAGATCATGCCGGCCGATGACAAAGCGTGCCGCACGGTCGAAGATGCGCCACAGCTTGGCGGAAGCCTGCTCCAGCTCCGCATACACATCGCCGCGCATCGCTACTGCCTGATCGATCCAGTACGGATCGTCGTCCAGATCAGCCCAGCTGAAGCCAAGGCCGCTTAATTCCTTAACCCGCTCGGCGCGGTCCTGCTGCGGCTTGCCGACAACCTCGAATACCGCATCCTTGCTCATCCGCCAAACCATCCTGAGCTCTTGCTGGAGCCTGACGATCCAAAACCGCTGGATTTGCCGCCGATCCCGCCTTTGGACGATGAAGTCGAGCGGCGCGTAATCGCCCCGGATGAATTAACGGTCTTGGGCTGAAGCTTGGAACCGACAACCGGTTTGTTCTGAAACGATTCGGCCGAATACTTTTGCGGCTTGTAGGGTGAACCTGTACGTGCGTCATAGGCACGGTTGCCGGCATACCATCCTGATGATGAATAGGCGGAGCCCCGATTAAAGATCAAATGATAGAGCAGCAGGTCGCTCCAGCCGAAGCCGGAATGTACAATAGTCGTGCCGCCAGTCATGCCGCTGCCGCTGCCCGAAGCTCCACTCCCCGCCGGGCTGCTCGTCTCCTCTTCCTGCTCCAACAAAGGAAGATTCCAGTCCGCAGACGGGTCATAGAAGGCTTTCACTTCTTCAGTCGACCATTCGAGCAGCTTCGGCCCGGCCGCCCCGTCTCCTTCTGTCGATGCGCTGACAGCAGCGCCGCCGCCCAGAAGGGCATGGGCAAGCAAAGCGATGCCGAGCGAGGTAGACAGCACTCGCAGCGGCTTTCCTTCTTTATCAAATAAAAGTGTGCGCAGAGAGACTTCGCTTCTGCTCTCCTCTTGCTTGTGTGTCATTAAGCTCCCCCCTGTCCTACAATCGCTTTCCATATGTTACTGCAACGACCAGCAGCTCCAGTTTGCCATTGTCGACATTCAGGCGGCCTTCTACCATCTCGTATTCCCGGCCGTCGACGGTCAAATAATTGGCATGCTCCAGCGCACTGAACATCCCTTTGCTCCATAGCCTTTCATCTATTGGTACGAGTTCGCCTCCGGATTGCTTCTCAATCAAGACAACTTTCACTTCATCTCCCATAATACAGCTCCTTTCCAATTTAGAAACATGAATGCTTTTTCATACGTTCCAAACAAGAAGAATGTTTCGATTTTTGCAACAATTGTCCCAATATTGCGTACCCGATTGAAGCGATCGTCACAAGCTACCAGCAGCAGCTTTTCAAGTAAGCGGTAGCAGCTTATCCATTTCGTAGCCCATTTCCCGCATAGCTGCAACGCCATCTAAAATCTCAATTTGCTGCGTACCGTCCCATCCATTGATCACACCATACTCAATCCATTCCCGTACCCGCTGCGGATGATTCAAATTATAGAGGCTCTCCGTTCCCGTCGCCATATTATATAAAAGAAAGCCCGTCTGCAGCGGACAGCCGGCTATCGGATCATCCCATGTACGGATATAAATAATTAGCGGATGAAGCTTGGAATCCTCGGCGAACACCTTTAATTGTGAGGTACATGTTCCATTCATGATATGCATCGACAGCCGGTATACATACGGCTGATTGCCAATCGTTATGGTGCGAAGCTTATTTTTCATTGTCTGCATCACCTGCTTCTGTATATACGAAGCACTTCTCCTGTTGTGCCATCGACCTCTACAGCAAGATCGAAAAAATCGTCCCCAAAGCCTTCCATCCAATCTTCCAGCTCA
Source organism: Paenibacillus sp. GCM10027626 (assembly GCF_042676285.1). NCBI lineage: Bacteria > Bacillati > Bacillota > Bacilli > Caryophanales > Paenibacillaceae > Paenibacillus > Paenibacillus sp. GCM10027626. Next base: position 120,375 of record NZ_JBHTHC010000006.1, on the reverse strand, counting down.
TTTGAGTAAAACCAGAATAAATAATACAAGTTCCCTTCCTTGCTATAAAGCTCCTCGCATTCCAGGTAGCACTTACTGACATCCACGCCCAGTTCTGCTCCACGCTTCTTAGCTGCATCAATAGCCGTTATAAGAAACGGTACTAATGCGCGGTCCACATGCAGCACGCATGGGGATGGATGCGCGTTGTTGTCCGCCGGATTATTTTTCATGTGCTTCCCTCCACCGTCTCCACACACCACAATCAGTTCAAATACCAACTGCATACATTTCAGCCGATCATAGCTGCATTATATATATTACCATAACACCTTTTGATATCCTTGGTGAATCGAGAGCTGCGTGTACGCAAGTCTTTTCGAGGAAATACTGGATAGGTTATCTGAGTAGCGAATTAATGGAACTTCCTCAATGAGAAGGTTCTTTTTCTTGAAGATGTGTATATTTTATATAAAAAAACCAATAATACTGTTTAAATTTTCTTTCAGTTTTCTTTCTGTTTATTGAATAATTGAAATAAAATCAGTATAATGGAGGTGAGAGGTGAGATGATTATGCGTCCAACAGTGATTGAAAGAAACATTCTAACAGGATCTGCTGCTCACGAATATATGAAGAAGATGGTTGAGATGGACCAGCTCGTTACTGCTGCACTTGTTAAGAATTTGTTGTTTACAGTTAAGGGTGCTGAAAAGTACAGCAAAATATGGAAAGAAGAGGACTTATTTAATAAAGAAATGCTCGTTGAGTATGCTTTTAAGTTATTACAGCACATTTCTGAGGAGTCAGCACGGGATAACACCCCGACATTCTCTACTACCGAAGTTGCTAAATACATTGGCGTTTCACCTCAAACCATTAATACCTGGCTACGTGAAGGTAAAATTATAGGAGTTGAAAAAGAAGGGAAAAAGTGGTCAAGAATTCCGGGAGATGCTGAGGTCGTTTTTACGAACGGTAAACAAGTTTCGATTGCTACGTTAAAAGCAAATTGGGAAACTGAAAATGAAGAGCCAAAAGTGGACGAAATAACTTATCTGGAGCATTCCATAAAAGAACTAGAAGAAAAATACGGCGGACCATTCGAAGAGGTTTTTGGCGATAAGACTATCAAGGAATTGACAGAAGAAGACACAGACGCTTCGATTTGGTGGTCGTATAAAGCGAGGTTAGCAAGTGCAAAAGTTTCTTGGCATAAGTAAAACAACTTTTTCTAACCTTGAGTATATCTACGGTGAAATACTCGAAGCAAGAGCCTCTGAAACGCGTAAAGACGAACTTGACCACAAAAAAGGAAGAGAAGTGAATGCAAAAATCACTTTTCATCATTATGATGGTTACCTACGATGCAAAGAAATATTTGAGGGAACCAATTTAATAGAGTATTACTATGATTGGCACGCTGGTAACGGCGAGGTACTTCAGAAATTTCACGCTCATTACCATCCGGGTGACGCTCCAGATGAAGTCAAAAAGTACGACCCTTGGCACTGGCATGTGCCTCATGGACTCGAAGATAAAGACGGTTATCGGGTTCAGGGTCCGCCAGGATGTACAATCCACGAAGTACTTTCCCAGCACGTTATACCGCACATTCTTCGAGTTAGGCGTTCTCAAAAATGATGGGTACTACTATAAAGAAGGCTAACCGTTAGTGGATAATGGTTAGCTTATTGTTCTTTTAATCAATGTTAACTAGTCGATAATATACCAGGAGGAACCCCCATGCCAATAGCACCCCGCCACAGCAAAAGCTATACCATCGTGCCGCTGGACGAGCATCTGGCCGAACAGCTGTGCAGCTGGCAGTACGAACCGCCCTATAACTTCTACAATTGGACGGACTGGCCGCAGATGCAAAAAAATGGCCGGGAGTTCGGCGATCCGGCCATTCGTGCACATCAGTATGCTGCCGTACTGGACGCCGAAGGCGCGTTCGTCGGCTTTGCCCAATTTTTCCCGCTGCTCGGTGTCACCCGGCTTGGTCTTGGCATGCGGCCTGATCTGTGCGGACAGAAAAACGGACTCCCCTTCCTGCAGGCAATTGTACAAGAGGCGAGGCGCAGAGCGCCAAAGGATGAAATCGACCTTGAAGTGCATACATGGAACTATCGCGCCATCCGCGCCTATGAGAAAGCCGGCTTTAGGATCACGGACACCTACGAACGTCCTGTTGGCCATGGCACGGAACAGGTGCATTGTATGGTCTATACATTGGACAACCTTTGATATTTTTTTACATTTTTTTGTACTACTCGTTTTTCTCCTCACATAATCCTTTAATGTAGAACATGAGCAGCCGCTTTTCTGCGTTTGGGAAGCAAGTTGCCATGTGCGTAAGGAAACCAGCTAAGGGGAGGCGAGCATGCAATGAAGGCAGTAAATATCATTGCCTTGATCATTCTCATCATCGGTGGGTTGAGTTGGCTCTTGGTCGGCATTTTTGAATGGGATTTTGTATCGGAGATTTTCAGCGGTTCAGACACTGTAGGCGCCAAAATTATCTATATCATATTTGGCTTATCCGCTCTGTACGCACTCTCATTCTTCACCAAAGTATCGGAGGAAAAGTAGCGCATAGCCAGACAAAGGGAAGCTTTCAGCTTAAGACTGCGCGGACCTACGATCCGTTAATTTGTCGAAAGACGGGCAGCTGGGAAGCTTCACGGACACACGATTCGTTATTTGCGTTTTTTGCCTGATTTCCGTGGCGATTTGATGCAATTAGCGGAACCACGGTCCGCGAGGAGCCAGTCTTGACCCCTTTGTTCACAAATAGCGGCCCCTGGGTCCGGCACAAATGAAAACCGCCCTTATGATGCCATTATTGGCCTCAGAAAGGACGGTTTTCTTCGTGCTGCCTAGTCTTGTCGAAACTGCTCGTACAACGCATTGTACCTGCTGGCGGATTGCATGTCGAGCGCAGTCAAGCCGCCCGAATTCCAGGTCGTCAGGCGTAATGTGACCTTTTTGTAATCGATGCCGATGAACGGATGATGATTAAGCTCCTCCGCAATATCAGCCGCTTGCCTTACAAACTCGATCGCCGCTGGAAATGAGGCAAAGCGATAGCTGCCGCGCATCCACTTTTCATCCTCGCGCTGCCAATGCTCAAGGCCGGCAATCACCTCATCCGCTGCCGCTGTCGTTAATTTTTCCAGCTTCCCCATCCGCTTCTCCTCCTTGTTCACTTAAACGAGCCGAATGATCCTGCTTTCCTTGCCATCGACCGATACTTCAATACAATGATGTTTGGGACGATAGGCTACCATGCCGCCTCCCACTTTAATAACCGGATCCTCGCCCAGCCCATAGAACACATCATCGGCCAGTGCTTCCATCACATCTTTGCGCTCTGCTGCATCCAGCGCCTCCCAATCGCTTACTTCCATCTCAAAAAACATATACCCATCATCGATTGACCCGATTGCCTCGGTCAGCTCTTCCAATATTTCTTTATACTCTCTAGCGTGCCTTACACCCATACAACCCGGCCACCTTTTCCGTTTTTTTCTGCTTCAATATCTAACTCTTCCCTATATTCTACACGAATAAGCAGGTATTTTAACGCTAATCGCATAAAACATCCATTTTGCTCTAATCTACAGCGCGATTTTGTCGATAAAAGTATATAGTATGGCATTGTCGAAAAACTGTACATTTCGTCAAATAGACACATCAGTTTTATCGTCGCCAAGCTTCTGTTTGCCCGCCCAGACAGCTTGCCAACTGTCTATCGATCGGGTTACTTACAATAATTCTCTGGACGAGGTGTGTCATGGAAAAGTCTACTTTAATCGGCATTGTATTAGGAATCACTGCAGTAACGGTCGGTATGGTATTAAAAGGGGCTCCGATCAGCAATCTGTACAATCCGGCGGCCTTTATGATTATTTTGGTCGGGACAGCGGCCTCTCTCTTTATCGGCTTTCCATTATCCGAGCTTGCCAAATTCCCGAAATTGATCAAAATGACCTTCGTACCGCAAAAGCTTATGCTGCGCCAGGATTTGATTCGCATGTTTATGGAATGGGCAACGATCACTCGCCGCGAAGGACTGCTTGCGCTTGAGACGCGGGTAGACGAGATTGAGGACGCTTTTTTGCGCAACGGGATGCGCATGATCATCGATGGCAACGATCAGGATCTTGTCCGCGATGTGTTGCTTGAGGATATTCATGCCACAGAAGAACGGCATCGCGCTGGCGCGCTCATTTTCACGCAAGCCGGCACCTATGCCCCGACACTTGGCGTATTGGGGGCTGTTGTCGGCCTGATTGCCGCCCTTGCCGAGATGAGCGACATGAACAAGCTTGCGATGGCGATTGCCGCCGCGTTCGTAGCAACACTGCTCGGTATCTTCACAGGATACGTACTCTGGCATCCGATTGCCAACAAATTAAAGCGATTGTCCAAACGGGAAATCGATCTTCGTCTTATGATGGTAGAAGGATTGCTCTCCATCCAGTCAGGCGTTTCTACGATTGCGATCCAACAAAAATTATCTGTCTTCCTGACGCCAACGGAACGTCTGCAAATGAGCGAGAAGGGAGCGGAGGGCGATGAGCAAAAAATTTAAGAAGGAACATCACGATGAGCATATGGACGAGTCCTGGCTCATTCCTTATGCCGACCTGATGACATTATTGCTGGCGCTATTTATCGTGCTGTATGCAATGAGCTCAGTAGATAGCCAAAAGTTTCAAGATATGAGCAAAGCGTTTAATATCGCCTTCAATACTGGCATGGGTGTTTTGGACAATTCGAGTGTCATCAATGACAACAAACAAATGGATAATGCAGACAAAACTAAACGCCGTCCCTCCGATGAGGCCAAGAAGAAGGAGCAGGAACGCGCGGCCCTCATGAAAAAAGAGCAGGAAGATCTGGAGAAGCTGAAAAAACAGCTCGATCAATATATCAAACAGAACGGTCTGACCAACCAGCTTGATACAAAGCTCAATCAGTCGCAATTAATGATTACGATTAGCGACAACGCACTGTTTGCCTCAGGCAGTGCCACAGTAAAAGATGAATCGCGCAATTTGGCGCTGGCCATCGCTAATATGCTGGCCAATTACCCTGGATTCGAGGTTATTGTATCTGGACATACGGATGATCAGCCGATCTCCAACGTCGAGTTCAAATCCAATTGGGACTTGAGTTCATCGCGGGCGATTCGCTTTATGGATATCTTGCTCTCCAATTCAGTGCTTGATCCGCATCTGTTCAGTGCCATCGGTTACGGCGAATACCGGCCGGTCGATACGAATGACACTACGCTTGGCCGTGCCAAAAACCGCCGCGTAGAAGTAGCGCTCATTCGCAAATATGCCGATCCGGACAATTCCGCTTCGATCCAGGTCACGCCTGAGAAATAACAGGGTACAGAAGCCCTCTGCCAGCTTAAAAAATGGGGAGGGCTTTATGTGCATTAATGGTGTTCCAAAATGGCAAACAATTGCTTTAATTCCGCCTGGGTTAAATCTCGCCACTTGCCATAACGCAGCGTCCCCAGCTCAATATTCAAAATCCGCACACGGCGCAGCTTGCGGACATGATATCCGAATGCGGCGCACATTCGGCGGATTTGCCGGTTGCGGCCTTCCGTCAAAATAATGCGAAAAACCCGCTCTTCCTCTTGCTTCACAACGCAAGGCAAAGTCAGACTGCCGAGTACGCGCACCCCTTCGCTCATTCCTTTCAGAAAACGGGGCGTCACAGGACGATCTACCGTTACGATATACTCTTTTTCATGGCGGCCTTCCGACCGCAAAATCCGATTGACGATGTCGCCGTCATTGGTAAGCAGAATCAATCCTTCCGAGTCCTTATCCAAACGGCCAATCGGGAATATCCGCTCCTTGTGGCCCACATAGTCCACGATGTTTCCTTTTACATCCAATTCCGTCGTGCAAGTAATTCCAACCGGTTTATTTAATGCAATATAGACATGCTGCTTATGCTCGCCGATTGGCGTCCCGTTAATGCGGACATCGTCGCCAATTTCGGCTTGGCTGCCGAGCTCAGCGACCTGTCCATTAATAGTGACCTGCCCGCTCTCCACCAGCTTGTCAGCTTCGCGGCGGGAACAAAAGCCTGTCTCGCTTATAAATTTATTTATTCTCAACTTTGATCTTCTCCCTGTTGCCCAGATGTGTATAACTGTCCCATCTTCCACCCAAAAATGATATCATATTAAGGCATGAGAAGAAACGGTCACCCTGTCACCTTATTGAGAGAGCTTTTCAACATGCCGCTGTTGATAGTTCTAATAATATGTGCATAACTCTGTGCATAAATAACGAGTTATCCACAACTTTATTCACAGCATGTTAACAAACGAATGAACGTTCGCTGAATATGTGGAAAGGTTGAACCCCGAAAAATAGAAAGGAAGCACAGACATGCAATATATACGCGAAGAAGATGAACAATGGATGCGGGAAGCTATCGCTGAAGCCAGAAAAGCGGAGGCTATTGGGGAAGTTCCGATCGGCGCCGTAATCGTTCATCAAGGACAAATTATTGGCAGAGGCCATAATTTGCGGGAAACCTTGCTTGATTCTACGGCTCATGCCGAAATAATCGCCATTCGTGAAGCAAGCAAGCAGCTGGAAGCATGGCGGCTTCTAGACTGCACATTATATGTCACCCTTGAGCCTTGCCCAATGTGTGCCGGCGCCCTGGTACAGAGCCGGATTCCTAAGGTCGTATACGGAACAGTGGATCCAAAAGCCGGCTGTGCAGGCACATTAATGAATCTGCTGCAGGAGCCCCGGTTCAACCACGAGACAGTTGTGCTTAGCGGTGTATTAAAAGAAGAATGCGCCGCTCTGCTGACGAATTTTTTTCGCAAGCTGAGAAAGCGCACAGCAAAATAAACATATAGATAATCATTTTTAAAAAATCGATAATTAGATCGAAGCAAGCACGTACAGATAGAAAAATCATTGCAATCTATATGCTTGATATTGCAGCATAACATGGAATTACAGCTGATCATCTGGTGCGTATCCGTGTAAGCTCCTCTTTCTGCAGCTGCTGCAGGGATACGATTAGCTGGTCAGCCTCCTCACTAATGGCAAGTACGTCAGGGTCGGTCAGACTGCCCCGCGCTTCCGCGGTCTCTAGTAGCTTTAGGCGAAGCGCATGCAGTTCGTCGAGTAATTGATTCTTGTCTTTCATGACGCTCCGAGATTCGCTCCTATCCCATCGAAGGTTTACAAGAAGGTTACATTCAGCAGTAACGATTCTATTATACCCCTTTACTTTAAATTTTTTGTAAAAATTCTCTCATTTGGAACACTATATGCCTCTACGCGTGCTGACATCATCATAATGTCACCATCATTCATACTCTATGAACTGCCGCTAATTGAGATGTAAGTTTTTGAGGGTGTCTTTGCTTGTGCGAAACCGGTGAATGAATTTCTTCGGTGTTGGGGAGGTAACAAATGCTCTGCTGGAAGTATGGAGATGCTTGCGTCTCTCCTGGTGTTCATGCTATTATTAACCTTATCGCGCGCCCGTAGCTCAGCAGGATAGAGCAACAGTTTCCTAAACTGCAGGTCGTACGTTCGAATCGTATCGGGCGCGCCACATTCCACTGCTGTTTATCCGCACGAATGGCCCTTCACTGCTGTCCTCCGACTTCCCCATGTAATATGAACATTCTTTTGTCTACCCGTCAGGCCCCTTTATATATTCTCCCTAATGCCTGCAGATGATCCTTATCATTTGGTATGCTCATTTTACATCTTGAGTCAGATTCTCTTTGCTTTTCTTTACCATAATTATTATGTAATTGGCTGCTATTGTAAATAACAATTCAAGGGATTGAATTTTCTTTGTTAACCGACAAAAATCGACAGACTCCGATTTTGATTTTATGTTATAATTGTGTTTTTTAACCAGGTTAAACTTCTGCGATCAGTCTTGCTGTTCACAGATAGGGATCTACGGTCCAGCAGACTGTTCAAACCTGCCTCTCCACCGTCCTCGAACGTAAAAGGCGCTCAACGATTGCAGTTTGAGTCTCGAGTGACCGCAATAAGCAAAACTATACGCATTCACAAATGTCCTCATGCTTGCTATCATGAATGAAACTGCTTTTTTTGCAATGCAAACAGGGGAGGGCAGGCTGCAATGAATGAATTGTGGAAAGAGCTCATGAATGCCACGCGCCTTCACGTTCGAACCGCCGCCTATACCAAGGTTGCTCAGTCGTGGAGAGACTTTGATTTTACGCCGGATTTTAACCGTTTCTACCTGATTGAGGATGGGGAGGGACTGATCCGGATCAAGGATATCGAGCTGCGCCCTGTCAAAGGGCAGCTTGTCTTAATGCCGGCGGGCGTGCGGCAAAGCTATTCTGCCATTAATGAGCAAACCTACACCAAGTATTGGTGCCACTTTACGGCGACAATTGGCGAGCTGCAGCTGTTTGATATTATGGAGACTCCGTATCTGCTCACAATAGAGGATGCCATACTATGGGAACAATGGGTCTCGCTTTTCCGCGCACTGATTGAAGCCGCGCAAAGCACTTCGCTTTCAGCCGTATTTCGGCTCAATGCCGTCATGATGGAGATGGTCGCCTGTTTTATAGAGCAGGCTGGGGATATTAGGTTCAACCGTTCTTCCACAATTGTGGATAAAATGTATACTGTTACCCGCTGTATGGAGCAGCGGTTGAATGAGCATTTGACGATCGAGGAACTGGCCGGTCTTGTTCATTATCATCCCAATTACTTCATTCAAATGTTCAAACAGTTTACCGGCCGTACTCCGGTGCAGTATTTGAATGGGCTGCGGATCGAGCGCGCCAAGCAATTGCTAAGCGCCACAGAGCTGACCGTGTCTGATATTGCCGAGCAAGTCGGTATGACGCAGTTCTATTTCTCGCGCCTCTTTCGCGAGCATACCGGGTTTACGCCATCGGCTTACAGGCAGCTGTATTCGCCCTGAAGTGACCTATAACGGGAAAAAGTATCAAGCCAAATGGTGGACGCAAAACGAACGTCCTGATCTGAAAAGCGGCCAATGGGATGTATGGCAGCTGCTCGGAGACAGTCAATATCCGTTGAACTAACCGTCAATCTCGGCTTTTAATGGCCGAGGTTGGCGGTTTTTTGTCCTATGTTTCACTCATGCGCCTCCTCCTTGCCGAATACGTTAGAAATAGCGTTAGTGATCCGGCAAGGAGGTATAACAGATGCAAATTCATGTGGTGCAGCAGGGACAAACCTTGTACAGTATTGCACGGACGTATCATGTGACCTATCAGGAAATTGCAGAGGCCAATCAAATCAATCCCGCGAATACACTTGTCATCGGGCAAGCGCTTGTCGTTCCGATTATAGGACAGTATTACTGGGTAGCACCTGGCGATACTTTAACATCGATTGCCGCAAAATACGGCATCCGCGCGGACACGCTCGCTCAAGTCAACGGTTTGAACATGAATGACGTGCTGCGTACCGGACAGCAGCTTTACATTCCGCCACGCCCCAAAAGGCCCGCCGAGGTCAATGCCTATATTGAACCGCACGGTACGGAAGTGAGCGCAGCCCTTTCCCGTTCGGCGCAGGAGGCGGCTCCGCATCTCACCTACCTCGCCCCTTTCAGCTACCGGATTAATCGGGATGCCACGCTTACAGCTCCGCCGCTTGGCGATCTTCCGGACATTGCCAGGCAGGATCGCGTTGTGCTGATGATGGTGGTAACGAATCTGGAACATGGCCAGTTTAGTGCTGACTTGGGTGCCCTCATTCTTAATGACGAGCAGTTCCAGAACAAATTGCTCGACAACATTATTGAAACCGCCAGAGGCGAGCGCTTCCGGGATATACACTTCGATCTCGAGCATCTTCGCCCCGAGGACAGAGACGCATATAATAGCTTTCTGCGCAAAGCTGCTGCCCGCATTCATCAGGAGGGCTATCTGCTGTCGACCGCCCTTGCACCGAAAACGAGCGCTTCCCAGCATGGAGCATGGTACACCGCCCACGACTACAGGACGCATGGGGAAATTGCCGATTTTGTCATTATTATGACCTATGAATGGGGGTATAGCGGCGGACCGCCGATGCCTGTCTCGCCAATCGGTCCCGTACGCGAAGTGCTGGAGTACGCACTCACCGAAATTCCGGTAGATAAAATTATGATGGGACAAAATATGTACGGCTATGACTGGACGCTCCCCTACGTTCCGGGAGGCGCCTACGCCAAGGCGCTCAGCCCGCAGGAGGCGATTGCCACTGCCAGACAGCACAATGCCCGCATCGAATACGATTATGCCGCCCAAGCGCCAATGTTCCGTTACTGGGACAAGGAGGCGAAGGAGCATATCGTCTGGTTCGAGGATGCCCGCTCGATCCAGGCGAAATTCGATCTGCTGCGGGAGCTGCAGCTCCGCGGAATCAGCTATTGGAAGCTTGGGCTAAGCTTCCCGCAAAACTGGCTGCTGCTTGAAGAAAACTTTGATATTGTGAAGCGCTGATCGGAAGCAGAATTGTAAGACGAAGAAAGCCATATTGGAAGTGCCTGTCTTTCTGCTGCTGGACAAATATTTGAAAAAACGGTCGGAGACGATGCTCGGCTGGCTCATCATCATTTGCCTGCTGTTCTCCTTCCGCTGGCTGCTCATGTCTCTGGCCTCCTCGGCGTACCAGGTTGTATTTGTACAATTGCTGCACTCTATCACCTTCGGCGGATACTACTATATCGGCACTCAGCTGACCTCGCATCTCGTACCCAGCGAATACCGCTCCAGCGGGCAGGTTGTATACGGGCTGACGTGGGGCGGTATTTCCGGCATTGCCGCAGGGGTGCTTGGCGGCTGGATGTTCGAAGAGCTCGGCGCGGCGGTGCTGTATCGGATCCGTCTGGCCGCCACCGCGGCGGGAGCGCTCGGATTTTTGCTGCTGTGGCAGGCCGTGCGTGCGGCAGACAGCAAGCGTGAACGCGGCGTTCACGGAAAAGCCGAATCGCTGTAGGGCGATCATCCAAACCGATGGTGCCGCAGGAGCGGCATGGGCGTCTAACTGGATTTTTTGCAGGTAAATTACCGCGAAATGCGGACCAAACTAGCTGGAAAAACTACAGTTAAAATGGATGATTCTTGGCGATATCGCCCTTTTTAGATAAAATAGATGGAATCTTTCCATTTAGTTTTTCGTTTCCTCGCCTATAGAAGCAAATTAGCTGGATAAAATCCATTTAGCACTCTTTGTCGCTGCTGGCAGGACGGGGCACCACCCGGTAGATGGTTCGATTTGCTGATGTGACGATGCGGTAAAACCCTCCTCAAGAATGCTGGTCATATCGGCAATCAACCGCTCCTTGCTCCAGTTCAGCCAACCTCCATTCGTGTTGTAGGCTTTAATCTTCTCCGCTTTATGACCGTCAAGATACTGCCAGAGCGGTTTGGCCGCTGCCTTCGCCATAATATCCCACAAGGCATATCGACTGCCGCCAGCGCCATATGCGCGATTCCTGCTCCGTCGATCCAGTGCATCGGACTGAACCTCATCTTTTCCCACAATTGCTTGACCTTGATATCATGAAATATTTGGCATCCGGTCTATTAATTGCACAATCGTCGGATTAGTTTTTTGACACATTGTTTCATTTACAATATTCGACAGGAATCGTATACTTATATAGAAAATATTTACTGCGAGACTTATAGTAAGCAAGAAGCGAGGGGAACCTATGAGACGTCCTATCTTAGGAGTTAAAAAAGAGACGGAAACAAGACTAAACACATCCGTCCAACACCAGGCTACCATCGAATTGAAAGGACTTGAATTGGAAAAAAGATTGCGAAAAAAACGTTCCGACGCCTATACCGAAGCAGTTACACAACTGGATGCCGGAGGGGTCGTCTGCCGTACGGATAAGGTTCAGGAGCTTCTACAAATGATTGCAAACGAATTTCCGGAACTGAAACCGCATCAGTTTCCCAACGGAATTATTTCCAAATGTTATTTGGGCAGCCCTTATGAAGTCCACACTTTAAATGCAGCCTTGGCAATTATTGAGCACTATAAAGCGGGACACGCCCTTCCTTCCGAACTGGAGAAAGGCAGGGCGCTGGCATTGCATCCCGGTTATGCCTACATCGAAGTATTTTCCGATTCCATTTGTGCTGTAACCCATTCCGGCAACGTATCTATGATTAAGGGGTGATTATCGTGACCGATCGCATTATTTCGCAAGCGAATCTGGATCGGATTCAAAGCTCTCTCCCGAGGATTGAAAACGCTCTGCCTAGAATCGAGGAATCGATCCAGACGGTTGCTCATAACCTGGCGGTTGTGTCCGAGCAGGTAGAACACGTCAACCAACGAGTTGAAGCGGCGGAAAGTAGTCTCGAGTTATTAAGAGAGGCGTTCAACGAATTTGTGCAGCAAGACGCGCGTGCCAAACAACTGCAGTTGGCAGAAACCCGGCTTGTGAAGGTCAGACAAGAGCTCGAAGACAAATATGGGCATTATGAAGAGGTGCGTAGACGGGCAGTAGGCATCCTGCAAGCAGTAGATGTGCAACTCGTCAAAAAAGAAACGATCGAAAATGCGTCCGAGGAACAATTGCTTGCAGCCCCCCGTTACTGGCTGGCACCGTGCCTAATCGCCCTGTCGGCGTGGATTAACGACAACAAGGAGCTTGCCGAGCGGGCAGTGATGGAGGCACTGCGGAGGGACGACGAGAAAACGTCGCTTTTTTTCGCATTGGTTTCGCGCAGAGCCGCGCGATATAAAGCCAGCCGCGAATGGCTGGAACGTTACTTGGGCTATCAAGATCCGCAGCAATTGCAAAGAGAAATTGTCATACTGATCGATGGCTTCACGAACGGCATATTCGGACCCGATGCCAGAACAAAATGCGGCAAGATGATCGAAAACTGGATTGCGGAGCTCTCGCAACAGGTAGGTTTTGTAGAAGAGCAGAGAGAGCAATGGAAAAAAGCGCTGCAATCCAAGCTGAAGCCGCTTGATGGCGAAAACTATCATTACTTGCGGCAATATAGTCCGACATGGACGCAACTAAAGAAGTCGTTGGAAGGAGCAAAGCTGCATACCATTATTTATGATTACTTTACAGAAATTTTCGCCCGGGAAATTACCCCTTCCAAAAATATTGCATTCGCCGTAGATGAATTGCTGGATAATCTGGTCAGCAACTATGATGATGAAGAAATGCCGCTGCGCAGAGATGAAAGATTATACAATTTAATTGTCAATGAAGATGGGGATAAGGCAGCCGCCGAAGCCAAGTTTAACAATGAGAAACTGTTTGAAGATCGTGTATCATTTACGCAATTGCTAACCAATTTCTCGATGTATCCCGAAGTATCGAATGCGTCTGTGGCTACTCAAAAGCTGTCTTTGGCCTTATCGAAAGAATGGATTAGCCACGCTCACGGGGACCTCACGCTGAAGAACCGCAACCAGGTTCCGCAATTAATCGAGATTGAAGTAGACACTTGGAGCGGGATGACAAGAAATGGTTCCAACGAATTGGAACTGATCGAAGATTTGTCCACCCATATGAATGAACGCAAAGCGAAAGCCTTGCGCGAAAATAAGCTGCGTTTTCGAAACTGGTTAACATTAGCGGCCGGCGCTTTCTTCACATTCTTCGGCATCCAAGTTCCATTCCTATTCGCGTTTGCAATTATATTCTATCTAATTTTCCTTGTTAAATATTTGAAGATAAAAGCGAATAAGAGCAAAATTGCGGAAGATTATGACAAGCTGCTCGCCAGCTGCAAGGACATTGTTCGTGCCGTTATCGCAGACATTGTAGATTACCGCAGAGAGTACGAAGAAGAAGACGCGTGCGCAGATAAGATTGATGCATTTTTAGAGACAATTACTCCCGAACAATATACATTTACTAGTTTTGATACGGCGCGAGCGGTCATTCATTCTACCTAGGGGGGAAACGTGCAATGTTGAACAGAGCCAAATCGGTTGTTACAGGCGTTATGGATCGCGCGGCTGAGACAGAAACCAAATTGGAAAAGAAGCTGGAAGAAATTCATTTAGCGACAGTTAATAAAGCATTGGCCGAACAATTCCCGGAATGGGACCTGAAGCCTCCCGCAACATTAATCAAAAGAAGGAGCAGCCGAATCTTATGAAGCCCCCTGTAACCTATGCGGAATGGTCGGCACTTCTCACAAGTTTGAGAAAAATCTCCGACAATGATGAAGAAATTTTGTGTATGCTTGAACAAGGAAGCATTGAATGGACGGCCGGCGTAGGAGAAAAAATAGGATCTTTATCCCTGAAAGTCATTGAGAACAGGTTGCAATCGACGTCAGAATTGCTGCTGACGGAATTAAAGCGGTTAGAAGGAGAAGAAGCTGCACTGATTAAAGCGCTCATAAATACGCGAAAGCGGTTCTCCTTCGTTCATCGCTTTTGTCAAATTAAGGCGTTTCCCGACGAAGTAAAGGACATCTTGCTTGAAGTGCTGAACCAATTCGTTAACGATTCGCAGAATGCGCTCGTTGCGAGCACCCGGCATGACCGGAGCGGAAGACTGGCTTATCTCGTAAAGAGCAACTCTTTATTGGACTATAGACAAGCCGAGGCGCCTTCGCCCTCGCCAAACAACCCTGTCAACTATGGCAATGGCAAAACGACGAATAGAAGAAGGGTGCTGTTTCGATGAATGATTTAAACAACTACAAAAAAACAATGGAGCAATACCTGAAAGCAAGGATCCCTTTTATTTCAGTCCGCACATCAGAACGCGGAAGAGCGTTAGCAGTTCTCGGGCAGCTGGCGAACAAGCTGGGGCTCTCAATGGGATACCACACTTTGTCGCAAGGAATGCGGGATCTGACAAGCAATCGCTTAGTCAATGAAGACCGTTCCGTTATGGGCGGACTGGATTTCGCGACGCAGAAGATCGGACAGCAGCAGAATCAAACGTTTATTTTCACTGAAGTGCAGGATATCGAAGACGATAACCTGATGACAAGACAACTGCAGGATGCCGTTATGCTTGCGACAGAAACAGGCGGCAGTCTTATTGTTATTACCAACAATCCGATCTGGGGACCCTTGCAGCGTCTAGGCATGTCGATCGTTCTGTCCCCGCCGAATGAAGATGAAATGCTGCACATAATTAAGGACCAGATCGATCCGTATCGCAGTGAAATGCATATTCAATGGGGAGAAGCAGAAGAGAAACAGGCTGCAGCAATACTGGCGGGCATTAGCCAAATTGAAGCCGAAAATGTCATTGCCACTCTGCTTGCCAACGGCTCCATAATGAACGACGATCTAAAAGAGCTAATGCATGCTAAAGATCGGATTTTTGCGGATATAAACGGCATAGAACGCGTTCCGGTTCGCGAGGATTATCAAGTAGGCGGCCTTGAAGGATTAAAGCTATGGCTGGAAGCAAACGAAAAATTGCTTACGGCCGATTTACGTGAACGGGGAATTCGTCCTCCCAGAGGAGTGTTGTTGGTTGGCGTACCTGGCTGTGGAAAATCGTTATCCGCCAAAGCAATTGCCTCGCTATGGAGGCTCCCGCTGTATCGTCTTGATTTATCCACGATTCACGGCCAGTATCTGGGGCAGAGCGAAAGCAGATTGAAAGAAGCGTTATCGACAGCCGATCATGTAGCCCCTTGCGTGTTGTGGATCGATGAAATTGAAAAAGGACTGGCAGGTGCTTTAGGGGGCGGCGATGGCGGCACCTCTACAAGATTGGTGGGTCAATTTTTGTACTGGCTGCAAGAAAGCATGGCCAGAGTCTTCGTAGTGGCGACAGCCAATGATGTGTCGAAACTGCCGCCAGAACTATTGCGCAGGGGCAGATTCGATGAATTGTTCTTCGTAGATTTGCCGACAGCTGCCGAGAGAGAAGAAATTATCCGTATTTATGTGCAAAAAGGATTGAAGCGCAGTATCTCTTCCGAATTAATGACTGAACTGGTGCGTTTATCGGCAGGCTTTGCGGGCGCTGATCTGGAAGCCGCGGTCAGAGATGTCGTCAAACAGGCATTTGTCAAAGGTGATGAGACGATTACCGATCAAACCTTCATTAATTATTTCACCAACATCGTGCCGTTATCGCAAACCAGTCCAGAACAGATTGACGCCATCCGTGCATGGGGCAAAGAAAGAGCAGTTCCGGCAGGGCGGCATGTCGAGGAAAACGCTGGCAGCGGGGCAGCGCGAACGATAGGACGTAAAGTGATTGTATAGAAGCTTTTACAAATTGCTGAAATTCGAAATGAACCGGTGGACGGTACGGCGTCGACTTGTGTCCCTGGACCAGGTACGGCGCCGATTGCAGATCGGATGATCGATTTAGGGCAACCTGGGGGAAATTGGCCATAGCATTCCGTGCAACAATTGCACCTCAATGTCCCAAGCCGCCGTCCAGCAAACGGAAAGACGCTCCTTATTCAGACTGTGAATGAGGAGACGTCTTTTTTATCTTTTCGGCCGCTGGAACCTCTTACTGCTCCATCGTTCGGCGGTATTCCGTGGGGCTCATCCCGAACTGCTGCTTGAACAGCTTATTGAAGTGCCGATAGTTCTCAATACCGATCCGCTCCGCAATTTCGAAGGTCTTCAAGTTGGTATGAAGCAGCAGCAGCTTCGCTTTGTTCATGCGCAGATTGCGAATGTATTGGGTTAACGGAAGTCCGGTCATCTTCTTGAATAAAAAGCTGAAATGTGGAGGACTGTAATCCATTTCCCTGGCCAGCCCCTCCAGTGAAACATGCTCAGGCAATTCATTCTCAAGGCGGTTCAGCAGCTGCGCCATTGCAGCACTGACCGGATTGCTGCGTTGCAGCGCATCGCGAAGCCCGCGCATAGCCTGCTCAATTGTAGGCTGCACTTGATGGAGCGTCTGAACGCTTGCCACCTTCTGCAACACCTCATCAAGCTCCCAATTGACGGGTGTATCCGTCGGGACATTGTCGATCCATTTGAGCGATTGCTGACAAGCTTTTCGGTATAATTGCTTGATCTGCTCCGGTTCCCAGCGCTCTGCCTGAGCAGCCGTCAGAAACCGCTGCCACTGTGCCGGCTGCTCTGAGGAGAACTGCATTTGCATGAAAACATCCTGGATCACTTGGCTCCAATAAGAGACTTCCTCTGCCGGAATATCGCGATAGCGCGGCTCGACAGCGGCTCCTGGATAAGCAACCCTTTGCAGCGGTTCATAGAAGAATAGATGATTTTCTTTACAAAGAGCCTTCAGATAAGTCCACTCCGTACTTGAACCGATAGATAGAGGGGCGCATAGATGCACATACACATTCATCTTCAAGTAGGTCTGGAAAGCTTTCACCAGCACAGCCGGCATCTTCTCCGGCAGGTCGAT
The DNA here is from genome assembly GCF_042676285.1 of Paenibacillus sp. GCM10027626. NCBI lineage: Bacteria > Bacillati > Bacillota > Bacilli > Caryophanales > Paenibacillaceae > Paenibacillus > Paenibacillus sp. GCM10027626. The sequence continues at coordinate 103,005 of NZ_JBHTHC010000006.1, read as the reverse complement.
GCAGCGGCAGAAGCTGATGAATCGGCCGCGATCCAGTGCAATCGTCTTAGTCCAGCCATATACGCCTAACAGCTCCTGCAGGACGTTAACACCTGCGAACTGCCAAATTTTCAGCTCCTCGGTCTCCTCAATCGGAAAACGGATCGAGCTGCGATCCAGCTCGGCATAGATCAGACTGTAAGTAGCAGTCGCTAAATCGGGATCGGCAGTGAGAAGCTGCTGCCAGCTATCCTCCTTGCCGCGCAAAATATCGAGAAAGCAGCTGCGATCCAAATCGATCTGGTTCGTGCGAAGCGCTGTCTCAAGCAAGGCTTGCTTGTCGTTCATATGCTGCTTGTTCTCAACCGAAGGCAATAGCTCCTTCATCGTGCGAATCAGCAACTGCTCATCGGCCAGACAATCATCCTTGAGCAGATAGCTTGCTGCGCCTAATCGAATAGCCTGCTGGGCAAAATGAAAGTCTTGATGACAGCTGAGAATAATCGTCTGCGGCTGTGTATCCATTTGATTGATCTCCGTCAACAGTTCCATGCCGCCCATGATGGGCATCGTAATATCTGTAATCACAAAGTGCGGATTCAGCTTCTCATACACTTCCAAGCCTTGCCTGCCGTTCTGCGCCACACCAACCACTTCAAACAATCGTTCCTCCTGCATGACCATCTGCCGAATAATTTCTCTTGCTGGCTTCTCATCCTCGACAATCAATACTTTGTAGGCGCTCATATGTCCTCCTCAGAGTGAACAGACTCTTTCTCCTTTGGAATGGTCATCGTAATTATAGTGCCTTTCATTGGCTCGCTGCTAAGCGCAATTTCACATTGCGGACCATAGAACAGCTTGATGCGCTCCCAGACATTTTTCAGGCCAATATTATCATCCGAACCTGCATTCATCAGCTGGCTTTCCATCTGCTGCAAGCGCTGTGCACTCATACCGGCGCCATCATCCGCCACGATCAGCTCCATCAGCTGTGGATGCTCTTTTGCAGTATGAATATGCAGCGTAATTGTCCCGGCATTCGTCTCCTTGGCAAGAATGCCATGAAAAATCGCATTTTCGATGAGCGGCTGAAGCAAGAGTTTCGGAATGAGCTTCTCCCGATATTCCGGCTCAATTACGACCTGCAGGTTAAGCTGGCAATCATAACGAAGCTGCAGCATATGAATGTAATCCTGCAAATAATCGATCTCCTGCTGAATCGATGCCGTCTGCTCCATGTTTTCCATGGAGTAGCGCAGTAAGGATGTCAGTCGGGTCATCATTTCCTTAATTTTCGCGTAATCCTTCAGCATGGCAAACATCGTAATCGTGTTCAGACTATTGTAAATAAAATGGGGGTTAATCTGTGATTGCAGGGCACGAATTTCATTGCGCCGCTTGAGCGATTCCGTCTTCCTCAGCTCCTGGACAAGCGATTGCAGCGTATCTGCAGTGGCGTGCAGCATCTCGCCAAGCTCGCCAATCTCATTGTTGACACGAATCGGCACGCGCACATCCCAGCGTCCCTGCTTGATCATATGCAGCTGACGCTTCACCGACTGCAACGGCTTGTACAGATAGTAGCCGACACAAATCGTAATGATAAGCCCGATCGTAATCATGCATAGCAGCATCACTGATACCGTCCGCTTAATCATTGCTGTATTCGAAAGCGCTTCCTTTAATGGGATTTCGGACAGTACAATCCAGCGGTGGAACGTCTCAGACTGCTGAATCGAGATTAATGCACCATCATGTTGGAATTGCTTAGGCTCGCCCTGCTCATGCCATTCCCGTAAGGTACTTTCCAGCCGCATCCGCTTCTCCTCATCCGGCCAAGTATTATTCGTAGCAACAATATTCAGCCCCGGAGTCAGGACGTAGGCAGCTGCTGAAGTATCGGTATGTATGTTTTTCAGCAGATTATCGAATTGCTTATTGCTGATAGAAAAAATAAGTACGCCTTCAAAATCATCCTCCGAGCCTACCGGAATTTTACGCAAGAAGAACGAAGATTGTTTTAGCAGCTGCGGTGCTGCTTCCAGCCGATCCAAATCGTAGAACATGAAGGGTTCTCTGGCTGCAATATAATGGTTTAGCATCGGATAATATGCCGACTCGGAAATCTGCATATATGACTCATAGGTTGAAATAATATGCTCCTCGCTGCGCAAATACAGGCTTAATGACTGTACATCGCCCATGACCGCAATGCCGGATTCGAGTGTTGTAATCAACTCCTTCTTGCGCACAAAATCGGCGAAAGTATGTGAAGGGGACTGCAGCGCGTTCTCGATTGGCGCCAGTAATGCATAATGAAAGCTGAGCTGCTGCAGACGGGTCATCGTCAGATCGATCCGCTCGTTCATCTGGGCCACAACCTGATAATTTAGCTTGTTCACTTCCTTCTCGAACGTATCCGAGAAGGCCTGCATAGACAAGTATGCCAGTCCAATCAGCGGGAGGACGGATACAAGCAGCATAAGCATCAGGATGCGAATAAAAAAGCTTTTCTTTAAGAAACGAAGAAAGGTTGTTCGCAGCGCCATTCACTCCAAATCTTAAAAAAGGATACACTTTTTCCTGAAACGGAGCATTCAATTCCGCTAGCCGCTCAGTTAAACTAAACGTAACTTCTGGAATGGTGCTATAAAGTGTACAGACCTTTTAACGAAAAATCAAGACAGAAGATCAATTTCTGACGGCAGCAGCTGGCCGGGATTGATCTGGCAGAAAAGGAGAAAAGGGATGAAGAAAAACATTTTTAAGTCACCGGTTGCCATGATGCTTGCTATGATCATGATCATCGCTTTGATTGGCTGTTCCAACACGCCATCCCAGGATGGCGGCAGCTCTCAAGACGCCTCTGGCGGCTCGCAGCAACCGGAGAAGCCAGTCAAGAAAGAAAAAATGGTGTTCTGGGATAAGTCAGAGTATGTAGCTGAATACAATGCCATGATGAAGGAACGCGCCGAGCAATTCGGCAAAGAACATGGGATTGAAGTGGAATATGTCATCGTGTCGCCGAATGATATGGAAGCTAAACTGATGGCAGCCGTTGAAGGCAAAAATCCGCCGGACCTTGTTATGACGCATGATACGTCTGGCAAGCAATTTGCAGCAATGGATCAATTGGTTGATATGTCGGATATTTATCAGAAGGTGGATTTCACCGACACAGGCAAGAAAGTCGCCTACACAAAAAAAGGCGAATACGTTATTCCGCAAGCGATCCTGGCCGGCGCCATGTACTTGCGTAAAGACAAATGGGATGAGAAGGGCCTGGACTACCCGGATACATGGCAAGAAGTGCTCGATACGGCACAGCAAGTCAATGATCCGAAAAACGGCTTCTATGCGGTAGGCTTTCCGATTGGTGCATCCGGCGGAGGTGATGCAATGTCCTGGCTGCTGTCTGTCGTACACGGCTACGGCGGAATGCCGGTGGACGAGAATGATAACATTACCATCAACTCGCCGGAAACGCTGGAAGCGCTTAAATTGGCGGCAAAATTCTACGAACTCAACCTGACGCCTCCAGCTTCTGTAACTTGGGACGATATGGGCAACAATACTGCTTATTTGGCAGGTACAGCGGGTATTATCTTCAACTCAGGCAGTGTACAGGCTGCGATGGCGGCAGAGAAGCCTGAGCTATTGAAAAATACGGTCATTCTGCCTATGCCAGCAGGGCCAGTATCCCGCTTCAACGCCGGTTCAGCAAACGTCTTTATTGTATTCAAGAATGGAAAAAACACCGCTGCAGCAAAGCTGTTTATCGAAGAATTTTTCCAGCCGGAATTTTATAACTCCCTGATCGAGCAGCTGGGCGGTCACTGGCAGCCTGCGGTTAAAGGCATGGAGGAGACGGAATTCTGGAAGAAGCCTGAGAATCAAGGCTGGTTGAAATCAGCTGAGTCCACAGTGCCGGCTACCCACCCTGCCGAGTCCAATGAAGTGAGCATGAAAACAGTCAGCGAGCAGTTGCTAGTAAAGGCTGTGCAAAAAATTGTCGTGAACAAAATGGATCCGCAGCAGGCGTTGGATGAGCTGGAAGCAGACTATAAACGCGTCTACCGGAAACAATAGCAGACCTGTCGGAGTGTGCACAGTTCGCATGATGGGCGGTGCACATATCCTTTTTATCGCTAGCATTATGTAAAGCAGGTGAAGACAATGCACAAATTGCGGTTAAGATCAGACGGCATACTTGGCTACACCTTAATTATTCCGATTATTTTCCTTGTTTTTGTCATCATTGGCATGCCATTCTTCAACGCGCTCTATTTGAGCTTTACAGATAAAGTAGTAGGGGCAGACCCGCAATTTATCGGCCTGAATAACTATATTGAGATTTTATCGAATTCTGATTATTGGAAAGTGCTGTGGAATACCTTTATTTACATGATAGCAGGCGTAGGCTTGAAGCTGCTGATCGGTACAATTCTGGCACTTGTCGTTAATGAGAAGTTTTTTGGACGCTCGGTCGTCCGGATGCTGCTGCTTATTCCGTGGGCGCTGTCAGGGATGGTAGCGGCAATCACCTGGAAATGGATGTACGACGATACCTACGGTATTATCAATTCCATGCTGATGAGCACCGGCTTGATTGATCTGCCTATCCCTTGGCTTAGCGGAACGAATATCGCGCTGGTATCCGTCATTATCGTAAATATATGGCGGGGCGTGCCATTCTTCATCTTTAGCATTCTCGGCGGCTTGCAGACGATAGACCACCAAATGTACGAGGCAGCTCGCATTGATGGCGCCAGCTGGCTCAGACAATTCTGGGCCATCACATTGCCATCGATTATGCCGGTTATTAAGGTAGCCACCTTGCTGTCGGCAATCTGGACCTTCAATGACTTTGAGAATATCTTCCTGATCACAGGCGGCGGTCCGCTCCATGCCTCTGCAGTTATTTCGACTTATACGTATGAAGTGGCATTCATGCAAAGAGAGCTTGGCAAGGCGCTCAGCGTAGCCGGATCTGTCATTCCATTGCTCGTAATAATGATTATCTTTTCTACGAAAAAACTGCACAATGATGATTGAGATGAGGTGATTGGGTGTGAGCAGAAGAAAATGGGGCATGCTACGCAAGCAAATACTCATTTATACAATCGTTGTGATCGCCGTCATTTGCTCGTTGTTTCCGTTCTACTGGATGGTCAAATCCTCACTGACACCCAATGAGTCGATGTATTCCGTGAAGCCGAAGCTGCTGCCGGAAAAGGTGACATTCGTCCATTATAAAGATTTGTTTACGAAAACAACCTTTATGCAATATTTGAAAAACAGTGTCTATGTAGCAGGCTTAACGACAATTATTTCGCTGTTCGTCAGCATTATCGGCTCGTACAGCATGACACGCCTGCGTTATCGCGGCCGTCTGTTCTTCGTGCGAACGATCATTCTTTCCTACTTGCTCCCGGCTGCTGTGCTGTTCATCCCGATGTATGTCAGCATTAGCCGCTTGGGGCTCGCTGACAACAAGAATGCTCTGCTGCTGGTCTATCCCACCTTGGTCGTTCCTTATTGCTGCTATATGCTGATCAGTTATTTCAAAGCCATCCCGGCAGCGCTGGAAGAATCAGCCATGATCGATGGCTGCAACAAGCTGCAAACCTTATACAAAATCATCGTGCCGATTGCCGCGCCCGGCATTGCCGTAGTGGCTACCTTCGCATTTACGATGGCCTGGAATGAATACTTATATGCTCTTGTTATGACGACCAGCCCAAGTCAACAGACGGCGACCATCGGGATTGCCAGCTTCAAGATGTCCGATTCCTATGTATGGGGCTTGCTGATGAGCTCATCCGTCATCGCATCGCTGCCAGCTGTGTTTCTATACTTGCTCGCACAGCGCTATGTCATCTCCGGCTTGGCCGATGGCGGTGTAAAATAACACGAAAGGGGCCGCTATTTTCCTTGTGCTTCGCGGACCCTAGAAGGCTGTCGATTCTTTGTGGACATCTGTTAGCGCGGGCGAAGCGGGCTGCACGCGGACCATGGATCCGTTATCTGTGAACAAAACAGAAAAAACGGCTTGCTCGCGGACCGTAGATCCGTTATTGGCCTCAAATCGCCGCTAAACCCCAGCAAGATCGGCAAATAACGGATCGTGTGTCCGCGAAACCTCCGAATGAGCCGGTTATCGACAAAATAGCGGATCGTACGTCCGCATGGCTCACAGTTGCCCACTTCTGCGGCAAAACAGCGGGTTCGCGGACTTGACAGCCCCCATCTACCCCTTAACCGCACCCAGCGTTGCCCCTTCGACAATCCAGCGCTGGAAGAATATAAAGATAATGACGGATGGAACCATCGCAATCAATACGCCAGCGAACATCGTCACCCAATCAGCGGAATACTGCATCATCTGATTCGCCTGATACATATTGACGCCAATCGTATACTTCTTCTGATCGCTCAAATAAATGAACGGCCCCAAAAAGTTATTGTATAACCCCATAAACTTGAAAATGGCAACCGTTACAATACCTGGCATCGACAGCGGAAATATAATGCGGAAAAACGATTGGAACAACGACGCCCCGTCGATTAACGCGCTTTCTTCCAGCTCCTTCGGCAGCGACTGCATAAAGCCGCCAAGCAGCATCAGGAAAAATACACTTTCCCCCAGAACATCGAGAATGATGATCCCGGTCAATTTATTCGTCAGATGCATATCGCGCATCAGAACATATTGCGGGATAAGCGCATTGACGCCCGGCAGGAACAAAGAGAGCATAATGACGCCCCATATCAGCTTTCGGCCGCGAAACTCCAGTCTTGTCAGAGAGTAGGCATTGAGCGTTGTGAGCAAAGTTCCGGCCACGAGACTAACGGCTACATAATAGAAGGTGTTTAACATCGATTGTCCGATATTGTAGTCGTACCATGCTTTTTTGAAGTTCTCCCAATGAAGGGTCTCCGGCAGCTTCCATACGTCCTGAAAAAACTCCATATTCGTCTTTAACGCTTCATACAAAACCCAGCAGAGGGGGAACACAATGGTCAATCCCCAGCCGATCAAAACAATCCACCAAAATACATCCAACAGCGTTCTTTTTTCACTCATGCCGTTTGACCTCCCAGCTAGCACGCAACACTAATATTCAACCGACCGATCCGGTATAAATTTATCCATAAGCAATTTTGAGGCTACCAGCACGACGAACAGGAACATGCCGATTGCTGATGCGTAGCCGTAATTGTGATATTCGCTTCCAAAGGCCAGATTGAACATGTACAAGCCGATCACATCCGTGGAGCCTGAAGGTCCGCCATTGGTCAAAATGAGCACTTTCTCGAATCCTTTGAGCGCACCCAGTACCTGAAACAAAATACCAACCCGGATAACCGGCATAATTAGCGGAATCGTAATGCGAAACAAACGCTGCATATGGGTGGCTCCTTCTAATATGGCCGACTCATAGAGCGATTTCGGTATCGTGACCATCGCATTGACGAAAATGATAATGTAAAAGCCGACTCCCCCCCATACATATGGAGGAATAATCGCCCAGATAGCCGTACTTTCATCTCCCAGCCAGTAGAAATTACCGATCGGGATGCCAATCAGCTTCAGAAAGGAATTCAAAATGCCGAACGAGCCGTCATAGATAAATGCCCAGAGCAAAGCAATAACAACCGTGGAAAGTACGTTAGGAAAGAAAAATAATATTTTAAAAAAACCGCTGCCTTTGTAACCCTTGTTCGTTAACAGATAACCGAGAATCAGCGAAATAAAAATGACGAGCGGAGGGATGGTCAGCATAAAGATCAGGTTATGCCACAGAGCCCGCCACATATACTTATCCTGCAGCATGACGACATAGTTTTTAAGGCCGACGAAGATCGGATCCGATATCCCGTCCCATTGCAGAAGCGAATAATAGACTGACAAAATATTGGGATACAAGGTAAACAGGACATAGCCCCCGAAAGCGGGAATGACCGAAAGGGAAATAAAAAACCATTTTTGCACTTGCAGCTTGTGCATCATTTTTGTTTTTACTTTTGGTACCGCTGTTTCACTCATAAACATGCTCCTTTTTTGAGTCAATTTCATAATGGATTACAGCCGCCAGCGGCATAATGAAATTGACTCGCTCTGGGTAAGTTTGCTGCAGGGAGGCGCCTAACCTAACCTCTCTGCAGCAAGCACCTGATTACTGTGCAGCCTGGGCGTCAATTGCCTTCTTCAGCAGTGCCTCAGCCTCCTGCAGTTTCGGGAGCGGATCCTGCTTGCCCAGCACGATGTTGTTCGTTGCTTCATCCATCACTTTCTTCGCTTGCAAAACGGTCGGGTCGGAAAGCGTTACATTCCGTACACCGTTCTCGCCCATCATTTTGTTATTGCTCAAATACTCCAAAAGCGCCTTCGGTGCGTCCTGCAGCTTCGCTGCACGCTGCGGATCAGTCAAATAATCGGCGCGGATCGGCAGGGAACCGGATTCAACAACCGACTGCTGTACGTCGAGGTTCCACAGCCAGACAAGAAATTCTTTTGCCCATTTTTTATTGAGCTCCGGCTTGCCTGACCAGATATAATGGCCATTGGACAATGACGTTTGATAATATTTGGTCGCATCAGGATTTTCCGTCATCGGAATGACCATATAACCCCATTTGAAATCGGCCGGCGTCGAATCCTTCATTTCGTTCTCAACCCATACGCCTGTCGAGACCATCGCCGCCTGTCCTTGCAGCATCTGCATTTGCGACTGCGTATGTGTAAGTGCCGCTACGCCTTCAGGGAACGTCCCTTTTTTGCCGAGCTCATAAATGCGCTGATACACTTCTGTCCATTCCGGAGAGGTATATTCCGGCAGCACATGGTTGCGGAAGCTGTTCGTAAAGGTTTCGAGATTGCCATTGGCTTCTGCGAGCTCAAACATTTTGGCGAAGCCGAGCGAATATTCCAGGTAATTGATGTATTGTCCCGGATAGGTAATCGGAATCAGTCCGTCCGCTTTAATAGCATCCACAAGCTGATTGAACTCTGTCCATGTTTTCGGATTTTGGTTCCAGCCCTTTTGCTCAAACAGATTTTTGTTGAAAAACAGCCCTGTACCGCTCATGCTGATCGGAAGCGCATACATTTTGCCTTTAATTCTCGGGCGAACCTCGTAGGTGCCCTGCTGTGCCAGCTCCTTCAGCGTTTTGCCGCTCTCGTCATATGATTTGTGATCCCACAGGTCATCTAAAACCTCGATTTTGTTGTTATCGACAAGCGGATTGACATTGTTGCCGATGTTGGTCGAGAAGATATCAAACATATCGTCATCATCATTGGCGGCAATTTTGGTGCCAATAATCGTGTCGATCTTCGGCGAATAGGTCACATCGAAGGTGACATTCGGGAATTTAGCCGTGAATGAGTCCTTCGCCTTGTCGATCCATTCTCTGCCCCCGGCATTTTCCCAAAATGCCAGCTTCAGGGTAACCTTCTGATCTTTAGGCAGCCCGTTCTCTTCATACACTTCTTCTTTGGCTTGCTGATCCGGTGTGGTTGTGTTTCCCTTTTCTTCCTGCTGGACTGGCTTTTTATTGCCGTTGCCGCCCGTGCTGCTGCCGTCGCTGCCTGTGCTGTTGCTGCCGCAAGCGGCTAATGAGCTAATCAGCCCTGCACTAATGATCAAAATACCCAGTGACTTATTCGCCTTCTTCATCCTAACAGCCCCCTATAAAGTGATCTTGTTCGCATCCTATTTCGCCAATGCTATAATTGCACCATTCCGCTCGGCAGAATCGCGCTCCGCCTCAGCAATGAACAGCGTCCGCAGCGTATCTTCCGGCAAGGCCCGTTCTACCGGACGGTTTTCAAGGATCGATTGAATAAAGTAGTCAATTTCCCGATAATAACCTGTTTCATTCGGCAAATTGGGGACAAATCCCTTCTCCGCTTGCGGGTTATCGGTCAGAACACCGTTCTCGAAAACAAGGTTCCCGCCTTCAAAGTTGACGCGGTACATCATTTTGAAGCCGAAATCGCCACATAGCGTACGGTCCATCTGCGCATTGACGACCTTTTGATCTGGGTATATATAGTTGGTGGACACAATATCGTATACGCTTTCCGGCAGCACATCCCGGGCAATTGTCGAGACGGCGTCCGGCGGCCCGAACAGCCAATTGATCAGGTCGACGTCATGAATATGCAAATCCAGCAAGCCGCCGCCGCTCGCCTCCTTTCGCACCATCCAGTTGTTATGCGTCCAGATGGGCGGATTGCCGCCGCGGAAAAAGCTGGCGGACAAAACTGCGCCGTAACGGCCGCTGGCGACGGTATCCTTCAAATATTCGTATGCCGGCCAGAAGCGCAGGCATTGCGCGATCATCAGCGTCTTGCCGCTCCTCCGGGCAGCCTCGATCATTGCTTGGCCTTCCTCGCTAGTCATCGCCATCGGCTTCTCACAAAGGACATGGTGGCCCTTATTGAGCGCTTTAATGACCGTCTCGGCATGGAGAAAGGTCGGCAGTGTAATGTCTACGACATCCAGCTCTTCCTCCGCCAGCATCGTCTCCAGATCGGAATAAAGATTGTACTGGCTCCAATCCGCGCCCGAATGATCGACCTCGAGATTGCCTTCGGCAAACTTGCCGTTAAACTTATTGTCATCGCCATCGCAAATGGCTGTCAGCTGAATGGGGACGCCCGCTTCCTGCAGGCGCAAATAGCTGCGAAAATGCGTACGCCCCATAAAGCCAAGGCCCACTAAACCAATCTTGAGCATTCGTCTCTCTCCTTCTCTCTTCATCTAGACCGGGAAGCGGACCGCGTTCGGGCGCGTCCACGCCATATGCTGTACGAAGCCTTCGGCATAGGTGCATCCCGCCTGGATACCGCGCGTCTTGCCGAATGTTGTCACAAAATCCATAATGTCTACTTGATCATGCTCCTTCAGCCATACCAGCTGGCTTTGATGCTTTTCGAGCATATCCAGCTTGGTCTGGAACGTATCGGTCACATCGACATAGAATGTGGGGTTAAATTCCAATCCCGATAAATTGTCCATATAATAGAGCGCCGGCACTTTATCCGCCGCCGGATTTTCTGTACGGAACGATGGCAGTGTGGCAAAAAAGGTCGCATGAAACATCAGCTGGCTTACGGCAATGTGGTCAGGCATATAATCATTCGGTGCATGCGTAATGACAATGTCAGGGCGGGCGTAGCGCACCAAGTCGATAAATTTCATACGATTCTCCTGGCTCTCCGCCAGCAGCTCGCCATCGCCAAATCCAAGCGTCAGCACCTCGGATGAAATAAGCGCGGCGGATGCCAATGCTTCCTTGCGGCGAATTTCCGTCAATTCATCCGGCGGAATATGATAATGGCCCTTGTCGCCCTTGCAGGCGTTGCACATGATGATATGATGTCCGGCCCGCTTCAGCTTGGCGAGTGTGCCCGCACAGGAAATCTCCAGATCGTCCGGGTGTGCGCCAACCGCTAGTATATTCATAGATACACTCCTTCCCTTGTGCTGTGATTTGTATTAGTTCAACTCCGGCTCAAGCGGCGCGGCCAGCTCCTCCAGGAAGAACAGCTTGCCAGGCAATGTCGGCATATAGCTTGACGGGATCCATGGGTCAGGCCCGTACTTCAGCGTCGTGCGCAGCGACATCCCTTGCCACATCATGCCGCGCCCCAGTGCCCCGTCCGCCCCGCCGATCGCATAATCGGCTTGGAGGAATAGCCCTGGCCCGATCGTATTGGCATAGCAGGGTACAAGCGTCGTCCGGCTTTTGAAGCTCGTAATCGCATTCTGCTCAATCGTAAGCGGGTGCAGCTTCGCGCCGATGCGGTGAGTCTGCGCAGCCCATTCAGCCTCGCTACCGTATTCGCCGGCAAACTGCGGCTCCCAGAAGGCAATATGGAATACGCGGCCGATCCCGTAGATGACGGCCAGCTTGGCTCCGTCCTGCTTCAATTCGGCAATTTTTGCGGCATAGGTCGGAAGCTGCTCCTTTGTGGCAAAATAGCGCTGATTGACCGGTATTGTCCCTTCGCCGAGCAGATTGTAGAAACTGTTTTCCATCGCATACTGGAATGCGCCCGAATTGGTCGGCGGCAGTGTGTTGCCCTCCGCATCGCTCCATTCATCCATATTGAAGCCATACACATGGGAAGCGCTAACATTCCACGCTTTTAAAAAGTAGACCGTCCATTGGTACATCCCCATCGGTCCCACGGGAAGAATCAATGCCAGCTTCTCGCCGCGGTCGCGCGCTTCCTTGATTGTCCAGGCAATTTCATGCCCCATATAAGCATTGAACTGCTCCAAACTTTCGCAAGGCACCGGCTGGAAGCCTTCATGCCAATGCGGCTGGCGCAAGTAAAAATCCGCTTTACTTCCGCTCGCGCATTGATCGATCTTCGCCAAATCCCAGCCCTGCGGGAAAAAGCTTTCCATCAGCGATCCTTTACAGGTTGAAAGAAAATTCATCTTATTTGCCCTCCTATTCATCATGCGCCGCTTTAGCCAATCCAGCGCCGCAAATTGTCGACCGTCTTCTGAATATCGCGCGCCTGTTCTTCTCCCGATATTTCACGCTCAATAATGAGCTCGCCAGTGTAGCCGATTTCCTGCAGCTTGGCGATAAATGCCGGAAAATTAACTTTGCCTGTGCCGACGAGCACTTCCTTGCCCAGCTTGTCGCCATCGGTCGGGTACATGCCATCCTTCACATGCACATTCCTTATATAGGGTCCGATAACATCCAGCGCATCGATCGGGTTGCCCTTGCCATACAGAATCAGATTGGCCGGATCGAGATTGATGCCCAGATTGCCCGTACCTACCCGCTCTATCGTGCGAAGCAGTACAACCGGCGTCTCCTGGCCGGTCTCAAACCAAAACTCCAGCCCTTTACTTTTGCAATAAACGGCTACTTCCCGAATGGCCTCAACCACGCCGTCATAGTTATCATCCGTCATATTTTCCGGAATAAAACCGCAATGGGTCACGAGCGCCGGAGCGCCGATTTTTTCGGCAAAATCAGCCCAGTTCTTCAGCGTCTGCACCCGCTCCTCCCGGTACTGCTCCGGAATTAGGCCAAGGGTCGTTGGGCCTTCCGTAAAATTCCACTGCCCCGGCCCAGATACCCAGCCCCACATCGCACAGACGCGGACCTGATGCTTGGCAGACTCCTGCCGCACAGTATCAGCGATTTCCGGCGTACACAGATGAGGCTCCCAGCCCATCAGCTGGCATACCTGTAACCCGAATCGGCTTACATGCTCGAAGCAGCGTCCTTCATTTTTCAACAGGTTGACAACACCGATCTCCAAGTGCGTCTCCCCCTTTCATCCTCTCGTCTCACCGTTATCTTAACGCGGAATACGCCGGATTTCTTTAGACGATGCGCTTTGTTTTTTGCACACGATTTTGCACCATTATTCCGTTTTTTTGCACTTCTTGTTGAAAGGAGTTCGGGGGCCGATTGTGGAATTGAAATAAAGAGAATTCGTGATAGTGAAAGGGGCAAGAGCGATGCGATTTCCGCGGCATGAAATTCAGGTTGAAATTGAAATCAGGAAATTGATTAGCCTGTACTACTTTGAATTGTCCAAAGACTATCATTATGCCGGAGAGCAGCATGATTTCTGGGAGCTTTACTATGTAGATAAAGGCGAGATCGAGCTGGAGACCGACTCCGGGAACTATATATTGAAGCAGGGCGACCTGCTTTTTCACGAGCCAAACGAATTTCATATTCCTAAAAGCAACGGCAAAATCGCCCCCAATGTGTTCATCGTTACCTTTGAGTGCGACTCGCCGGCGATGTCCTTCTTTCTGCAGCACAAAAAATTCCGCCTGCGCAATGAAGAGAAAATCATTCTCTCTATGCTGATGAAGGAAGGCTTCAACGCCTTTACACCCGACACAGTCGGTCTCGGCAAGCGATTGCATGTGCGCGCGGATGCCCCTTTCGGCAGCCAGCAGCTGTTCCGCTTCTACTTGGAAGCGCTGCTAATCCACTTGATTCGCCATGGCTGCGATACAGACAACAAACACCATCTGTCCTCCAGCACCCGGGAAAATCAGGAGGCGCAGTTAATTGATAAAATGAAAGCTTACATGGAGGAGCATCTGGCCGACAAGCTGATGCTGGAGCATCTATGCGATCAGTTCTCCATTAGCCGGACCCAGCTCAGCCTGCTGTTTAAGAAGCAATTAGGCTGTGCGGTAATGGAATATTTGAACCGGATGAAGATCGAACGGGCGAAGCTGTATATACGGGAAGATATCTACAATTTAACCGAAATCTCGGCCCTGCTCGGCTATAGCAGCGTTCACTACTTCTCCCGCCAATTTAAAAAAACGACGAGCATGACCCCGTCCGAGTATGCCCGTACCTTGAACGCCGGCTCTTACTGGATGAAGCTTCATTAATCGCTGTTTGGACGGCCGGTGCGGAGCCTGGCGGCGCCCCGATTTTCAGGGAAAATACAACTAAATGGACTTTATGTAACTAATTGGCTTCTTTAGGGCGAAAAACGAAAAACTAAAGAAGAGTCGTTTGATCTAACGGAAGTCACCGACGTTATTTCGCCAATAGAACCTCTTTTTGAAATCTAACGGATTTGAGCGACCTTAATTGGCCTTTTTCTCGCGAAACCGTGCTAAATATCGTCAAATAGCGGAACACACTTCCGTTACAATTTCAGATCGGTCGAATTTTCGAAAATAGCGGCCGTGACATCCGTTAGCGCTCATGCGCCAGGCGGTATGTACGATACTGCTGAATCCCGCATGCAATGGAAAGAAAATATTTGTCTACTAATTCATGAAGAGTATCGTTTGGCGCTCTGAGACCCTCAAATGTGCGGCAAGCTCTTCAAGCCCCATTTTGCCCGAATAACGATTGTAGGTTTCGTTAGCAAAATCGGCGAGTGATGAGAACTTTTATAAATTCTGGCGTGTAATCAAAAAAAGCTTCCGCTCTCAGCCGAAACTGAAAGCGAAGCTTTTTTTACAATGTTATTTCCTGGCGAAGGCGCTGCGACTCATAGGCGCCCAAAATAATTTCCAGCGAATGCCGCCCGTCCTCCCCTGTAATACACGGCGGCCGCCCTTCCAGTATTGCTTGCGCCATGTCGCGGATTTGTTCGGCATGGCCATCCGGCAGCACTTGAAACGGCGGGAATGCCGGGATTTCCACCTGCTCTCCCAGCAGATCCAATGTCGTGATCTCATCGCCGGTCAAAATGACGGTTCCCTTGTCCCCATGAATCACGATCCGATGGTCCGGCTGATTATAAGCCGTTGTCGTCGCTTCAATCGAGCCGAGCGCGCCGCTGCGGTAACAAAGCGCAGCGACCGCGGTATCCTCCACTTCGATTGTACGCAGCACATGGCTCGCATAGGCATACAACCGCTCCACCGGCCCTGCAAGCCATTGCAATAAATCGATCGTATGAATGCCTTGATTCATCATCGCTCCGCCGCCGTCCATTGCCCATGTCCCTCGCCAGCCGGCACTGTCATAGTAGGCTTGGTCGCGGTAGCATTTTACGTAGCCTGCGCATAAGCTCAGCTTGCCCAGCCGACCTTCCTCAAGCAGCGCCTTCACATACCTGGCGGCCGGCGACATGCGGCGCGGAAAGATCGTCGCCAAATAAACGCCTGCCCGCTCACAGGCCGCAATCATCGTATCGATATCCTCCAGCCTCAGCGCCATCGGCTTCTCGCATACGACATGCTTGCCAGCCGCGGCGGCCAGCACAGTTTGCCCGGCATGCATGCCGCTTGGCGTACAGATGCAGACCGCATCAATATCCGGCCGCTGGAGCATTTCCTCATAGCTGGTGTACGCCTTGACGCCATGGCGCGCCGCCGTCTCATGCGCCCGCCGCTCATCCGCATCGCATACGGCCACCAGCTCCGCTTCTGCCGCCCGGGTAATGCCTTCAATATGAAACTTTGATATAACGCCACAGCCAAGCACGGCAAAACGAATTTTTCGTTCCACAATCATCGTTCGGCCTCCTGCAATTCGCTCTCGAAATGATTGTAAATAACCGCCTGTTCATCGGCCAGCACAGTAGCCCGGCATGCCATGTACATATCTTCATGGCTTACTAGAGCAGGCTTCCCTGCAATCCGGTTCAGAAAATCAGCCGTGCAGTTAACCGGTACCGCATCAAGCTCCAGCCGCTCATAAGCATGATCGTTGGACACCCAAAGCAGCAGCTCTTCGTGAGCAACCAGCGGATCGCCATTCAGGCGCAGCTCCGCGCTTCCTTCCGTACCAACGACAAACAGGCGGCAATCTCCCCATGTCCAGCTTTTGGCCGGCGTATGCCAATCCGCATACAGCTGCGCCATGACGCCACCTCCCAGCATAACCTGCGCCGTCGCCGCATCATAAAAGGTTGGCTTATCCGGCATGATCCGTTTGCTCATCATACTGTGAATGCCGGTAATCTCGCATCCTGTCAGCCAGCGCAGCAAATCGAAATCGTGGATAAACAGATCGGCTATAATGCCTCCATTATGCTCCTTCTCAAAATGCCATGGCTGCCTGGCTTCCGGAGATAGCCGGTGCGGCTTGCGCGTCGATATGCTTACAATCCGTCCCAGCCTGCCTTCTTGAATAAGGCGATGCAGCGCGGCGGTCGAGCTGCGGAATCTTTCTGTCAGCATCATCCCCACCTGAATCAGCCCCCGGTCCAGTACGGCCTTCAGCCTTTCCAGCTGCGCCCGATTCACCACGGCCGGTTTATCGACCATAATCGCTTTGCCGTAACGCTCGCATTGTTCGATAATGGCAATTTTCTCGCTGTTTATGGCGGAAGATCCGATAATTTCGATATCATCTGCCAATAGCGGCTCCTCCGAATCCAGCACAGGAATGCCGAAGGGGGCAGCAATTTGTGCTGCGAAGGCTTTATCCTGTTCATAGATGCCTGCACAAGTATGGCCGAGCTCGATCATCTCTGTTATAAAAGAGCTGATGTGTCCGTGTCGGCAGCCAATAATGCCGAATTTCATTTCCAACCACTCCTATCCGCTCTCTACCCGTGAATCATGCCGTAATCCCGCAAAGCTTGCTTCACGAGGTTCAATTCCTGCTCCAGCTTCTTCACATTTAGACCGTTGGTATTGCCAATCGCCGGCAGCTTGCCGATATTTCCGAACGGCTTGAAGACTGGCGCGGCAAATGCTACTGATGTGCCATTGACCGAAGCGGACAAACTTTCATTCAAACGCACCACGTCTCCGGCAATATGCATAATGCGGCGGGTCTGATTGCCGGATGCCAGCACGATCCACTGCCCTACCCGCAGTTGGGCCGAATTCGTAACGGTAATGGCCGAGCCGCTGCCAGTCGCCTTGACGCCAACAAGCGTGCCAGCCGTGCCGGCAGACGTCACTTTGTATCCGACAGGGCCGTCGGTGGCATCGGCTCCGGTAATATAAAGAATCGCCCCCGCTTCATAGCTGCCTGAAGCAGGCGGGAATGCAGGCGCAAAGCGGAAAGCCTGTTCCATCTCATCCGTTTGGACAGCTTTGCTCAAATCGAGCCAGAAACCGCCTTGCTTGGCGGTAATGAAGTTATTCCTGACGCACGCATTCGAGAACGAGCCATCCTCGTCACTAAGCCGGATCGAGTACAGGCCTTTAAGCGCATCGAAAGTATCAGTAATATAGTTGCCCGATATATCGACGCCATCAGCCGTCGACATAACCAGAATGCCCGTCCGCAGCAGCTCGGCATCCGCCGGATAATGCCCCGGATTGATGATGACATTGTTGGTAATCTGCACATTGGAAACGACGCCGAT
This sequence comes from Paenibacillus sp. GCM10027626, assembly GCF_042676285.1. Lineage (NCBI taxonomy): Bacteria > Bacillati > Bacillota > Bacilli > Caryophanales > Paenibacillaceae > Paenibacillus > Paenibacillus sp. GCM10027626. The sequence continues at coordinate 85,217 of NZ_JBHTHC010000006.1, read as the reverse complement.
TTTTTTGCGGTTGCCGACCCGGATGCCGGTGAGCGGCGGATTTTTAATGACATTGTCGCTAATAATGACATTCCGCAGGTCAGCTGCCCGGATAAAACCGATCCCGAAGGCGTAGATCTCCACCAGCGTCTGGCGCTTCGTCAGCTCCTCCTGGAACTGGATCGTGTTGCCCGTTACGGTAATATTCTCGAATGCTCCCGTATCCGGCAAAAACTCGCCGGCAAAAGAGCCAATCCCGTATTGCATCGCCCGGTTATAGGTCTTGTTGTTGATGCTGATCGTGTTGCCGGTAATGGTGACATTCTTGATCGGATGCTCATGCCGCGGCCACAGCTGAATCGCCTGATTGGCATTGCTGAATGTATTGCCAACAATCGTCATATCGCAATAGGCATCGCTCACCTCGCTTGCCTGCAGATGAATGCCGGTTACATACCCGTCGGAAATATTGTTGGAAATCACACTTTGTCCCGTGTGCGTTTCCATTGCGCCAATCGCTTTGTTGCCTGGTGCAGCATAAAAACGGCAATTGGTAATCGTATGCGACCGGTTGTTCATATACACAGCGGAATTATCGTAATCCGGATCCCCCTTGGCCATTACAAAATTAAAATAGCAATCCGAAATAAAGACATTTTTGCATGCCGTATTGTTGATTGTGATCGTATTGACGCCGCAGGTCGGATCGAAACGCATATTATCGATCGCAATGTTTTCGAAATTAAACAGCGATATACTAAATTGGCGCCAATCGTAGTCTTGCACATTGTCTTTTTTCGGATCAATGCTGCATGTCGTATTTTTAAGCGGGTTCTGGTCGATGCGGAAGTTGCTGATCCGCACATTTTCCACCTTTTCCTCTCCCCAAAAACCGCCGAAGATCGTCCAGTAGTCGCCTGCATCATCCTTCACCTTGACAACGGCCTCATGGCCTGCGCCTACAATATTCACATTGCTGCGCAGCGCAATCCGCTTCTTGCCGCTTGGAGAAACGATATACGTACCCTTCGGGATGAACACTGTGCCGCCGCCCATAGCCGCTACAGCATCAATCGTATCCTGAATGCTCTGCGTATCGTCTGTAATGCCGTCGCCGGCTGCCCCGAACCATTTAATATTGACTCCGTCTTTATCGATGATGCGCTTAAACCGCGCCCCTGCCGCCGATACAAGCACTGTGCCGGTATTATCCGCCGCTGTCGTATCGCTCGGATCATAGACGAACGGCCCTTCTTTGCCAGCATCGCGTATGTAGTAAAGCCCGTTTAGCGGGGCCTTCGTCCACGCCCGCAGCTCGGCGATCGTAAGTGTTACGCACAAGCCAAGATCGAGCAGATCCTTAATAACAAGATTGTCCGGGCTGCCAGCCAGGCTCTCCGGGTTCGCTTCATTGGCAAACGCCTTTCCGACTCCCCCGCCGAATAAACTGCCAGACGCTGCCGCGATACCGGCTATCCCGATCGTCGTCAGCAGCTGTCTGCGGGTCATATCCGGCTTCTTGACCTCTTGCTCGGAAATCGAACGTTTTTTCTCTGACATGTGCTTGCATCCTCCTCATAAAAGTATAAGTATGGAAAGCGCTATCATCTTTAGTGATTACTATTATACACAGGAAGATCTGCCGCTGCTTTATCTGATTGTCCGCTCTTTTTGCACTGTCATTTATCTATTAATCCGGTTCGTTTGCACAATTGTTCTTCAAATCCGGCTGTTTCCGGTATAGAATACAAAGTATGAGCGAGGGAACCGCTTTCTCAGAATAATGCTTCAAGCATTTATCTGCGCCATTCCAGAGCTCGACAACCTAGTGCCATGCATAACAATTTGATAGCTGGAGGATGAGTAATCGCGATGAAAATCGGACTTAGCACTTACAGTTTGCTGCCTGCCATTAAAGCAGGCGAAATGACCGTTCTTGACGTTATCGACTGGATCAAAGAAAACGGCGGCAGCCATATGGAGATCGTCCCCTACGGCTTTACGCTCGTTGACAACCTGGAGCTGGCTGATGCAGTCAGGGAGAAAGCGGCCGCGGTTGGGATCGAACTATCCAACTATTCGCTTCCGGCCAATTTTGTCCAGGAGACAGATGCTGCTTTCCAGGAAGAAGTGGCGCGCCTGAAGCAGCATGTCGACCTCTTGGCTCGCATGGGAATTCGCCATATGCGCCATGATGTGACGGCGTTTACGCTGCCGCAGGAGAAAATGACGATCCAATACGTGGAGGACAACCTCTCCCTGATCGTCGAGGGAAGCCGCCGGATTGCCGATTACGCGGCTCAGTTCGGGATTACAACAACGATTGAAAACCACGGTTTTTCCGTGCAGGCCAGCGACAGAGTACAGCGCGTGTTGCATGCCGTTGACCGGCCCAACTTCAAAACGACGCTCGATGTAGGCAACTTTTTGTGCGCGGATGAAGCACCATTGGTCGGCGTTAAGAAAAATCTGCCGTATGCCTCACTTATACATATTAAAGATTTTTATGTCCGCCCATACTATCAGCCACCAACCGGGGGAGACTGGTTTCTTACTGCGAACGGGAATTATTTGCGGGGCGCTATTATCGGCCATGGCGACATCGAAATGCGCGAAGTTATTAAACTGATCAAGCAATCCGGATACGATGGATATGTGACCGTCGAGTTCGAGGGAATGGAAGATTGCCGCACCGGTTCCAAAATCGGCATGGACAATGTAAAACGGTTCTGGGAAGAAGCTTGAGGGGCTGGCGGTAGCAATACCGTGGAGGTTCGAGTCCTCTCGACCGCACCATACTTAAGAAGCTGAAATCCCTTGATACGTAAGGGATTTTTTTATTTGCGTTTTTTGAGGGCCAAGAGTGAGGAGAGGGAGAAACGCTTGAAATGCTTCCGTGGTAGCAAAATGAAAAGAGCATCTTCCGAGCGATCTGATCGCTCTAGGAGATGCCCTTGCTCACCATGCGCATTGTCATATTTATTAAATCGCTGCATCTCGACATTGATAAGTTTCCCCTCAGCCGTCTTAGCTTGGATGTCAAAAATGGATTGCTTGTCTCGAGGAGAATCTTTGTCTGTATAGGGATTCATCAAGATGATCTCAATCAGAGCATCTTCGTCAATTGCACGTAAACGGTTGAACCACCGTATCCGAAACGTACGGTGGTAGGAAGGTCAGCTATCCGATCATGGCTTAGCGAGGCTCATCTCGGCGCACATGAGGATAAACGCGCCATAGGCCGGTCACATTTCGCGCAATCCTAATATGAAACCCGTGATTGTCTACAGAAAGGGCTCTCGGGTTTTAATATGATAATAGACGTCAGGCAGGGTGCCCAACGTCTGCGGTATCCTCATCATCTGAGAAGGTAATCTTTTCAATCAGAATTAGTCTAGATCATAACCTGCAGGAAGCTTCAGAAGGATGCCTTCACCTTGTTTGAAGGAAAGCGTCAGTTGCCCGGTTTTCTTGTCATAGTTCGTATCAACGGCTGTCCCGTCTACTTTCGATATTTCTTTGATCCATTTAGGCTTATGTTTCAACGTAAACGTACCCACTCTCGCATTGTCGAAATCCCGATTCACAATCATAACATAGGGATCCCCATTCTGATGTTCGAAATAAGAGATAATATAGGGCTCGTTGCCATCCGCAGGTTGAACGGCCGATTTAGCCGGAAGGCGGTTCGTTGCCGCGGGTATTGTGCTGCCTGTATGATATACCTCTAGCGAAGTTAATTGTTTCAAGGTTTCTCCCAACTGTAACAACTCCGCGTTATTCTGCTGCGCATAGTAATATTTGTTTGTTTTTTCATTATTCGAATTAAGCAACCCATCTTGGAAACCTGGAATCTGTGGCGTACCATAGGTGAAGTAGATGATTCCTTTGACGCCATAAGCCAAATTCGTGTAGAGATTATATCTCATCTCGCCTTCATTCGGCACTCGCATCGATTCGGTTCCAACGGTTTGCATATAAGACCATAGGTCCAGATTATGCTTCAAAGATTGACGCCGCACAATTTCCAAGGTTCTATAGGTGTGTTCATAGATACTGCCGTTATGCCCGAACGGATAATAGTCGAAGCTTAACATATCCGGGTTTTTACTTGCCCATTGAGATACATAGTTCTCATAGAAAGAAGAATTGATAAAGAAGAAGAAGTCTGAATTTAATGGTGTCCCTTGCACATAACCTGTTCCCTGCGGATACCAGTCCTCATCATCCTTCGACCGTACGATCCATCCGACACTGTTGTCGCCCCCGCCTTCATGGACGATCTCCCAGTAATAATTGGTGTTTTCTTTGACCTTCGCATCAAAATTAAACGTTGTGAATAATCTGGCTGATTCCGGAGTGAGTGTGCTGCTATCGATAAGCTTCTTCTTTTTGGGAGAATCCCAGATGCTCATCGTTAACTTCTCATCATCCTTGAATTGATTAAAGTCGAGCCACACTTGAATGGACGTTATTTTCTTCTCGTCCGGCATTGTCCGGAAGCTTTGACCAATCGGAGAATCTGGCTTTGCAAATTCCCCCGATACATCTTTCGAATACCCCGTATGATCAAAAGTATCCCAGTAACCATTCAGATTGACGAAGGTCATACGATCTGGATCATGCGACCTGAATAAGTCCTGTACTTGAGCTACATTATCAATTGACTCATAGCCAGTTGGTTCGTCAACAATGTTGTAACCCAACAATCCTCGTCTACCCTTGTAATGATCTACATTATCTTGAGGAGCTGAGAGTACTTCCTCGGATAAAGGTTCACTTTTGTTGGTGAATTGATAATTGAAGCGTTCATCGAAGGCCATTACCTTCAAATTATGAGCTTCAGCAAAATCCATGACTCGATCATTCGTAGCGAAGCTATTCGTGCCATTATGAGGGACAAGAAAATTAACATTCATATTCTTGATATCTTCCATACTGGCGTCGGTAATATCGCCAGCTGGTTGAATCCAGAACACCCCAATAGGGAAGGGTACATCCATTTGTTGCACTGGGCCGTTGGGCCTTGGTGGAATTGACACTTTCTTCGCTTCAGCCTCATTCTGAGTGTAAAGAAATGTTGCCGCAAATGCAGCAATGAGCAGCATACTTGTGATTTTCTTCATGTTTATAACTCACTCCTCTACAAATTCATTTGAACAAGAAAACCAACTTCCTTAATCACCTCCTCAAATATTTCCTTGATAACCTCATTAAATGTTAGCGCTTTCTTTAATTAATGTACCATGCCTAGCCGTCGGAAAATGTACACTCAGGGACTGTAAATGTGCACAGATAGATTTTATTGAAAAACCATGTGCACTGTTCGGTTACATGAGTTGCACGCTTCAAACAAAACAAAATGGCCCCAGCTTCAAGGAATGAAGAGGGATCCATTTTGTTTGCGGTAGTCAAGGGGCGGCACGGAGAAGCTTTTGGTAAACAACCGTGAGAAGTAACGGGGATTCGTGATGCCGACAGCCTCGGCCACTTCGTACACCTTCATGTCCGTCGTTACCATGAGCTGTTTAGCCATTTCTAATTGATAGGATTGAACAAACTCATGAAAGCTCACTCCAGTTTCCTTACGAAACAATGTTTTAAACCAGCTTGGACTTAGATTGACGTATTCAGCCGCAGAAGTGATATCAATATCGCGATAATGTTTATGAATGTAGTGGATTGCCTTCTTGATTTCCGTACGCATTGTTAGGGGGGAACTGTTCAATAAATGAACAAATTCAGTAAGCGTTTGCATGGCGTCGAATACCTCAGAATGATGCAGAGCCGTAGTTAATCTTCCTATTAGCGATGGCTTAAGTTCGAGAAGTAGTGGTTCGTAGTGGCTTCCATACATTCCAACATGGCCAGCAACAATAATAACGATTTCCTTGCCTAGTTCCTTGATGTGATCTGGATGCGGTTGTAATTGCTTGGTCAGCTCCAACCATTCGCGAATGCCGGATGAAGCCTCCTTATAATCCCGTTCTGCTACCGCTTTCCGAATGCTTTCAGTTTTTGACTCAAGCGGTTTGATGCTGTCAGCGGCAAACGTTCTGTTGTCATGCTCCTGCAACAGCTTCCCTTGATCTAAATAAAAGCCGGAGTCGAATAATTCAACGCTCTCCTTATACGCTTTGAACAATTCCATTACACGGTATCGGACTGGGATGAATGACATCAAATAATGATTCCGTTCCAGCGAACCACTCATAATAGAGCTAAACGAAGAACATTGCTGGGCGCACCAGCTATGGAAATTGCATGTGTCGTTTTCTGCGAATGAAACAAATAGGATGCTCCATAGGCGTTCTGGCATGCGTATGACGATGGAGCGATAAGGTTCGCACACGGTTTCCAATAAGGGATAACTAGCAATTAGCCATTGATCGGCTGTCAAATCGGCACGGATCGTTGCCAATGCGAATTGGCGCGGCTTAAATGGAATCTGCTGAAGTTGCGATAGTATACGCTCCGATGGAAATAAGATTAGCTCTTGCAGCATGAAGCGGATCGTTTGTTCCGCAGCATTTCGCTCCTTGCGTAATTGACGTGCTGCTTTGTCCAAACCTCTAAGAAGGTCCTCCTCGCTGAGTAGAAGCTTTGTTAAATAATCGAAAGCCCCTAAACGGATAGCAGTCTGAGCTTTGGTAAAGTCTTCATAACAGGTTAGCATGATAACCTTTGGCGGCTCGTTACGCTTCTGAATTTGCATTAAAAGCTCTAACCCATCCATGACCGGCATCCCGATATCTGCGAGTATAATATCCGGCTTGAGCCTGTCTATTTGTTCAAGCGCCTGAACACCATTTTCAGCTTCTCCGATAATCTTGTAGCCATGCTCGGCAAGCCTAAAGCTGCGCAATTTGCGTCTAGTCAACGGCTCATCATCAACGACCATCAGTGTGATCGCTTCGTGCATGTTGCTCTTCCTCCTTCTCCTTCTGGATCTTGAGCCTAACCGTTACGGTCGTGCCGACACCCTCCTCGCTGTCAATCTGCAGGCCGTAGTTCAAGCCATAATACAGCTGAATTCGCCTATTTACATTTTGTAACCCTATGTTATTCTCCTGCGGCATTCCTTCCAGCTCAAATGTAGCCTGCAACCCTAGGACTTTGTTCTTCGCCATACCAACGCCATTATCTTCCACCACAATTCGGATGTCATTTCCTTCTGCCACAGCTGTCACCATTAGCCTTCCAGCGCGATCTGTGAGCGGATGGAGGCCGTGGAACACGGCGTTCTCCACAATCGGCTGCAGGATAAGCTTTAATACCATGCTATTGGTTAGTTCACCTGGATCGACCACGTTGAATGTGAATCGGTTGCCATAGCGAATTGATAAAATGTATAAATAATCTTTGATGTTATGCAATTCGTCATGAAGCGGACGCAAATCCGTCGCACGGTCTAAGCCATATTTCAGAAGCCTTGTCAATGCGGACATCACTTGATGAAGTTCTCTTTTCTCTCCGAAATCAATCAGGATATCGATCGTATTCAGCGTGTTGTATAAAAAATGAGGGTTGATCTGCGACAGCAGAACTTGAAAATCTGCCTGCCGCTTTTTCTCTTCCGTCGCCGTCAAATCAACGATCAATTGTTTGATTGTTCGCATCATCCGGTTGATCTCAAGCGCCAGTTCGCCAAATTCATCCTTTCGAATGATGGGGAATGTATAGTCCAAATCCCCTTTAGCGACCGTTCGGATACCGCGAGATATTACTAGGATCGGCCGCGTAAACCACCAGGAGACTATAATATAGATGAGCGCGAGTCCAGCGATACCGATAGTACAAACGAGGATAGCTAAGTGGATGACAGGATCGAATTGCTGCTCTAACTTTTGTACATCTCCGACAATAACGATTTTCCAGTTCGGATGATCTGATAATTTAGTTGTCGCGTAGTACTTGCTATTGCCTGAGAAGTACTTCAGTGCTTCCGGGAGCGTTTGGATATGCTTGTCTTTGTAGCTGGTCGGCTGATTTGGATTATCTCTGCTTATGGTCAATGTATCGATCAGCTGGTTGTTACGATCGAACAATAAGGTCTGTGTATCGTAATTGCCTGTGAAAGCGGCACTACCCTGCAGAAAGTAAGTCAAATCCACAACAAACGCCAGCTTGCCGATGGAAACGCCGTTCTCATCATAGACGTTTTTGCTAATGATGCTGACAGGGCTAAAAACATTTAAGCGGCCTATGCTAGAACGAAATGGATCGGACCAGGCGATGGTGGGGCTGCCTTCCTTAGACTGCTCTTGGATTAGCTTCTGCTCCTGTTCGGAGAAATATCCCCAGAAGTGCTCGGGATATCCGGTTATAGAACCTCGCTGATCGATATATACGATCCCACGAATTAAATCGCTGCGAATCCGAATAAGCGTATTCATCGATTCCAGCAGTTTGTCCGGTGCCTTATCTTTACTGGCCGTTTGTTCGATCTCAAGCATGTTAAGTACAACATCGTCCATTTGCTTCTCGATTAGGTATGCAACCTGACGACTCATTCCGCTTAGCGCTTCGACCTGTGTTTGACGCAGATAGCGAACAGTTTGATGCTGCGCGACATAAATGACGACAGCTACGAGAAGCGTACTCGGGATGATTAACAGCAGGATTAACTTCATCCGCGAACTGATCTTCTTCCCGATTATCATCCATTCCTCTCCATTCGGTTAAACTAATGTTACCCCTTAACATAAGTATACTTACTGGATAAGAGCATCAACAAGATGCACCTTTTCCAGTAAGTACATTAAATGTAAATAATAATAATTATTTCGGCGGGGAAACTTTCAACTGTTCAGCCACTTGCTTTATTAAAGCATCGCCGCCTGAGCGCTTCCATTCATCGACATATTTATCCCACTCGTCAAAGCTTCTCTTACCGAGGACGAAAGCAATCTCATTTTTCTTTATAAACTCCCCTAACCGATTCGTGGTTGGGCCATCCAAAGTGAGGAACATGTCATAGTTCTTATACCGCGGCATCGCCATAACGTCCAGATTATATTTGTCCCCTAGTTCGTTATAGGGAATGAGGTCGGATTGCTGGTGTACTTCCCAAATCAGGGAGTAAGCGAGATTTTGCCAGTCGCCAGCTCCTTTCAATTCCGGTTGATTATCGATCGGTGTGTTTTTGGGATCCTTGATGATCGTATAAGTGCCGTTGTCATGTTTCTCGACCTTTACCAGATCCGGATAAATTTCCGGTCCGCCACCCTGCACGGGAGCCCAATAATTAACGTTAGGATAGATAACCGAATCAAGGAAATGCGCGATCCGTTTTAATTTACCCGGATCTTTTGCTGCTTCTTTGGAAATAAGGTACAAGCCTTCTGGAGCCCCGGTAGGTAAGTTCATGCCGCCCTTACCGTCGTTTGATTTTAAAGGCTGAATCGGGGCCCAGTAATCCAGTGTTTCCGGATCGTTCTTCTTTGCCGTGTATTGTTCAGCCAGCAGGTTGAAACCTGGATAATTAACCATACCGATCTGGTCATTCAGCGTATAGGATTTAAATTGTTCCCAGCCGATCGTGTACCAGTCAGGCGATAACAGCTTGTTATCATTCAATTTTTTGACGAACTCCAGGTATCGTTTGGTTGAACCGTCAAGCATAGGATGATTGACTGTCCCGTCTACGACATTCCAACTCGTATGGCCATACATGGCTCTTAAAGCATCCATCATGCCGAAGCCTTGGCCATTCGCGCCGGTCCCCATAAAGTAAGTGTCGGCTTTGTTGTTTTTATTAGGGTCTTTTTCCACGACAGCCTTCGCATAAGCAAACAGCTCATCCTCGGTCGTTGGCATACTCATGCCAAACTGCTTGAGCCAATCTTGTCGGATGAAAAGGCCCCAGTTCGGGGGAAATGTGGAATAGCGCGGAATGCCGACCATATGGCCGTCTAGTGTTGACCAGTTCTTGAAATCCTTCGTTACATAGTTCATCATCTGCGGCATGTAAGGGAGAACTTCCAGTGCGTCGACCAATTGGCCTTGTTTATAGAGCGAAAAGGCTACATCTTTATCTCCGATATAAGTCAAGTCCGGCGGTTGCGCTGATGCGAAACGAACCGTTATTTTGTTGATCAGATCACCGGAAGCCATATTCGTTAGTTTGAGTGAAATATTCAATTGTTTGTTCAAATAGTCGGCGATTGGGTCTTCCGATGCCGGCGTATTCGTATTGCCGACCAGTGCGACCTCGATATCATAGTGCTTGCTCATGTCGTCATAATCGTAGCTTCCCGGATCAACGGCCTTCGGTACCTCCGGAAAAGCGTCGGGAAACGTCAGTTCCTTCAATGGCTCTGTACCGTTTACGGAATTACCCGTGCTGCTGTCGGCCGTTTTGTCCTTGCCCTCGCTGCATGCGCTTAGTAACAGTGATAACAGCAATACCATTGCTAGTGAGACTTGTACTCCTTTGTTCCTCATTGAACGACCCCTTTTCATATTTATTATATTGTAGGAGATTCCCTTTAGGAAATCTCATCACAACCTACCCTTTTACCGCACCCAAATACATCCCTTTAATAAAATGCTTTTGCAGAAACGGGTACACACATAAAATAGGGAGAATACCGAAAATTACAGTCGCCATCTTCATCGATTCCGGAGTGATTCGCGCCGAATCCAGAATAATCGTTTCCCTGAATTGGTCACCGATCACCTGCCCAGTCAGCATATTCTTCAATATAAGCTGTAGTGGGTACTTGTTGGCATCGTTCAAGTAAATGAGCGCATCGAACCAGCTGTTCCAGTGGCCTACGACGCCGAACAGGCCAATCGCGGCCAAGGCTGGGGCTGCAAGCGGAATGACTACATGGACTAGGGTTTGGATTTCACCGGCTCCGTCAATTTTAGCGGAATCCATTAAGCCATCCGGCAGATTTTCGATGAAAATTTTAATAACGAGTAGGCCGAAACTATCAACTAGCCCAGGAATGATGAGCGACCATAGCGAATCGATTAAATGCAAGTCTTTCACGACCAGGTAGGTCGGGATCAACCCGCCGCCAAACAGGATTGTCGCAAGAATAAAGAATAGCATTGCGTTCCGTCCAGGCAAAGTTCTATGGGACAGCACGTACGCGCCGATCAGCGTAAACACCAAGGTTAGAAGCGGACCGACTACGCTACGGATCACGGATATAAGGAAAGAATTCCATATTAACGGAGAGGTAATGATCCGTCTATACGCTTCGAGCGTAGGTTCGTGTGGAATGATTACGAAATAATGGCGCGCGATCAGCTCGGGCTGTGTCGTTAGTGACATGCCAAGAACATAAATGAGCGGAAATACGGAAGCTATGGCTACAATAATAACAATGACATGCAGGATGACTTGATACAAGGTTTCCGATCTAGATCTAAAATACATAAGTTTGCCTCCTACCAGATTCCACGGCCGGTAAATCTCTTGGATAAATAGTTGCTGATCAGCACAAGAATCATCCCGATCAACGATTGGAATAATCCCATTGCAACACCCAAGCTGAGCTGTAGACTTGCTAGTCCCTCACGATATACCCAAGTATCGATCACGTCCGCGACAGCTAGTACGGCTTGATTGTAGAACAATAGAATCTGTTCGCCACCTGCATTGAGAATGTTGCCAAGGCTTAAGCACAACACAAAAGTAATGACGGGCGTTATTCCTGGAAGCGTTATATGCCATAACCGCCGCATCGGTCCTGCACCGTCCATAACGGCTGCTTCGTAAAGCATAGGATCAACCGTCGCTAATGCGGCCAAGTAGATGATGGTACTCCAACCTACTTCCTTCCATATACCGGAACTGATTAATATGGGACGAAACCAGCTTTCATCCAGTAAAAACTCATGGCGGTCAAACCCGAAAAAATTGAGCGTATTGTTGATGAAGCCAGATCCTACCGAGAAAAAACCGAATACGATTCCGAACACGATAACCCACGAGAAAAAGTGGGGGATGTACACAAGAGTCTGCATCCATTTTTTGAATCTCTTTGTGACCAAGTCATGGAAAATGATAGCCAAAATGATAGGCGGAAAGAAACCGAATACAATACGCAGTAGACTGATTTCCACCGTGTTTCTGATGACTGTCGGTAAGACTGGGTCGGTATACATCATTCGGAAATTGTCTAGTCCGACCCACGGACTTGCAAATGTGCCGCTCCCTAACTGCAGATCTTTGAAGGCGACGACCCAGGCCAGTCCAATCGGCCAATAACGAAAGACGATGTAATAAGCGACAATGGGCAAGAACAGCAAATATAAGGTGCGGTGCTGAACGATTCTCATCCATAATGTCTTTTTTCGATAAGGCAGAGACATGTGATGACTCCTTTCTGATGTAATGGTAGCGTTTTCTTGGACTAAATATACCATGCCTCGCTGTCGGAAAATGTACACTCAGAGACTGAGAATGTGCACGGACAGATTTTTTGCAAAAGAAAAGGCTGTGAGATCAGAGGACGACCTCTGATCTCACAGCCTTTCTCGCGTGCTTGTTGCTGCCAAGCTAACGAAATTTCTTAATAAACTCGACCGCTCGGTGGATGTCAGCCTTCGGATTGTCTCCAACTTCGCGTTCGATGGTTAAATAACCTGTATAACCAATTTCCGAAAGCGCCGCAAAAAAGTCGTCGAACTTGACGCTACCTTCGCCGAGCGGCACCTCACGGAAAGCCTCTCCTGCGGCAGCCATATCGGAAATCTCCTCATGCGACATGCCTTTGTGCCCGAGGAAGCCGTAGATGGCTATTGGATCCACGAAGTCGTGGAACTTGAGGCCGTCTTTGACATGCGTGTGCACAATGTGGTCCTTGAGGGTATAAACCCCTTGCACAGGGTCGTCCCCGGTAACCATAACGAAGTTCGCGGGGTCGAAGTTGACGGCAACCCCTCTGGAGCTTAGCTTGTCCAGAAACGTCTTGAGGTGCAAGGCGGTTTCAGGGCCGGTCTCAATCGCGAAATAAGCATTTCTCTCTGCTGCATATGCAGCTAACTCTGCGCAAGCTTCAAGCATCGGCTGATAGTAAGGATGCGATTCCTCAGGCACGATGCCAATATGTGTTGTAACGATGTTCGTGCCAAGGTCCAGGGCCAGATCGAGGATCTGCTTCGACTTCGCGACTTTCTCACGATTTACCGTTGCATCCTGAAAGCCATACCCTCCGAGGTCGCCGCATAGAGCGGCGATTTCCAGCCCCATTGAATCAATATATGCTTTAAGCTCCTTGCGATCTGTGGTCGACAAGGTGGCCGGATCCATCTCTCCGCTAACCGCATAGATTTGAACACCCTCGGCTCCGACTTCTGCTGCATTCTTCAACCCTTCGCGCACACCGACGCCGAAGCTGTCGACGATCACGCCGATTTTGTTCGTCAGCTTCACCCGCTATTCCCCCTCGAAATGAATTTCTCTTCCGATCCTCGCCGATTCATAAATACCGCATAATATTTTCATCATTTCCACGCCGTCTTCTACGGGACTGAGCGTTTGGATTCGGCCGAGGCACGAGTCGACGAAATGGTTGATTTCATTCGCGAAGCTCTGAATACCATCGAAGGCAAGATTATCTACCTGAGGCGTGATGTTCAGAATCGTATCATGCTTTTCGCTGACCAACATCAGTTCGGGTTCAAGCTCTGCGCCGCCCTTTTCCCCGTAGATCTTGGCCGTAATTTCATCCTGCTTCGCATGAAGGGAGAAGCTAACGTCTACGAGAAGGGAAGCGCCGTTCTCAAAACGGATCATCGCATTCGCTAGATCCTCGACATCGTTCTTGTCCGGATCGTAATCCGAACACTTATAGTAGGCAAGGTTCTGAATATTGGCGCGGTTACCAAGCTTCTTATACGTATTGCCGCTCACCGATTTGACCTTCGGTCTGCCCATCAAATACCAGCATAGGTCGATGACGTGCACACCCAGATCGATCAGCGGCCCCCCTCCTGACCGCTTCTGGTCAGAGAACCAGCCTCCAGGGTTGCCGATTTTGCGCAAGCATGAGGCCTTAGCGTAATAAACTTCGCCAATTTCTCCTGCTTCGATAAATCGTTTCACAAGTTTCGTATTGTTGCCATATCGGCGTACAAATCCGACCTGCAGTACGCAATTGCTTGCCCGTACTGCCTTCTCTACTTCTAATGCCTCTTCGACTGTTATACATAGAGGTTTTTCGACCAGTACATGCTTGCCAGCTTGAAGAGCGGCAATGGATATTGGTGCATGGGCACTATTAGGGGTGCAGATACTTATGGCATCAAGCTGGGGGTCATTCAACATTTGACGGAAATCCGTGTAAATGCGGCTAATCCCACGTTGCTCCGCTTTTTTGGCGGCCCGCTCTTCCACTAGATCGCAAATCGCGTATAATTCGACATCCGGATTGGCGGCGTAGGAGTTCATATGAATCTCGGCAATACCTCCTGTACCGATAATACCGACTCTCAGCTTGCTCATAGATGGCTTCTTCCTTTCCTCTTCTGAGTGAATGGGGTAGCTTGCTTCTCACTCGAATCGTAACAGGAAGCCGCCGGAGGTGTCTTTAGCCATAACCGTTAATCTATTGTTCTTTTTTTGTGATTGCCGATCATTTGTTGGTAGTCCGTTGGGGAAAATCCGTAGTTTATACGGAACGCTTTGCTGAACGTATGAATAGATTGATAGCCCAGCTTTGCGGAAATTTCCGTAACACTTAAGGTTGACCCCTTGAGCCATTCCAACGCCTTTTCAAAGCGTCTGCGATTAAAGTACTGTTTGATGGTGTGGCCTGTTTTTTGTGAAAAAAGGTGCGAAAGATGGGAATAGCTGTAGCCAAGCGCCTCTCCGAGCTGGGGCAGCTTAATTATGGTTCCGTTCTCCAGATTGCTGTCGATATGGTGGATGATTTCGTAAATGATCCCGTGGTTCACATCGGTTTCATACTGACGGGAATACTGTTTCTCCCAACTGTCGAAGAAGCTTCGATAGGTGAGGAAAATAAGTTGATAGATATAGGATTTAATCAGCGCATCCGAGTATTCCCTCAGATTAATCAGTTCGTTGAAAATGCCCCTAAAAGCCGTTTCGATTCCGAATTTATCCGTGGTTATCGGTATCTTCACTTGGTCGAGCATCCGCTGAACCTGGGCAAAGCTGCTGTACTCGCTTCTCGATGCATCAAATCCGAAGCCGATATAATAATATCGGAAGGGATCACTCGCATCTGCATGACCGTCGTGACGCTCACCTGGCAAGCTTATGTAAATGTCTCCGGCTTTGACCGGATAGCTTTTGTCGTTGCTGCAGTAATAACCGCTGCCCGAAGCGATGTAGCTAATCTCATAACAAAACTGATCATGACCCCCAATCGAAAATCCGGAGCTACTGCCAAGATCGCCAACCTGATAGAGAAGGATAGCGTCGTAGGAGATAGGATTGTTGTAATAAATATTGTCAAAATGAAATTTTGCCCCTTTTCTTACGGCTTTCCGATCCTCGAACATGTACCCGCCCACCCCGCAGCTTAATTGAATGTCGATAATGTACAATTATTTTTTCTAAACATGAGCATTTTCGCTTGCGAATAAAGAGGATTAATTCAATAGGAGAAACACGCAGTGCAAAGACTGCATGCGCTTTCTATTGTACTCTTAATACAAGAAAGACTAAAGTATTCTAGCGAAAGCGACTAGGTTCGTCATAATGATACACAATACTATAACATTAAGGATGCGAATGTAAACTTAATTAAAACTTTTTACCCTAATGGCGCAATAGATATGTCAACGGAGCCTACGGAGGTGAGTTATCTTTCCCTCGGGGATGTGCCGATCCTTCTTATGCCTGGAGAACTCTTTCCTGAACTGGCGAAAGGAGGCTTTGCCGAGGCGGGGCTGGCGGCGGCGCCGGAGAAGCGGAACCCGAGGACGCTGCAGGAAATTGCCGGAAGAGACGATCTCCTTATTTTCGGGCTCGCCAACGATATGATCGGCTATATCGTTCCTCCCAACGATTTCTTCGTACATCCCTCCCGCCCCTATGCGGAAAGAGGCGTGGACGCCTTCGGAAGAAGCCATTATGAGGAAACCAATTCCATGGGACCGGATACAGCCGTGTCTGTGGCGGCGGCCGCCGAGAGGCTTTTTGAGTGCGTAAGGAATGGCGAGCGGTAGGCAGCGAAATTATTTGGCGGATGGCGGTCTTGGACGCTTGCACCAGCGCCTTTTTCATCCCGTGCAACCGACGGCAGCGAAGTTTTTCGGAGCTCCTGGCAGCCGCAAAACTTCGCTTCGCCCGTCTGACAGCCGGAGGCTAGTCGCGTTCATCGCCGGATTTGCCATGCTCTCGCGCATGCCGGCCGCAATGTGCGGCATTAGAAGCTTTAGTTGCCGAATGCGATCCAGTCCGTCCCTTCAACATGGCCGGTTCCGTCCGTTACCCGATACCAGCCCATTACGACTTTACCGTTTGCCGGTTCCGGTTTCGTATTGTAAACCGCATCTCCTTTCGACCATACGCCCCCGGCGGGCACGCTCTTCTTCACGAACCGGTTGTTGATCATGATTTGCTCCGTATTGGGATTGTACACGATCTTTCCAGCGGTTTGATTATCATTCACATACACCGGATATTGCGTGCTGTCGACCTGGATGGAGCTTTCCACGGCGGAAGTGAGCGTATTTCTTGTAACATGAACATTTCGGCAGTAATCCACGTGGATGTCCGCTGTTACCATATTAGTAAGATGGTTGCCGTCAATGATCGTATTGTTCTGATTCCAGCCGATGCTGATCCCTTTGCACTGTACGTTCGTACCGACGTAATGGCCGATCGTGTTATGCTGGATCAAACAGTGAGCGGAGGTACCCGGAGCGCTCATATTTTCCGCCCGAATGCCCGCAAGGGCGTTGCTCTCGGTCAAAGCGATCCAGTTGTTGCTTATGGTCAATCCGCCCTCGGTCTGCATATAATAGATGCCGTATTTGCCGCAATAATCGAGGTCGCATTCTTTGATCGCGCCATAAAGACATCGGGACCAGTTCACGCCAATATCGAAGCCGAACGTAAGCGTCTTCGTAATGTTGACGTCCTCCGGACGGTGCTCCGTATTTCCCGGCGCATAGTCAAAAGCCGAATCCACATAAATGGCGGTGGAATCCCCGCTCTTTTGGATCGATCCGCTTCCTCGAATGATTTGGCAGCTGTCGATCACGTTTTTGACCGACTGTCCGATTAGTTTGATGCCGTCCCACACCTCATTCATGTAACAGCCGTAAACTCTCGAATGCCACAAACCGCGCAAACTCATTCCCGTCCCGTAATAAGCGATGTAAATATTGGAGAACGTAATCCCCGTCGTCCGCTGAAGCGTTTGTGCGCCGGGCACAACAATCGCCGTATAATCCGCCGCTTCATCGCCGAGTATCGCAAACTTCTCCACCACGATCGGCGACAGGCCGTTCGAGAGGTCGAACGACAAGCAATCGCAGGCATGGCCGTGCAGCTTCGAAGCGTAACCATCCCCGCAGACGGACGTCAATTCGGGCACCCGGATCGGGGAAGTGACTTTGTAAAGGCCCTCCGGAATGTACACTGTCCCGTTTTTCGCGGCATTCATGCATTTCTGGATCGCCTGCGTGTCATCCGCAACGTCGTCGCCTTTTGCGCCGAACCATTTAATATTGAGCGCACCTTCGAACACACGCTTGAAACGGGCGCCTGAAGCCGACACCAGCACAGTCCCCGTGTTGTCCGCCGTTTCCGCATCCGCTTTGTCATACCGGAAAACTCCTTCTTGCCCTTGGTCTTTGACGTAAAATAAAGTTTTTACCGGCGGATTCTTGACGATGGCGCGCAATTCGGCAATGGTAACGATCCGAATTTGATTGGCGCCAAGCGCCTTTTCTATCATGTGCTCGATGTCGCCGGACGATTTCCCGGACACATCTTCACCAACAAGATCGCTGGCATGGGCAGTGCGGAGCAAGCCTCCGGAAGCGGCGACAACCCCCGCCATGCCCAGAGATGCGAGAAATTTTCTTCTGCTGACAACCTTTTTTTCTTCTTGATTCGTTTCGGTTGACATTTCGATCGTCTCCTTTGTTTTAAGATCACGTTTTCATCGCTATCAAATGAAGGAAACATCATGATGCGCTGCAGCGGCCGGAAAATCTGATGCTCTCAAGGTTTTCGCATACTTGGCGCAGTCTTTGCATGAGGAGAGCGCATCGTCGGCCGGCAATGGGGGGGATTAGCCCTTAACGCTTCCAAGCACGATTCCGCTCATAAAATACCGTTGCAAAAATGGGTAAACCAAAAGAATCGGAAGCGCCCCGATAAAGATTTGCGCCGCTTTGTTCGTTCTGTTGGACACCTCCTGCATCAGCGCGGTATCCTGTATAGTCATCATTTTCTGCAGCCCCTCTTGCACGATGACGGTTTGCAAATAGCTTTGCAAAGGGTAATGCTCGGTCCGGTTCATCAAAATAATCCCGTCAAACCAGCTGTTCCAATGGCCTACCGCAGTGAACAGAATCAGCGTAGCGATGGCCGGCATGGAAAGCGGTACGAATATTTTCCACAGCGCATACCAATGGCCGGCCCCGTCGATAAATGCCGCCTCTTCGATTTCCTTGGGAAGGTTCCGGAAGAAATTGAACAGCAAAATGACATTGAACACCGACACGGCTCCCGGCAAAATCAGCGCGAAAATGCTGTCCAGCAGCCCGGTCATTTTAATTACCATGTACCATGGAATCAAGCCGCCGCCGAACAGGATCGTGATCATAAAAAAGGTGATGTACCCTTTGCGGAAAGACAGCGTGCGTTCATCCTTGGAAAGCGGGTAGGCAATTAATAGCGTTAAAAAAATGTCCAGCGGCACGCCGATAAGCACTCTTTGTAACGAGACGCCCATCGAACGAAGAAACTCCGGTTTATTTGCCACGAACTGATAGGCCTTGAACGTGAGATCTACGGGCAAAAATGTGACGTAGCCTGCTGCCGCTGCCGGTCCGCTGCTCAGCGAAATAGCCAATAAGTGAACCATCGGCAGCAGGCAAAGCAGCGCGAAGCCTATGAGAATGGCATAGTTGAGGATGGGAAACACCATCCTGCCAAAAGTTAATGGTTTATTCATAGATTTCCTCCGTAAAGGTCATAGCACCCGATACCCCGCATACTTGTCCGCTAATTTGTACGAAACCATAATGAGCACCACGGATACGACGGACTTAAACAGGCCGACTGCGGCCGCCAAGCTGTATTGGGTATCGATCAAGCCCATTCTGTACACCATCGTATCGATAATATCGCCAGTGCTGTACACGAGAGGGTTGTAAAGATTGTACACCTGGTCGAAGCCGGCGTTCAGAATGCTGCCCAGACTCAAAACGGTGAGCAGCATAACGATCGGCGTAATGCCGGGCAGTGTAACGTGCCAGGTCTGCTTCCAACGGTTCGCGCCGTCCATAATGGCGGCTTCATACAGCGTAGGATCGATCCCCGTCAAAGCGGCAAGATAAATAATGGTGCCGAAGCCGGCATCTTTCCAGACGTTCGTGACGACAAGCAAATACGGAAAAATCTTCTCGTTGCCCAGAAAAAAAACCGGCTGCGCCCCGAAAAGGCCCAAGAACTGATTGACGATCCCGCCTGCAGGCGACAAAATGTCGATCAGGATGCCGGCAAGGAGCACCCAGGACAAGAAATATGGAAGATAAATAATCGTTTGGATGCTTCGTTTCATGTACCTGGACTTTAACTCGTTCAGCAGCAGCGCCAAAATGACGGGAACGATCAGCCCGGCCGCGATCTTCATAAACGCGATGAACACCGTATTCCAGACGACCTGGCGCACATCGGGAATTTGCAGGATAAACTGGAAATTGTCGAAACCGATCCATTGAGATTTAAAGAAGCCTTTGATGGGGTTAAATCTTTGAAATGCCATGATGATGCCTATCATGGGACCGTAGCTGAAGATGAGCAGCAGAACGATACCCGGTACCATCATCAGATGCAAGGGCGCCTCTCTTGCCCATCTTTTTCGTTTTTGGAATACAGCCTCCATGGCCACTCCTCCATGTCAGCCCCCGCCCGGCAAAGAAAAGGAAGCTGGCGGAGCCAATCTCCTTCCCTTGAGCGGAGCTGTTTTTATTTATTTTTGTACCAATCGTTCACTTCCTTGGTGATTTCGTCGCCGCCCAGTTGCTTCCATTGCGCAACGAATTTGTCGAAGTCGTCGACTGGCGCCTTGCCCATAATGATCTTCAGGAAGGTTTCCGTCTGAATCTTCGCTAGCGTAGCCGTCTTGTCGATCATTGTTTGCGTGGGAGCGCCGTAAAACTCGTTGAACATCGTCAGATTGTTTCTGTCGATTTCCTCCAGGATTGATTGCGAGCCGTTCGGGCCGAATACCGCCGCGTAGCCCCAGTCTTTAACCGATCCGCCCTGATAAGCGATCACATGGTCATAGTTCGCCTTGTCGGTACTATTCAATCCGGACGGATCCCGGCTCTCCAGCGCAGCCTTCACCGCTTGGTAGCTTTCCAGGTTTTGCTTCGGTTTCCAAACGCGAAACATGGACATTTTGAAAACTTCCTTGCCTTCCGTCGTAGTGCCGAATTTATAGTTGTCGGCATTTGGGCCAACGGTGTTTTCCACCCAAAGGTTGAGCATTTTGATCAGCGCTTCGGGATGCTCGAAATCTTTGCTGACCACATGGAAGTTCGAGACCGGAGACGAAACCAGGGACAACACCGGCTTTTCGTCCGAGGAAACCGGCGCGACCGGAATCCAGTCAGCGGGATCATTCGGATTTTCCTTGCTCGAATTCAGCGGAAAAATGGAGTTCCACATGGCGCCAAATTGCATTCCGACTTTCCCGGCGGTCGTAGATTCGGCTACCTTGTTTACATCTTTCACGCCGAATTCTCGGTCGATCAAACCTTTGGCGTACATCTCATGCAAAAACGCCAGCGCTTGTTTTACTTCGGGCTGGATCGTCCCGTTCACCAAATTGCCTGAGGCGTCCTTGATCCACCCGTTCGGGTAGGCGTGGAAAGCATAGAAGATTGGAGCGATGTCCGAAACGCCGATGGCCGATCCGCCGACAGCATCTTTATTGATAGCAATACCGAACGTATCCGCCTTGCCGTTGCCGTCAGGATCTTGTGTGACGAAAGCCTCCGCGGTCTTCATCACATCATCCAGCGTCTTCGGGACCGGCAGGTTTAATTTGTCTAGCCAATCCTTGCGGACCCACAATACCAGGGCGCCGTCCAGCATCGATGCCGTCTCCGGGATGCCGACCAGCTTGCCGCCGATCTTACCTGTGCCGAGCATTAAACCGCCGTCCCCTTCAATGACGCTTTTTGTGAGCGGTGAAGCGTACTTTTCGTAGACATCCGTTAGATCGGCCAGCATATCATTATCAGCAAGCAGCTTCAAATTTTTCATATCCACATCGAACACGTCGGGCAGTTCACCCGAAGAGATGGCAACGCCAAATTTTTGCTGGTACTGCTCGCTGGGAACGACCCAATCGTACTTCAGCTTGATGCCGAGCGTGTCTTCATACGCTTTCGTCCACACATTGTTGTCGATCGTTTCTTCCGGGCCGTACTTATAAGCGGGTCCGAGATCAGCCCGGAAGCTGGTCACCGTAATCGCCGGGTCATATTTTCCCAGAGGACCGCCAGTTTCCGATAGTGCGGCGGATGGTGAACCCTCGCCGGGGTCGGGCTTTCCGGAATCGGATTCAGATGCTTCCCCCGGCGGATCCGTCGCCGTCTTGGAGCTGCACGCTGCCGATGCGGCCACCAAAGAACTCAGCAGGACGAATGAAGCAAATTTAAAGATTTTTCTGTGTTTCATACAAGCCTCCCTTTTCATTGTATAGTGTGGTATCGAGTTGATTATATCCGGGAATGAAAGCGTTTTACACAAAACAATTTTTACTTTTGAGCGTTTTATTTACGTCCTCGCCATGCTCTCCCGGTATTCCTGAGGGGTCATATTCGTCGCCTTTTTGAAAATCTTGGCGAAGTATGCTGGGGAATCAAGCCCGACAGCGGCGGAAATTTCGTAGATTTTCATCTGACTTTCACCCAGGAGCGCCTTGGCCTTGTTTAACCGGACCTGCTGCACATAGTCCGTAATGTTGATGCCGGTGATCTGTTTGAACAACCGGGACAGGTAAGCCGGATTGAAATGAGCCAGTTCCCCCAATTTCACAAGCGAGATATCTTCGCCAATATGGTCATAAATATACTGCTGCAGCTGCATGACCGTGTTCTTCTCTTGCATTTCCTGTTCCTGCTCCTGCAGCATAAAGAGATCCCCCGAAATCATTCGCAGATAGTCCGCCGCTTCGTCCCAGCTCCGGAAATCCGCCACGCTTGTAAGCTTATAAAGATTCGCATGAAACGAGCTTTCGGCAGCCAGACCCCACCGGTTGATATACGACAGCAGCTTCAGAGAGAGCGAAAAATAAATTTCCAGCGCCGGAATGCTCTGCATATCGCGAAATCCGCTCAAAGGTACGGCAATCTCGGAAAACAACTCGAAGTACTCCTGCTTCTGCCCCCGCTCCAGACAGCTTTCCAATTGGTCAATCTTATTAAGCAGCGCCTTGCCGTTTCCGCTCTTCAAATATAATTCCGCTCCCGCATCCCGATTACCGTCGCCAGGCTCCTTCGCGGTCAGGATCATCCCGCTTTTTGAGCCGATCCGATAATTCAGCAGCTGTTTGAGCGAATAATATTTCCCGGAGACCTGCTCCCAGACGCAGCTCTCCTTGGCGACCACAAAAGACAGCCCCGCCTGCAAAGATTCCATACAAGCTCTCTGGGCCGTTTCGAGCATCTCCCTGACAAAAAGGACCATTCTTTCCCGCGCGGTTTGCAGATCGGCCGGCTGGATCAGCCATATGAAATAAGAGTCTTCAAAATAAGCGAAGGCGGAATGAATGGAGCCGAACAAGTAGAGCTCCACCAGGTTTTTTACGGAATAAACAAGCCGGTTTTTCTCCGTCTGGTCCAGGTCCTTGGACACGTTGTCCAATCTTCCGAGCAGGACCAACAGCGGGGAATCCGCTTGCAGGGGAATTTCCACCTCGTCCAGCTGCTGCTGCGTAACCGGGAGGACAGATTTCTCCCCTCTCAGCAGCGCAGTCAGGTATTCCCGCTGCATAAGCGGGAGCGCTCTGCCGACCTGCTGCCTGACCTTGTTCATCAATTCGGCGTTGCTGCAGCTTTGGTCCAGCTCCTTAACGGCCTTTTCCACCGCGCCGACGATAACGGAATCTTCCTCCGTTTTCAGCAGGTAGCTGACGCCTTCATGCTGAATCGCCGTGTATACGTATTCGAAATGGTTATAGCCGGTCAAAAAGATCACCCGGCAGTGCGGCCAGCTTTTCTTGATATTTTCCAGCAGCATCATACCGTCCATCTCCGGCATATGAATATCGGTCAGCACAATGTCGATTTTTGCGCGATTCAGCCACCCGATCGCCTGCTCTCCCGTATACGCCTTGTATAAATCCAGCTCCAAGTGCGTTAATCCGCCAAAAAGCCGGTAAAGCCAATCCACAATCAACGGCTCATCATCCACGATCAACAATTTGTACATCATGTTGCCGCCCTTCTTTCCATGGGATTCTGATGACGGCCTTTAGGCCGCCCAATTCGCTTCGCGAGAACGACAGGCCGCTTCTGCCGCCGAACCGGTATTGAAGCCGCCGGTGGATATTTTGGATGCCGGTCGTTTCCACTTCATCAAAGCCTGCCTTCTCGATAAGAGATTGCTGCATTCTGTCCAACTCCTCGTCGCTTACTCGGGTTCCGTTATCCTCTACGATAATGCCAAGCGCTTCCTCAGCCCTAAGGAAGGAAACCGATAAAATCCCTCCGGCGGCTTTCCGCTCTATTCCGTGCACGATTGCGTTTTCGACGATCGGCTGAAGGATCAGACGGGGAACCCGGATCAAGCGGCATTCGTCCGGCGGAGTTCCGAACTCGAGACTCATTCGGCTAGCAAAACGCATACTCATAATTTCCGTATAGATCCGCGCATGATCGATTTCCTTATCCAGCGCCACCTCTTCCCCGGCGTTCCGGGTAATAAATTTCAGATAACGTCCAAGCAGCAGCGAGAAACGGGCGGCATTCTCCTGATCCTCGTCAATAACCATGCGGTGCAGGATAAAGTAACTATTGTACAGAAAATGGGGCACGATCTGCGTCTGAAGCTGCTTGAGCTGCGCGTTCTGGGTAAGAATTTTCTGCTGGTACACCTGTTGGATGAGCGCGGCGAGTCTGGCCATCATCTGGTTGAACGCCGTGTAAAGATACCTGAATTCGTCCCGGGTTTTATGCGTGATGGAGAAGTTCAAGTCCCCCTTTTCCACTTTGCGGAAAGATTTCACCAGCGTGGAAAGCGGTTTGTAGATCAACCGATAGGTGAATAACGAATAAAGGACGATCAGCAGGACAGACGTAACCGTAAACACCCAAAACCAGTTGAAATACCGCTGCAAATGAGTCAAAACGCCTTGTTCCGGGATGTACTTGGCCAAGGCGATTCCCAGATAGTCGGAGCTTGTATAAGCCGACCAATACGACTTATCCTTGATTTCGTTTACCATGGACCCGTTTTTTTCCGTTAAGACCGCCTCGTTCACAAGCTCCGCCATTTTCTCGTTTTGTTCCTTGTTGCTGGCGCTGAATAATTGGAGGCCGTTTTTGAGATCGATCATAACGGCTCCTCCGTCGCTGTAATCATTGAATTGCTTCAACGCTTGTTCCAGGGCATGAAGGTCGAATTCAACGGAAAGAATGAAAGACGCGTGCTTTCGGACCACGTCTTTGGATTCAAGGAAGGTGCTGGCCAGGCTGGAGACGCTCATAAATAGGCGATTTTGCCAATAAACCGTCTGCGCTTCCGGGGAATGACGGGAATTCAAATCCAGGATCCGGAACTCTTCATCGGGAATTGAGCTTTTGTACGTCCCGGAAGAAACTACCCTGTCAAGCGACACAATGTAAGCGCTTGTATTTTTAATGTACGAGCTGCTGCTCGCAATCGCCAGCAGCCGCTGCTGCAGTTGGAGAATGGATACGGATTTGTCGAAATCGTCCAGCGATTCAGGGACATTGGCAAGCTGCTGCAAATTGATGTCGTCCGTTGCGTAATACAGCAGCAGTTTGATCCGCTGAATTTCTTTTTCCAGACTTTCGACGTAAAAGTTCACCTGGGAGAGCATCGTATGGGAAATATCCTGCTTTTGCGTCTCGATGGCCCAGCGATACATTTCGATGCTGAGTACATACAGCGGGGAAATAATCAAAAGGAACGTCAAGACCAGCCGGCCGAAAATGGACTTGTTCCGGTTTCGGAGAAGAAAAACTTTGATTGCAGTCATTTTTACACCTTCCCGACAATAGTAGATCTGCTATGCTGACTCCTTTATTTCGCCGCCTCGACGGTATTCCCTCTTATCCAGCAAGAAATAACGGTCAGGGAAGAACGGATTGACGGACCGTTGACAGTCCATGCGAGTTAGAAAAATAGCTGGAATGCTTTATTCGCCCTCCTTGTAAAAGATGCAAAAAAACCTTCAAATCCCGTTCACTTGTCTACATTCCCGCAGGCCAGCCCCATGAACAGACCGGACGTTCTCCGCGAGACTTTCGCGCGGCAGGCTCAAGTAAGTCGTAACAGCAGCCTTTATGCGGGTACTTGCACAAAACGGGCCATATCATGTAAAATACTGAATAAACGTTCAGTATTTGTGCGAGGTGTTTGCAATGAATAAAAAGAAGCTGCAAAGCGAACAAACAAAGAAAAAGGTTGCCGATGCAGCTCGCGCCTTGTTCATCCAAAAAGGCTATAAAGCTACATCGATTGAAGATATTGTCAAAGCGACCGGCTGCAGCGCCGGCAATATTTATTACCATTTTCAAAGCAAAGAAGGGCTTTTCCTTTATCTGATTGAAGAGTGGAATCGGGAATGGGAGGAGACGTGGGTCCGGCAAGAACCGATTTATACGACAACTATCGATAAGCTGCGAGGGCTGGGCGAGCATCTTGCGCATGATCAATTGAATCATCCGCTCACGAAAGCTGCCGACGAATTTTTTAACAACGCCGAAAAAGCATCCGCTGCCGAAGAGCGTATGACCGAAATGGTTAACGGGTATCTTGATTTTAACCGGCAATTGCTGCAGCAGGGGGTAGAGCGCGGCGAGTTTGAACAAAAGGATACGGCATCGCTGGCTATTATTTTGGATAGCCTGTTGGTTGGCTTAAGTCAGCACTCCCGCAAATTGACCATCGATGAAACGCTGGCGCTATACCGCCTGGCTATGGATGTCTTCCTGTATGGCATCGTTAGAGCGCCAGGTTAACTTTTTTCGCAAACAAATTAGAATAAATATTCAGTATTTTGTTTTTGGATTTGGAGGAAGTCTATATGTCTTTACTGCTTAAAAACCGGGGCGCAATGCTGCTCCTTATGCTTAATCTTTTTTTAGTGTTCACCGGCATCGGGCTGGTCATTCCGATTTTGCCCAAATTTATGGAGGAGCTTGGCGTTACTGGCAGCATCGTCGGCTTGCTAGTTGCCGCCTTTGCCTTTACACAGCTTATTTTCTCGCCGATCGCCGGCCGCTTGTCCGATTCCTTCGGGCGCAAACGGATGATCGTTTTGGGAATGCTCGTGTTTGCCTTGTCAGAATGGCTGTTCGGCATCGCCACCTCTCCTGTCCTGCTGTTCGTATCCAGAATGCTCGGCGGTGTGAGCGGCGCACTCATTATGCCTGCGGTCATGGCCTACTCGGCTGACGTGACGAAAAAAGAGGAACGGGCAACCGGCATGGGCTTTATTAACGCCTCCATTACGACCGGTTTTATTATCGGGCCCGGCATCGGCGGCTATATTGCTGAATTTGGCCTGCGCGTTCCGTTCTATTCCGCGGCTGTCGCCGGGCTGCTGGCAGCGGCCGTTACAGCGATTGTGCTGCCGGAATCGGTGCGTGTAACAGAAGAAGAAGAAGAAAAAGAAGAGGGGGACGAAAACACTGCTCCGACGTCTGATGCGCCGGCCAAACGCGGCTTTTTCTCCCAGCTGCTGTACTCCTACCGCGAGCCCTACTTTTTGAGCCTTATTATCGTATTTGTCATGTCCTTCGGACTGGCGAATTACGAGACATTGTTCGGCCTGTTTGTAGATCATAAATTCGGCTTTACCACAAAGGACATCGCCTTTATCATTACCTTCGGCTCGATTGCCGGGGCTGTGATCCAGGTAACAGCGTTTGGCTGGATTATGAGCCGGTTTGGAGAAACGAGAGTCATCTTTACTTCCCTGCTCTCCGCTAGTGTGTTCGTTCTCTTGACGCTATTCGTGCATAAATATTGGCTTATCTTTGCTGTTACCTTTCTCGTCTTCTTAGCCACCGATATATTGCGGCCCGCAATCAGCACCCAGATGTCGATGCTGGCCAAAGAGCAGCAAGGCTATGTCGCCGGCCTCAATTCAGCGTTTACAAGCCTTGGCAACATCGTCGGCCCGATCGTCGCCGGATTTTTGTTCGATATTAACATTAATTACCCTTATGCGCTGGCAGCGCTCATACTTCTGCTCGGTTCCGCGCTAGTGCTTCGTGCCAGCAGCAAAACAGCTAAACGCAGAGCCACTGTCCCTTCGGCCGAATGAAAAAGATCCGCCCAGCCAGCTTACAGCTGCTTTGGGCGGATCTTTCAATCACTGCCTTGTGTAAACACCATTTGTCCCGGTTTGGACTTTTGTTCCTTCCGCTTCCTTTCCTTCGTATCCGAAGATACCTTGCCGAACAGCATCCATGATCCCGGCACCCACCTAGTAATCGCCGCTACTACCAGCCATGAACCGGCCATCGCGACGAAAAAACCGCCCAAATACCACAGATGGACAATTTTCCCTCCGGTCGCCGTCGGAGGATACTGCCGATAATAAAAGAGAAATAGCGGATGAACCAAGTATATGCCAAATGATAGCTCGCCTAAACGGTGGAAAAAGCGAACGATCCACTTCGGAAAGTTTCGGTAGGCAAAATGTGCAATTTGCAGCGTCATCAGCGCAACAGGATACGTATGCATATTCCACGCAAACTCAAACATTAGCGCATTATACCTCGCACCGTTCATGCGGGTGTCATACCAGATGTATATATCCAGAGCCGCTGCGCACAAGCCAAAGATCCAGAGCACGCTCCAGCCGATTATGCGCCTTCTCGTAGCATTTTCCCGGCAAATGATGAACCATTCTTTTACCTTCGGATAGTAGATGCCAAGGAATGCTCCCAGCATAAAGTTCGACATATAGAAGAAGGAATAGCTCGCTTTATTGTCAATATCCAAATAATATTTGTTCAACAGGATATAGCCCCACTGTACAATAAACCCAATAATCAGTCCCCATTTTGTCCACGAAGGCTTGCGTTTGAAAATCATCAGCAGCAATGGGAACAATACGTAAAATTGTACGTTAATAAAAATAAAATATAAGTGCGTGTAAGCCTGTCCGTGCAGCAGCTTGTCAAAAAACGAATCGATGGTATCAGCGAATGCGCGATTCTCATAATAGGTATAGTGCATTATTGTAAAATATATCACTGAAAATACAATATATGGAACTAATATGAACTTTAACCTGCGTGAGTAGAAGTTTTTCAGCAGTTTGCCATTGATCGGCCGGTTGAAATATCCGTAAAACAGCACAAAAGCGCTCAAAAACAAAAAGGTGGGCGTCCCCATCCGCAAAAAGATATTGAAGAAGTTATATGCCCAGTAAATCCCCGAAGTTTTCATTTTAATCGTTGCAAAAGAGGTCGCATGGACAGTAACAACACCAATGATCGCCATCGCCCTGATGAGCTGCACCTGCGGCAGCTTTTCTCTTTCTTGCAATTGCAGTTGCTCATTTTCTTGCATTTTGTTCGCATCCCTCCCTCTCTGATATAAACACAGAAAGGTATTTTTGTTTCAAACGACACACTTCTTAATTTTTGCTTAAACATGAATGATGTGCAACATTTCCGCGGTTATTCTCGTTCGATTATATCATAATAATCTATTAATAACGCAAAAGTATTAAGTTTTCTTTAGAATTACATAATAATTTGTTAAGGAGAACCATCGCCATTCGTTCAGTTTTCTCCTTTATAATTATGTGTAGTGAATAACAAGGAGGAAAATAGAATGGCAACGAAAGGCAAGATTGCGATCATAGCGGCAACGCTATGCGCGGTCGCGGTCGTATGTGCGGGGGGAGCCATAGCCTGGCTATGGCAGAAAAAGGACTTGGTCAAAACTGACGGAATGGTGAAGCCGGAGCAGGTTGCAGTATTGTCGGTCACTGGACTTAAAGATCAGTATGATGTAATTGTAGTCGGTACAGACCCTGAAGGGGTTGCCGCTGCTATATCCGCTTCGCGAAACGGAGCGAAAACACTGTTGATCGAACCCCGCCAAGACCGCGAAGTGCTTGGCGGCCTGATGACTGTAGGCTGGCTGAACAGTATCGACATGAACTGGGATAAGACAGTCCAAGATCACGGCAAAGGCAAAGGGGTCTATTTAAATAAAGGTATCTTTTCAGAATGGTATGAGCAAATTGAAAGCCACTCTTTCGACGTGACAACGGCGGCCAACGCTTTCTATAAGCTGGTGAAGGCCGAGCCTAATCTCGATCTGCAATTGTCCGTAAAGGCAATCGAGCCAATTACTTCTAGCGGCAATCAAAGAATAGCGGTCAAAGGCATCAAAGTTACGATGCCGGATGGCAAAACGCAGGACATATTCGCGCCAACCGTAATTGATGCGACGCAAGACGCGGATATCGCCGCGGCGGCGGGCGCCGAGTTTACCATTGGCCGAGAAGATATGGGTGACGAGAAAGCTAGAATGGCCGTTACAGCGGTCTTTCGTCTGCGCAATGTCGACGATCACGTATGGAAGCAGATCGCGCAACGGGTTGATACAGCTGAAAATGGGGCTGTTAGCGGAATTAACAATTGGACGGCGTGGGGCTACGCTAAAGAAATGAAGGACTACAAACCTGTAGATCCAGAGCGCACCCGCATGAGGGGCCTCAACATCGGCCGTCAAAAGGGCGGCACTGCACTCATTAATGCGCTGCAAATCTTCGGTGTCGACGGGTTGGATGAGGCTTCTCGCCAAGAGGGGCTGGCTATCGCCCACCGCGAAGTGCCGCATGTCATCGAGTATTTGAAGCAATACCCCGAATTCGCCAACGTTGAATTGGACGCCATCGCGCCAGAGCTGTATGTGCGCGAAACGCGGCATCTGATCGGGCTCTACCGCCTTAACATTGTAGATCTGCTCGAAAACCGCGACCAGTGGGATCGCATCGCCTTTGGTTCCTATTCGGCGGATATTCAAAGTACATCGCCTGAACATTTCGGCAATGTGGTCGTTCAGCCGAAAAAATATGCCGTTCCTTTCCGTTCCATCGTTCCCAAAGGCGTTGACGGCCTGCTCGTCGTCGGACGTTCAGCCAGCTTCGACACGTTGCCTCATGGCAGCGCGCGCGTTATTCCGGTCGGAATGGCTACCGGCCAAGCAGCCGGAGCGGCAGCGGTATTGGCAGCTGAACAAAACATGACTTTTCAGCAATTGTCGGAATCAAAGGAATGGATTGAAAAACTGCACAGCCGGTTAAATGAGCAAGGAATGGAGCTGAAGCCTTATCAGTTGGATCCAGAGCCTTACATGAAACACAAAACCTATCCGGGCCTGAAAGTTGCCGTATCCTTGGGGATTGCCAACGGAGGCTATCATAACTCGACTTTCACACCTGACGGCGAGTCCAACGCGCTGCGGATGGTCAACATGATGAAGTTTGCTGGCAAAAAGTTTCCCGCGCAATTGCCGGGCAATTCGTACGATGCGGTGGCCGGAATCTCCAGCCCCGAAAAGGTGCCGCTCAGCCTGGAGCAAGCTGCGTTGACAATCGCTTGTTCGTTAGGCTTGAGCACGGATTTGGACAATGCTGTCGATCTGCTTGTTAACCGGAAGGTGTTGAACGCTGATACTTTTGCAATGATTGCGGATCGCAAGCAGTTGAAAGAAGGAGAAATGTATCTGCTGCTCAAAGATGTAGTGGACAGCATTTCTGAAGGGAATCAATCATAGTGTTGGATTGGAGCGCGGTGAGCCCGCGCTCCTTTTTCGTTGTATGCTGTCTGAATTGACTGGCGGCAAATTTCAACATTTTATACGCCTTTTCAGTTCGCCGTTGGCGGGGGAGGAGAAGGCTGGGGTAGAGGCGCTATTGTTGTATTGGCGGACTAAATGGATTTTCTACAGTTCATTTTTTGTTTTGTTCGTTAGTTAGCCGGACTAGATGGAAAACCTACAGTTAGAATGGGAGTTAGAGATGGATAGACGCGATTTGGCTCAAACTAGCTGGATGATTTCCAGTTAGACTGCAAAAATTGTCTGTTCTGGCGTATCTACCTACATAAAATCCAGTTAGTTTTGGGGTAAGGAAGTCGGGATCAGCTTTTAAGGTTGAGCGCTATGTATTACTTTTTTTGGATAATCAACAGACATGCACACAATACAACATTCCAATCAGGATTCGGCTGAGTTTTACAGCAATCATCGCCGTTTAAGCCCGCTGGAGGAGCAGATTGTTGTCTTTCGTACAATCGAGGGCGAACTAGAAATCCACCATCAAAAAAAGGCCTCCTCCCCGCCTTATCTAGCGAGAATTGAGGTCCTTTCCTTTTTGCCTGTTCTTATCACTTATCTGATTCCGATTGCTGCGCCAACGCCATCCGGCTTTACCTCTGCTTTACCTCTGACTGCTCCTTTTGCTTCCTATCCTTCGTATCCGAAGATACCTTGCCGAACAGCACCCATGACCCTGGCAGCCATCTTGTAACCGCGGCGACAACCAGCCACGAACAAATCATCGCAAAGAAAAATCCGCCCACATACCAGAGATGCACCGTCTTTGCTCCGGTTGCTTTCGGCAAATACCGGTGGTAAATAAAGAGAAAGATCTCGTGGATCAAATAAATGCCGAACGACAGCTCACCCAAGCGATGGAAAAAGCGCACCAGCTTCTTTGGAAATTTCCTGTAAGCAAAATGTGCAATCTGCAGCCCCATGAGCGCTACCGGATAAGTATGCAAATTCCATGCCAGCTCATAAGTCAGTGGATGAAACGGAGTAGCATGCACACGGGCCTGATACCAGACATAAACATCAAAGCCCGCCGCGCACAAACCGAAGAGCCATAACACGCTCCAGCCGATTACGCGCCTCACCGTAGCATTCTCCCGGCAAATAATGAACCAGTTCTTCACCTTCGGATAATAGATGCCGAGGAATGCCCCCAGCATAAAGTTCGACATGTAAAAGAACGAGTAGCTGCCTTTATTGGGAATATGGAAGTAATACTTGTTCAGCACGATATATGCCCATTGTATAATAAACCCGGCAACCAGCCCCCACTTTGTCCATGAAGGCTTGCGCTTGAATAACATCAACAGCAAAGGAAACAACAGATAGAACTGCACATTAATAAAAATAAAATATAAATGCGAGTAGGCTTGTCCGTGCAGCAGTTTATCAAAAAATGAAGAGAGTGTATCGCCAAGCGGGCGATTTTTATAAAAAACAACATGTAGCATGGCAAAATAGATAACCGAAAATACAATATACGGCACTAATATGAACTTCAATCTGCGCGTATAAAAGTTTTTCAGCAATTTGCCATCCAGCGGCCGGTTAAAATAGCTGTAAAACAGCACAAAAGCGCTCAAAAACAAAAAGGTTGGCGTACCCATCCGAAAAAAGATATTGAAGAAGTTATAGGCCCAGTAAATCCCCGATTCTTTCATGTCAATCGTGGCGCTTGCGGTTGAATGGACAGTGACCACACCAATGATCGCGATCGCCCTGACAAGCTGCACATGCGGCAGCCTTTCTCTCTTTTGCAGTTGAAGTTGCTCTTTTTCCTGCATCTACTTGCGAACCTCCCTTTCTGACTGCTATATAGTCTACAAAAAGGTTCTTATCATTTCCTAGCCGCAATTCTTAACATTTGCTTAAATATGGTTGGCGAGTTTCATTGTGTTCGCCTATGTTTCAGATTCTACATTGCAGACTTATGGACGTCAATTCGTTTCGTTTTGATTATTCTTGGTTTATCGAACGATTAACATTCCAAATCGGAGGCGATCGCGATGGAAAAAAACATTCCCAAACTTACAGAGCAAGACCTGCAGTCCTACAACGAAAAAGGCTACTGGATCAGCCCCAAACTGCTGGACGACGAGCAAATCGAAAGATTGCGCAAGGCGCACGACCGCATCTGGTCCGGCGACTATGACGGAGACGGCTTCGACTATTACGGCGGCTGGTCGATGCCGGCCGATCCGCTGAAAATCCGCAAGCTGGATAACGCCTGGTGGATTAACGATGAAGTGCGAAATGTCGTAACCGATCCGATCATCGGTGAAATGGCCGCTTACCTGATGCAAACCGAAGAAGTCCGCCTATGGCATGATCAGCTCATTTACAAGCCCGGTGCAAGCGGCGCGGGAACAAAAGCAGGGAATGTCGGCTGGCACCAGGACTATGGTTATTGGCAGGCATCCAGCACCACCAATATGGTTACAGTCTGGATTGCCCTGCAAGATACCGACTTGACGAACGGCGGCATGATGAGCATCAACGGCTCGCACAAATGGGGGCTTATCCCTGACAGCGATACGTTCTTTGATCAGGATATGGAAAAGCTGAAGCAAAGATACACGTCCGACGGCCGCGAATGGGTCGAGGAGCCTTGCATTCTGAAGGCCGGCCACGCCAGCTTCCATCATTCGCTTACTTTCCACGGCTCCGGACCGAACATGACCGATCAGCCGCGCCTGTCGGTTGTTGCGCACTTAATGCCGCACGATACCTTCTACAGACCAGGCGTGCAGTACCATGGCAATATCAAACTGCTCGGACCGCGGCCGTACGCCGGACAGCGCTTTGATAATGAATATTTTCCGGTGCTGTATTCCGCAAGAAATAAGAGTTAGTCATGACAGCAAAAAACAGGTTGCCCTGCCCGCAAACCGGCAGTGCTCCCTGTTTTTCATTTTTTATAGGCCAGCTCGCGCAGCTTTGCCGAAGCTTCCCGCCTTAAGGCGCCTTACCGGACTGCCGCCGCCACTGTGTCGGCGTTCTGCCCTTGATGCGCCGAAAAACTGTCGCAAAATGCTGGCTCGTCGTAAAGCCGAGATCCATCGCCAAGCTGGTGATGCTCTCATCCGTATAAAGCAGCCTGCGGCTCGCCTCTTCAATTCGCAGATGTTCAATATACGCTTTGGGCGTCAAGCCGGTCATTTCCTGAAATAAACGATAAAAATGCGTCGTCCCCAGTCCCGCTTCCTCAGCCAGCTCCGGGATAGATAGACTACTTCCCAAACGAACGGGCAGTTGGGCAATGATCTCGGCTACCCGCGGCATCGTCGCATTCGCTTTATCCGGCTGATCGCTGCAACGGACCAGCATCAACAGAAATTCGAGCAGTGCCATCGTCCCTTCCAGCCGATCCAGCTCTCCCTGCCGCTGTGCCGCAGCTTGTATTCTGCGGAACAACGGATTCGCTCCGGGACCAAGCGAAACGACCCGCGGCAAATTGCGCAAACCCTCCAAAATGGATTGCTCTTCGTCGCGCGCCAGCCGCAACCATCTGGATTGCTTATCGGCGGCCGGTACCTGCCGCTCTTCGTCCGGAGGAACCCGCACAATAATCCACCAAAAGCGGCACGGCTCGATAATATCATAATTCCCTTTATGCACCTCGTCCGGAAATGCCGTAAAAACTTCGCCGCTCTTCGTCTCGAAGGTACGATCGTCAACCTCCCAGACCGTTCGCCCTTTCTCCATATAGACAAATTCGAAGCAGCCCGCGTGATGATGCTCCGTTAGCAACAATGCCTCACGCAAATCGTCATAACCAAAGGTTACAACCTCCGGGATGAAGGACTCGTCCTCAAATACCCAGCGCGCCGTCTGTTCCACTCTATTCACCACATTTCAAATTCTACGCTGCATTTCCTGGGGCTGTCCTTCAGCCGAGCGCTCAGCGAGGCGGGTGCCTTACCATGGACGTCACTGGCTTCCTGCCGCAGGCACCTGGACGCTCTTGCCGCTGGCGATCGATTCATCGATGGCGAAGGCCACCTCCATAGAGCGCAGCGCATCGGAAAAGTCGCAGCGCGTCTTTACATCATTCCGGATCGCCTGTATGAAGTCGGCAATTTCCTCGGCGAACGGATGATGCGAAACATCCCCGCTATCCGGCAAAATTGTCGGTATCGTCGCATATTCTGTCTGCCCCGGCAGCTTATGGCTAAAAAACTGGTTATTCATGATTGCGCCCTTTTCGCCAAGCAAATGCACATTGAACTTGTACGGCGTTTTGCACTCCAGCGAGGAGGACACTTTACCGATCCCGCCGTTGCTCAGCTTGAAGATGGCAATCGCATTCGGATCGAATTCGTAATCGCTATCCGCCCAGGTCCGGCAGCTGTACGCCGTCACCTCTGTAATCTCGCCGGCAAAATAACGGACTGCATCGACAGCATGGCAGCCGGCGGACAGCATGCTGCTTCCCCCCAGCGCCTTCGTCTTACTCCAGACATACTGTCGGTATTGGGGGCCAACAAAATGCCAATAGTCGATTTGCGCCATAAAGATACGGCCCAGCGCATCATCATCGATCAACGCTTTGGTGTTAGCGAAGGATGGATTCCAGCGCAGCACAAAACCCGCAACCGTTTTCACCGAACTGCTTTCAATCGCATCGCCCATCGCCCGCAAATCATCGCGGTTCATGGCCAGCGGCTTCTCCAGTACGAGATGCTTGTCATGCTGCGCAGCCAGTATCGTCTGTTCCCGCCGCTGCCCAGGCGTTGAACAGAGGACAATCACATCGACATTGGCATCCTGCACCGCATCCTCATAGCGCTCAAATACCCGCGCATCGATGCCAAGCTCTGCCAGCCGCGCCCCGGCGCGCTCTTTATTGGCGCTGACAATTCCGTATACCTCGGCATCCTGACGTTGATCAATCGCTTTCAAATACTCTCCCGCTACCCAGCCAGTACCTGCAACAACAAACCGCAAGATTGACATTGCTACCCCTCCATCTCACTTTAAAGTAAGCGACTTAGGCGCATATCGTGCTCTCCGGCAGTTATTCCTTCCTCTTCGCAAACGCCATCAGACGCAATTCTTCACTCTTACTCTATTCGGATTTTA
This sequence comes from Paenibacillus sp. GCM10027626, assembly GCF_042676285.1. Lineage (NCBI taxonomy): Bacteria > Bacillati > Bacillota > Bacilli > Caryophanales > Paenibacillaceae > Paenibacillus > Paenibacillus sp. GCM10027626. The sequence goes on along the minus strand of NZ_JBHTHC010000006.1, from coordinate 48,916 downwards.
TTCGCTAATTCCTGCGCCAAGAGAAGTAAAAACCACCGCGTAGGCTATCAGCCCAGAATGCGGTGGTTGTTTGCTTGTTACACTTAAATTCTCAGCCTTAAATTTCAACCCATTGATCCTGCTCAGCGAGCGCGCGGCGGCCCGCTTCGATGAGCGCCATAATCTCCAGCGTCTCCGCCTGCGGCACAGGCGGCTTGCCGGATTCAAAAAAGTCGAGCATGGCCCTGATCAAGCCCGGAAAAAAGTTGGAGCAGCCGAGCGCTGCGCCTTGGCCGTCTTTCATCTGCAGCAGCACCTGGAAGGGCGCAGCTTCGAGCTGCTGCATAGTCGCCTGTCTGCCGTCGCCGTAATCGATAACGAACAGCCGCCCGTTTGCAGTCGACAAGCTCTTCATCCGCTTCGCTCCCGGCCCCATCAGCGCCACGATCATCTCCAGCTGATGAACGGCATAATTGCCGAACTGTCCCGGTCCGGTTACTGCCGTGAATTCCAATACATCCGAGGCGGCGAATTGCAGCAGCTCTTCCGAAAAGCGCAGGGCAGAGCTGGAGAACAGCGGCGTTCCATGCTCGGCAGCCAGCGCAAACATCCGCTCTCCTGACGCCAAATCCGGCGAGAAGGTTTTGTCGATGTAGACCGGCTTGCCCGATTTTAAGGCCAGCTCGGCGAGCCGCTCATGATGCTCCGGATTGTCAGGAGAAAGCACGATCAGCGCATCAGACAGCGCGACGATTTCCTCCAGCGACTCAATCATTTGTACGTTATGCTCTGCGCACCAAGCCGCCGTATCCATACCGCCCTCTTTGACTGTTTCCGCCCAGGCGTAGGCCACGTCCCATTTCTTGCCGCCCGCAGCGGCAGCCTCGCGGATCCACGCCGGATAATTGTTGGCATGCCATTCATCAATATAGTAATCAATGAAGCCGATCTTGCTCATAGCTGCACCTCGCGGCCCTCAGCGGCAGACCGGTACAGCGCATCCATCACTTCAGAAGTAATGAGCGCATTGTCGATATGGGCGCGATTTTTTGTCATCGTGCTAATCGATTCCAGGAAGCTGTCGATTTCCTCATAGAACATATCCTGCTTGGCAAAGGATGGCGATGTTTCATACAGCGTACCGTCTTTGCCGGAATAAATCTTGAAATCGCCGCCGTACTGCAATTTGATACCTGCTTTGTCGCCTAAAAATTCGACAAACATCGCAGACTCGCCGATATTTTGCGCCCAAGCCCCATTCAAGCTGATCGTCGGCCCTTCTGTGCGCACAAGGCCTGTAACGAAATCCTCGACATCGTTGGTGCCTTCGTAATTTGGCGGGCCTGCCCACATATCGACATAGGCGTAATCCTTCATATTTTTAGCCATTTCATTATAGATTGCACCGGAAACGGTACGTACTTTCGGCTGGCCGGTAGCATAGAAGATCAGATCCAGGAAGTGTACACCCCAGTCGATAAGCACCCCGCCGCCCGAAAGTGCTTTTGTCGTAAATTGTCCGCCAAGTCCCGGAATGGAGCGATGGGCACGGAACGAGCAATAAATGTGATAAACATTGCCCAGCTCGCCGGCGTCGATCAGTTCCTTAATTTTGTTTACGGCCGTATTGAAACGATTGACGACGCCAATATTGAGCATGCGTCCGGTGCGCTCGGCCGCGGCTTGCATTTCGCGCACTTCCTCAATATTGATCGCTGCCGGCTTCTCGCACAGCACATGCTTGCCTGCATTCAGACATGCGATCGCAATCTCGGCATGGGTGCCGTTCGGCGTACAGATCGAAACCGCCTCTACCTCAGGATCGTCCAGAATGGTCTTATAGTCCGCCGCTGTATGCGGTACGTTATATTTTTCTGCCAGCTTAACAGCCTGCTCTTGTCTAATATCGACCAAATATTTAATCTCAGCCCGTTCATTGCGGGCATAAGCTGGAATATGCTGTGACGTAGCAATGGTTCCGCAGCCAATCACGGCAATTTTCGTTTTTTTCATAGAATCGGCGCCTCCTCAAAATATGATGACGGATTCATCATAGCAAGTTGCCCGATCCTTTACTTTAACTTTTTTTGTGCTGCCATTGTTCATTTTTTGCTGCTATGCAGCAGCGCTTGATATTCGGAAGGAGAAATGCCGAATTTATTGCGAAAGGCTTTGCTGAACGTATGAATCGATTGGTAGTGCAGCCTGTCCGCCATTTGGGTAATTGTCATCCCGCCAAGCTTCAGCCACTCAACCGCTTGCTCGAACCGTTTACTGTCGAAATATTCCTTAATCGTCATCCCGACTTCCTTCTTGAATATATGAGAGAGATAGGAGTAGCTGTAATGGAGTTCCTCGGCCACCTTGCCCAGCTCTGTAATCCGCAGCAGATTGGCATCAATATATTGTATGACTTCATATACAATCTTCTTCTGCTCGTCCACTTGCACATAACTGGCCGCTTTGATCGTCCGATTCTGCTGCTCGGCAAAATTCCGGTAGGCCAGTACAATAATTTGATGCAGATACATGCTGATCATTAGCGCCGAATATTCCTTCAAATTGTGAAGCTCATCCAATATGCGAATGAACGGTACATCGATACCGAACCGATCTGCCAGCACCGGGCGCTCTACCCGATCGAACAGTTCCTTTATGGCAGCCATCGAGTAGCCCTCTCGAGCCTCGGCATCAAAGTTGAAGCCGACATAAAAATAACGGAAGGGCTCTAGCGGATCGGCTTCGCCGTCATGGATTTCCTCCGGCACATTCAAAATAATATCCCGCTCCTGGACGTGATAGACCTCGCCATTCACCGAAAATGAGCCTTTGCCCGATACAATGTAGCTAATCTCATAGCAGTACTGTTTATGAGGACCGATAGCAAAGCCTGCGGCACAGCTCACATCCCCGATCTGATAAAGCAGCACCGACTCGTGCAATTGCGGATTGTGAAAGTAAGAATTGTCGAATTGAAACTTGATTCGGTCTCGCTCAGAACGAGAACGGCTTCTCCGTCTGTCCGCCATCTGCTTGTCCTCCATCAGCTACAGGATACTTCAAGTGTACTGATACCGTCCGCGATTAGCAACGTAAAAAGTCGTCTCGCCAGCAGCTGACAACTGCCGGGAGACGACTTCTTCAAAGCTTAAGCAGCGAATTTCCTGCAAAGAAGCGGCGGATCTCCTCCTGCTGCTGTGCCGTCAGCTGCGGGAGCGGCTGTCTGGCGGTTGGATGCGCCAAGCTGCCTTGCAGATGAGCGACATATTTCTCATAAGCGATGACATCATAGCGGACCAAATCGGCAATAATTTCATTCGCCTGCTCCTGCAGCTTCGGCAGCTTTTCCCACTGCCCGCTTGAAGCGCAGCGGAACATTTCTACGAACAGCCCTGGCATCATATTAAAGGTGCTGCCTATCGCGCCGTCTGCGCCCATTAGCGCACCTGCCGCATACACCTCATCATGCCCGTTGAAAATCAGGAAGTCTTTGCCGCAGCGAGCTCGTATTTGCTGCATCTCAAACAGATTAAGCGATGTAAACTTGACGCCGATACACTGCTCTTCCTTAGCCATTTCCTCATAGAAATCCATGGACAAGCTGACGCCCGTCGCTCCCGGAAAATGATAAATCAGCATCGGCAGCTTTGTTGCTGTCATGATCGTCAGGTAATGGTCGCGGATCTCCTTCATCCCTGCCTTATAATAGAAGGGAACGACTGCCGACAGCATATCCGCACCTGCCTCCTCGGCATGGCGCGCCAGCTTGATCGTCTCGCGTGTACCAATGCTGCCGACATGGGCAATAATTTTGCCTTTTCCGTCATTGGCCCGGATAACCGTCTCCAATATTCGCATCCGCTCTTCCCTATCCAGCATGAATGCTTCTCCGGTACTGCCGCCTACATAAAAACCATGCACGCCCTGCGACAGCAGACGTTCCACATGACGCTGCAGCGAACGTTCATCGATCGATCCATCCTCCAGCATCGGCGTCAACAGCGCCGGATAAATACCTTTATAATCCTCGTGAGCCAAAAATCGTTCCCTCCGCTTCAATGCTTATATTTATGCTAGCCTTTTACACTGCCTGCCGTCATTCCTTCGATCAAAAACCGCTGGATCACCGCGAAAATGACGATAATCGGCAAAATGACGATCACGCCGCTGGCCAGGATGCCGCCCCAGTTGGTCTGCCCCATACTTTCCATGACCTCCGCGATCCCAACCTGAACGGTCTTGGCTGACAAAGAATTGGTGAGAATCAGCGAATACTGGTAGTCGTTCCACCCAAGTATAAATGCGTATAAGCTGATCGCGACCAAGCCTGGCAGCGCTAGTGGAATAATGACGCGATACAGCGTCGTAAACTTGGAAGCTCCGTCAATGACGGCTGCCTCCTCCAGCTCCAGCGGGATCGTTTTGAAAAAGCCGCTCATAATCCAGGCGGCCACCGGGACGGTCATCGTGCCGTAAATCATGACCAGAATCGTTTTCGTATTGAGCAGGGAAGCTGCCGCCGCAAATTTATACCACGGAATCATAATAAGCGGTCCCTGAATCATTTGCGCCAGTACAAGAAGAACGAACACTAGACGGATGCCCGGCACCTGATACCGTGCCAGTGCATAACCGCTCATACAAGCGATAATGCCTGTCAGGACAGCGGTTATGCCGCAGACGAGCAGCGAGTTGAAGAGGAGCTGCCCCAGCTCGATGCCTTGCGGACTGAACGCCCACTGATAGTGGCTAAACGTTATCTTCGATGGCCACCAGACCGGGACGGAAGCGAAAATCTGCTCCACCGGCTTGATTGTTGTACTGAGCAGCCAAAGAAAAGGAAGAAGTGTAAACAGCATAACAAGCAGCAGGCTGCTGTATTTCCAAAGGCGATGCGCCATCGGTTGCATCATGGCTATGCCCTCCTAATCGATATTTCTGCCTAGCAGCCTGGAATATAGAAACGCAATGATCAGAATCAGCACCATAGACAGCGTCCCGATTGCCGCGCCCTTGCCCAGATCAAAGTAGACAAAGGAGTTCGTATACAGATAGGTCGGCAATATGCTTGTCGCATACCCCGGGCCGCCCCCGGTAAGTGCCCAAATCATCTCAAACTTGGTCCAGGAAGCGATAATCGACACCAGACCGGTGACGTACATAATCGGCTTCAGCAGCGGAAGCGTGACATGGATAAACCGCTGCCAGGCCGTAGCTCCGTCAATCTGTGCGGCTTCCTTCATATCGCTGGAGATGCCTTGCAGACCGGAAAGAATCATCAACGTAATATATGGGAACCCTTTCCACGTCGAGGTGAGGAGCAAGGCCGGCCAGACCCAAAATTCATCGCCTAGCCAGACAATGTTCTCGCCGATCAGCTGCAGCTCCTTGAGGTAATAATTGAGCAGGCCGTACTGCCCGTCATAGATCCACTTCCACACGATCCCGATAATGACTACCGGAGCTACCCATGGCACCATCACCAATCCGCGCCACAGGCCGCGCCCTTTCAGCTTCTGATTCAGCACAAGCGCGACCGGGACCGCTACGGCAAATTGCAGTATGGTAGACCCAAGCACCCATAGCAAGCTGTTGACAAAAATCGGCCAGAACTGTGCATCCGCCAGCAGCAGCTGTTTGTAGTTCTCCAGCCCGTTAAAGGATATCCCCCTCCCGCTGAGCAGCGAGTAATCATACAGGCTCAGCCTGACCGTATCGAACAACGGATAGAACTGGAACACCACAACATATAGAATGACTGGGGAGAGCAGGAAGTAGCCGAAGCCGTACCGCTTCCATACCGAAGAGCGTCTCCGCATGACCGGATTAAGCTGAGCCATTGCCTTCCTCCTCCTTTGCCGCTCTAGTTGAATTTGGCTTTGATGGCGTCGATGCCCGCGCGAATCGCTTCATAAGATTCCTCCACCGTACTTTTACCGGTCAGCAGCTTTTGCATATTGTCCTGTACGACAACCTCCATCTCGCTTTGCCCCGGAATCGTCGCCATCGGAGCGCCCGCTGTATTGACCATGGCATTGAAATCCTCCAGCAGACGCTTATGCCCGTCGATCGTCTTCGGATAGATGCTCTCTGCCTTCTCGATAATCGCCTCAAGATTCGCATCCTTAAAGGCGCTAATATTGACCGTTGCCGCTTGGGTTGTGTTGAATTCCGCAGACGACCACTCCTCCATCAGCTTCCATACCAGCTCCTTATGCTTGCTGCCTTCGAACATCGCAACCCCGACACTGGAGACCGGAGCCTGCGGTTTGGCCGCAGATGGACCGCTCGGATAAGGAATCGCCCGGGCAGTATTCATAATGTCCGGATTAATGCTGTATACATTGGCCGAGAAAAAGGTACCGGCGGCAATCATGCCCACTTCGCCGTTGCTGAACGCACGGAACATTTCCGGGTAACCCCAGGTCAGATGGGCCTTCGGCTGGAATTTCTCGAGATTTTGCATGTGCTGCAGCGTTTCCAAATATTTTTGCTTGCTCGTTTCTGAAGTATCATCAAGCACCAGTTCATTGCTGTAACCGGCAGTGAACGGAACGCGGAAGGCAAAACGGGACGCTCCAAGCGGGTAACCAAAACCATACTTGCCATCCTTCGTCATCAGTTCCGCCGCCCGCTCGACATCCGCCCAAGTTCGCAGCTCATCAAGCTTCATGCCCGCCTCTTCAAGCATGGCCTCATTGACCATTAGGCTAAAGGAGTTGACCAGATTCGGAATGTAATAGACCGCGTCACCCCGCGATACGTATTCCAGCGTCCCCGGCAAGAAATTATCCCTTTTGATCTTGCTGTCTGCTGCATTCAAAAATGGCGTGAGGTCCGCCAGCCCTTTCAGCTGTACCAGATTGGTTACGTCCTGTGTCATCGTCATATCCGGCCAGTCGTTGGAATTGATCATAACCGCCAGCTTTTTCTCCATATCATTCCAGGAAAGAAACATATATTCAATGTTGACCTTCGGATATTTCTCTTTCATTTTGGCCTTGAACTGCTCGGCCAGCTCCTTCTCGAGCTCCGAGGTTCCCGGATAAACAAAGCGAATATCGGCCTCCACCTGCGACCAATCGACAGTCTCGCCGGTTGCCGCTGTCCCGCCATTATTGTCGCCGCTGCCGGCACTTCCTTTATTGCTTCCGTTTCCACCGCCGGTTTGCCCTGTGCTGGAGCTGCATCCGGCAAGCGCGGTTCCGGCCATGAGCATCATCACTAACGATAACGACAAAATCGTTTTATTCCTTGTCATGTTTGTCCCCCTCCGGTTCATCATATAGGTGTTCTGCTGTAATTATCTTACCGGGCGCCGGGTCGAGCGACAATGAGACGCCCTCAAGGTTTGGTGGACTTTTTCAAGCTGTTGGCTATATAATAGGGTTCACTATCGCCAGGGTTGCCGAGAGGGGGTGCAAAATGGTTCCATTTAAGCGCTTGCAGACGAAAATATTGCTCTCTTTTTTGCTGCTTGTGCTGATTCCTTTGCTCGGCTTGGGAGCTTCCTCGTACCTGATTTCTACTGGTTTGGTACAGCAGCAGACGGAACAAAATCAGGAGCAGACAATCCGGCTCGTGGCCGATATCATCCGGCAGACGCTCAATGACGCCCAAGATATTTCCTCGTTTATCATGACCAATGAAACGATCCAGATGCTGCTTGGCGATGCTTCGGCGGCATCTCCCGATTCTTCGGCTGTGTCAGCCTCCTCTGCCGCCAATCGGCAAAAAATGATTATGGAGTATCTTTCCAATCTGAAGCTGGCGAAAAAATACTTGTCATTCATTATTATTTACGGCGAAAATGACTTTCTCTACCGGGATTTTGCAAATTACTACAGGCAGGTCGTGCCGTATCAGGAATTTCAGAATGACCCGCTCTATATCGCCACCGCTTCCCGGGACGGACAAGCTCTACTGTCCTCCTCCAGCGCGCCGCTGTTCATTCACCCTCGCAGCTATGATGAGGTGACGATGGGCAGGCGCATCATTAACAACTATGATCCGGAGGACAAGCTGGGAATGCTGTTTCTGGGCATTAACCGGCAATTTCTCGCATCGATTATTCAGGATGTAAAGATCAGCCAGACGACCAATCTCCTGCTGTTTGACGACAATTACAAGCTTATTGCCAGCAAGCTGGAGGATAAGCGCATGAATAACTTGTGGGAAAGCAACATCAAGGAGACCCGGCGCCTGCTAGAGCAGGGGGACAGCAGCATCTTCACGACCAGCGACGATTCCTATCTGAGCGCCAGTACGGTCATCGACGGTTACGGCTGGCATGTCGTCAGTCTTACCCCGCTTCAGGATATTGAGAAGCAGTACAGCATCGTTCTACGGATTACCTTGCTGCTGACAGTTTCTTTGCTGCTTGTCGTCATGCTGATCTCCTTCTTGCTGTCCCGGAGCATCACGCTGCCGATCAAAAAGCTGCTGCGTTCGATGAGCCATTTTCGACATGGCAATATCAAGCAGGAGGTGCCGGTTGAATCCCGCGACGAAATCGGGCTGCTTACCCACAAGTACAATGAGATGATCACCGAATTGAACGATATGATCCAGAAGGTGTACATTACCCAGACGAACCAAAAAATCATCGAGCTGAAGACGCTGCAGACCCAGATTGAGCCGCATTTTCTTTATAACACGCTTGATTATATTTTTTTCAATTCCAAAATTAACGGCGACGACGAGACGGCTCAGGTCGTTCGTTCCTTGAGCGAGCTGTTCCGGCTCTCCCTCAATAAAGGCAATGATTATTACCCGCTCGCGCAGGAATTCGTCCAGATCAAGGCTTATATCCGGATTCAGCATGCGCGGTTTCCGAATCGCTTCCGGCCGGAATATGATATTGATCCCGCAGTCGAACCATGCTACACGATGAAGCTGCTGCTGCAGCCGATTGTGGAAAATGCGATTGTTCACGCCTTTGACGGCAGCGCGGAACAACCGGGTCTGCTGCGCATAACTGCCCGGCAGATGGAGGAGCAGATCGTGCTTTACGTTCAAGATAACGGCCGGGGGATGAGTGCCGCTCAAGTTTCCAGCCTGCTGCAGGTTTCGAGCCGCAGCCAGGGCGGCTATGGCGTCCGCAATGTAAATGAACGGCTGCAGATGCTGCTTGGCCCCGAATATGGACTTCATATTGAAAGCGCCCCCGGCGAGGGAACACTGATTATTATGCGGCTGCCTATCGTTAGAAGTGAAGAAGAATGGAGGTCGCGCTATGAAAATTATGGTCATTGACGATGAACCGATTGTTGCCCGGGGATTGCGCACCCTGGTTCCGTGGGAGGAGCATGGCTTCCAGTGGCTTCCTCCTGCCGACAACGGCGTCGCTGCCCTCCGGCAAATCGAACAGACGCGCCCCGATCTACTGCTGCTGGATTGCAAAATGCCGCTGATGACCGGACTGGAGCTGTTGGCCGAGCTAAAAGAACGCCATATCCCGCATAAAGCAATCATACTGAGCGGCCATGACGAGTTTGAATATGCTCGGCAGGCGCTGCAGCTTGGAGCGCTTGACTATGTGCTGAAGCCGCCGGACATCGAACAGCTGCTGAAGACGGTGCTGCGCGCCAAAGAGGAATGGCAGCAGGAGCAGAAAAAGGCGCGGCAGTCTTGGGAGCAGCGGGCAATTGCGCGCGAACGGCTAGTCCGCTCCCTGCTGGAGGGGACGAAAATGGATGAGGCGCAGCTGGCAGGCAAGTTGGCAGAGCTGCAAATGACGCTGCAGCCGGCTCCCTTTTATGTTATCCTGATGGACATCATCCAAAACCCTGACGACCCCAAGGCCTATTTGTATGAGGACCGCCGGCTGATGAATTATGCGGTCGCCAATATCGCGGAAGAAACGTTGGCCGATTGGAATCCGTTCTGTGTCGTGCTCGATGAATCCGTTCCCCGCTTTGCGCTGCTGCTGAATATTAATGGCAGCGGCGGTGACGACCGCTTTCAGCAGTGCTTGAAACAGCTTATTCATAATATTCATACGACACTGCAATTTTTGGTGACGATCGGCATCTCTTCGGCAGGCGCCAATCTTCTCTGCGACGGCCCGACCGCCCTCGCCCAGGCGGCTGCTGCGCTCGAACGCCAATACTATACCGGCCCGAATGAGCTCATCGGCTATAACGAGCTACTGCAATCAGGCAGCTCTTCAGAGCGGGGACATGCTTTACCCGGCTGGACAGGGGAGGAGGAGCGGCTGGAAAACGCCCTGCGGGCCGGCGATCCGGCACTGCTGGAAGACTGGATGGCTGATTTCTTCGCAGCCCTCGCCCGGCAGGACACGTCCGTGTCCGCAACCCGTACCGCCATGCTGCAGGCCATGCTGCTGGCAGCCAATGCGCTTGCGGAGCTGCATCCGGCGCTAAAGCCGCAGGAGCTGCTGACCGCCGAACGCGTGGAGGCTGTTCTCGCCGCCGCTGCGCTTAGCCAGCTTCAGGACGTAGCGCGCTCTTATTTCCGGCAATTGTTGGATCGTACGGTCACCTTGCGCCATTCCGGAAAAAACAGCATTGTTGAGACGGTCAAGCGTTATATCGATGCCCGCTATGCCGAAGCGATCTCGCTGGATACGCTCGCCAGGGAAGTATTCGTCTCGCCCGTCTATCTCAGTTTTTTGTTCAAACAGGTGAAGGGGATGAATGTAACCGATTATTTGACCCAGGTGCGGCTCGACCGGGCAAAAGAGCTGCTACGAGGAGCTTCGGTCAAAACCTACGAAATCGCCCGGCTGGTCGGCTACCAGGATGAGAAATATTTCAGCCGGCTCTTCAAGAAAAAAGTGGGGATGACGCCTTCGGAATTCCGCAATCAATAATTTTGTCCACTTTTTCTTGATTTTCTCCCATTTCTCCTTGCCTGCTTTGCTGCTATGCTGAATAAGAACGAATCGCCTGCGCCTGGCTTCGGCGTTCCCGGAGCTTACGGTAAAGGGGGCAGGTTTCGCTTCGTTCTTATTCCCTTCCGAGGAGATGAGTCATTCACGATGGAAACTTGCAGCCGTGTCCTGTCCATGGTACTAATGCTCACTTTATGCTTAACCGCAATAACCAATTTTTCTGCAGTTTTTTATGTAAGCGCTTCCCATTCAACTCCGGATTTTGTACTGGAAGAGAAAGTATTGTATGAGAACGATGGCAGCAATAACTTCTGGTGGTCCCATCTGCGCTGCGCGGCTATCCCCCGCCCGTTGGAGCCTGAGCCCAAGCTGCTATGCACAGTCTCGCTCGACCCGAAAGAAACCCCGAATTTGAGCGATGTTTTCTATGATATCGCCTACGCTGTAAGTACCGATGGCGGGGATACGTGGTCGCCTCTTGTACGCATTCCGCAGTACCAATGGAAGACGCTGCCGGACGGCTATGACGGCATGCTGATTGATCCTGTGCCGGTCTACCATCCGCAATCCGGCAAAATCATTCTGTTCGGCATGGCGCAATCCTATAATCTGGCAAGCTCCAATTACAAGAAGCACAATTACCCTGCTTATGCCGTGTACGATCCCGCCACTGACACATGGAGCGCCGATTGGTACCTGATGGACTGGCCCGGCGTCTATGGACATACTGGCAGCGTCTATCCTTATATACTTGACGACAGCAGCGGCACGATTTTGTGGCCGATCAACCCGCTGGATGGTTCAGGCACGCTGAAAGTGATGCAGGTCGGATTCGACGGTTCGACCCTGACCTATCTGGGGGAAGGTACTGCGGTTGGCAAGACAGGCGGCAATGGCAATCGTTCCGGCATCGAGCCTTCGCTGACCCGATGGAACGGCGAATTCTTCATGACCATGCGCGACGATTTGCAAAACCGTCTAGCCAAAAGCGCTGACGGGCTGCATTGGGAGGATGCCGTGCCGCTGCAATGGGATGACGGTACGCTTGTTGAAGGCAGTATGAACACACAGATGCACTGGATCAATCGCCCTGACGCGCTCTACCTCGTCTACACGCGCAAGGACAGCTCTAATTCGGACATATTCCGCTACCGCGCGCCGCTGTGGATGGCCAAGGTCGATCCGGTTACCCTGCGGCTGCAAAAGGAAAGCGAGCGCATTGTGATGGGCATTACGAGCGACCGGGCCCAGCTCGGCAATTTTGGAACCTATGATGTTTCACCTTCCTTGAGCATCGTCTCCAGCAATGAATGGAACTCGCTTGTGCCGAACCGCGCCATCGTCTCTCTGCTGCATTGGGATCGGAAACTGCTCGGGCACTGGCCCTTTGATGAGGCTGCGGGAAGCATCGTCTATGACCGGTCGTCCGGCGGTCACGACGGCATGATCGTACAAGCGTCCCGCAGCAGCGCGGGCAAATTCGGCAGTGCGCTAGAGCTTGGCGGCAACGGGCATTATGCCGATCTGGGCAATCCAGACAGCGGCGACTTCAACTTTGGCACTGACAAGGACTTCACCTTATCCGCCTGGGTAAAAACAAGCAAAACAGGCAAGGTGCAGTTTGTTTTGAACAAAGGCGATACGAACGCCTCCTACTGGCTGCGCTTCGAAGCGGACGGAACATTGCGTTTTCTGCTGGACTACGGCAGCACCTATGACGATGTACGATCAACCGCCGCCTATAACGACGGCAAATGGCATCATGTTGCCGGTACAGTGAAGCGGGGCGCCGGAATGGCTTTGTATGTAGATGGGGTAAAAGTAGCAGCCAACGGGCAATTGAGCGGAGGCAGCGTATCCAGCCAGCTGCCGCTTACCGTCGGAGTGCCGGGCGCAAACTCGCTAACCGGCCTGGTGGATGAGGTAAAACTTTACAATTATCCGCTCGGAGAGCAGGAGATTCAGCAGCTATATGGGCTGATGGCTTCCTGGTCCATGGAGGAGCCGTCAGGCGACATCCTGTACGACGCCACTGTTCATCGCATTAACGGCACATTTGCCGGGGCATCTCGCATAACAGACGGGGCAATCGGGAATGGTCTGGCGTTCGATGGGATAACAGGCAAAGCTGCATTCCCTGCTTCGGGCACAACGGCGCTCAACTTCGGAACCAGCCAGTCCTTTTCGCTGTCGCTATGGGCCAGAACGGGCCGCGGTGGCGTTCCGCAGTACATCATCAACAAGGGCGATACCAACGCTTCCTTCTGGCTTCGTTATGAAGCTGACGGCAAGATCCGGTTTCTGCTGGATTACGGGCCGACCTATGACGATGTACGATCCACCTCCTCCTGGAATGACGGGCAGTGGCATCACATCGCCGCCGTTGTCGACCGTGAGAAAAGCCTTTCCCTCTATGTCGATGGCGTGCTTCAAGGACAGAAGGCGACGCTGCTAGGCGGAAATGTGAGCAGCCCTCTCCCGCTGCTGCTTGGAAGCGTCGGCACGACCGGCTATTTGCAGGGTGCGGTCGATGAGGTGCGCATTTTCAACTACCCGCTTTCTGCAGCGGATGTAGCGGATTTGGCCGCTGAGGGCTGACGAGCGAGTAGACGGGTGACCAAGAGGCGTGCGGACCGACGATCCGTTATTTTTGTACGAAAATATACTCTAAAGTCGAAGAAAAGCGCAAAAAGTCCTCCCTAGACGGAGTTCCTTCCTTTTTTTAGGATTACTCCGTAGCGGCTGAGTTGGAAGTGAGTTGAACTTTGTATCCTAATTGCTCGATTTCTTTGACCAGCGAATTCACGCTAGGATTCTTTTTCTTACGTATAAATCGATCTCCCATCTCTTGTTAAGGGCTACCCGTTTTCAACAGGTGGTAGATGATTCGGATGAGCAAGTGGGAGACGGCTACGACTGTTTGTTTGTGTCCATGTCGGGTTTTTACACTTCGATAAAAAAGACCTAATCGGGTGTCTTTGCTTCGAACCGCAGCATTCGGAGCTTGATTCAAGGCCGCTCTCAAATACTTGTTGCCTTTACCTGTCTTCGTCTTCCCTTTTTTGCCAGCACTTTCATTTTGTCCCGGACTTAGCGTAGACCATGAGGCCAAATGATGATCTTTCGGAAAGGGCGACATGTCAGGACCGATCTCCGTAAGGATGTCCGCCGATCCATCCTTGTTGATACCGGGGATCGTGTCCAACCATTCGAGTTCCCGTTGATACGGTTGTAAGATGATTTGGATCTCCCGTTCCAAAGTTGATATGATGTTGAAAGCAGCAGGTATGCCCGGAAGCTTGGGACACGCGCGTGGTCATTGGGCTGAAGGCAGAAGGGATGGCTTCTGATAGTCTGATCGGCGATGCTGCGGATACCCTTGTCTACGAGCCGGGCGCCAGTTGGAGCGGCACCCCAGGTATGACGGTGCGCCTTGAGCCCGGCGACAACCTTGAAGCCTGGATCGGCGCCATGTCGCTGTGCTTAATGAACGGCCTCGATCTGGAAAGGGCATCATCCTTCTGCAAAGGGCGGCCGGGTACGAGACGATTGTTGCAGAACGTGCAACAATTCCGAGAAAATCCATAAAATCGCCCTAAAATGATGTGTTTTGTGCAATATTTCCGCCTCATTTGGCTGGGACTAAGCAGTTGAGTCCCTTTTCCCTGTTTTTGTGGACCAGTGCCTAGGAAAATTCTAATAGGGACTGCTTCTATCAACACTTGCAATAGAGAGCAATCCCTTTTTATTATTCCTAACCCTTCAGCAACTGCAAAAGGTTGTAAATGGCTTGAGCGCTCTCTGCGCGACTAACCTGGCCTTTAGGAACGAAGGCTTGGGCTGAGCGTGAGCGCCCCTTCATTAGCTGCAAATCGACTGCCGCCTGTACGCCATGGGCAGCCCACGCCGACACTTGAGTGCCATTTGAGAATGTTCCCGCTTCGGAACTAATCGGCTCCAGTTTCCCGTCCTTCTTCCATCTGTAAGCCCGCACTAGCAAAACTGCCATTTGCTCACGACTCATGACATCTCCCGGTAAAAACCGACCTTTGTCATCCCCCTGAATCAGTCCAGCCTTCGCTGCACCTGCAACAGGTCTCGCAAACCACGTTCCTGACTGAACGTCACTGAAAGGGCTTTGTTCCGCTTCATCAATTCCAAGTGCCCGTGCCAACAATGCTATAAACTCGGCGCGTATTACTTGACGTTCCGGCGCAAATGAAGCTGACGTCACGCCTGTAGCCACTTGCCAGCCAGCGAGTTGTCTAATCGCTACGGAAGCCCAATGAGACTGCGGTACATCGTCAAACTTTTTCATATAGGAGAGCACAGCATAACGCCCTGATTGTTGTATCCTGGTCTCCATACGCCCTGTTGTGGCTTCACTCGCCATAAACACCAACTGTCCGTTCCTCTTGAACTCATAAATCCCGGCAGGTGTATCTGGAGCACCGCTATTTGCAGACAACGAAAGCAGGAGCGGCTCTGAGAAAGTCGCCACGATTTGTTCTTTACCCTTGCTCACCCATTGAACGGTAACATGCCATACTTTTCCCTGCACAGTTATATCAGCATAGGCAGCCGTTCCAGCCTGTGCCGCTAAGCTATGCCCTGCTTGCTCTGTCTCTGCACGCAAAAAGATTTGTAGTGAAGCGCCCTCCGGACGCTTTTCACCTAACCACGACTTTGCTGCTTCCCCTGTCAGCATAAGCCGCGTGTCTCCTTGTATGATTACAAGCTGAGCTTGTTTATCGATCAATTTCTGCAGCGTCTCCGTCGGCAGCACCACACTGTCCTGCCCTGCCTGCAAGGCTACTTCCTGACGTCCCAACACAATTTCGGCGGGAGCAATCAACCGTACATCTGAGCCCGCCTTCTGCTCTATACCGTCGCCAGCACCATTCCGCTCATCAGTGGATCCACCTGGATCCACTGGATCTACAGGACCCACCGGATCTACCGGGTCCACGGGATCCACGGGATCCACCGGATCTACCGGGTCGACTGGGTCGACTGGGTCTACAGGATCGACTGGATCTACCGGGTCTACCGGGTCTACCGGGTCTACCGCAGCAGGAAGCTCAAGCAAATATGGCGTCAGCGGCTGCAATTCAAGTGATGCTGTCAATACCTGCTTGCCAGAAAGCAAATTCGTTGCACCGGCTAACGAATACGATCCGCCGTCCGCTGTAACCGTAACTGCTGCCGTTCCGTAGTTCATGATATTTAGCAGCGTGCGCCCATCTTCCCGCTCTACACTGCGCCATTCCACGCTATAAACCGGCTGCCCGGCAGCCTGATCAATCAGCATAAGCCGGCCAGGATCAACCGCCTCCAAAATAGGCGCGAGCTTCGTTCGGATTTGCGCAGCTGTCGAATCAACAGCCGCAATTGTATCCGCATGGCTCATGACATAGTCGCGATCTGCCGCAGATAATGCCTCCGCATGCGGATTATATTTCAAAGCATTCGAGCCAATGACAAGCACCCACCCGCCCTGCTCCATAAATTGCCGGATGCCGCTAAGCGTCGCCGCATTTACATGCGTCGCATTTGGGACGATAAGCAGCTTGTAGTCGCTCAAGCCACCGCCAGCAATTTGTCGCTCAGAAACATATCCAGCTTTCCTGCCGCTGTACGACAGCGCCTCATAAGCGCGCAGTGACACATTCGCATAATCGTTGCTGTAGATCCCCGACGGAACCGAATGCAGGATTGCCGTCTGTGGCACTTCATTTTGCAAAGCTGTAACTTCCAGAGCAAGACGGTTCAAGTCCAGATTCGTTCGTCCCACCTCAGCTACAACATCCGGGCGGTGAAGCACACTCCCCTCTGAAGAGGCCGCTTCATTATAGGTACGCTCCCAAATCCAGATCGTAGATGCACTGCGTCCATGGATCGCGCTTTGCCATAATACCGAACGAGTATGCTTCGCTTGCTTCGGGTTATACCACTTATCCCCGTCAGCAATTAGATGCTGCTCAGAATTATAGATCGGCGCTTGCTTGAATGAAGTCTGCATATCGTAGAAGCTGAGCTCCTCCATGAACCCCTTCGGCCCCTCATTTACATAATTCCAGTTATCATTGCCATTAATCTGGCTCATTTCCGAGAAACGCTCAATATCGATCCCCCAGGCCAGACTGCCCCTTGGATCACCCATTATTTTGGCATGAACAGGCAGCTCTGGAGCAAGCTCATGGATAATATCCGCCATCCATTCATGCCAGCGGGCAAAATAATCCTGATTGAACATCACGTAATCATAGGATGCCGGAGATGCTGTAATATGCGCAGGCATCGTAATCTCTGCAAAAGAGCTATAGGCACTGCCGTAGACCTCATTTAGCGCCTGAATATCGCCCTTGTATACAGCTTCGAGATAGTCATGCCATGCATTCTGGGCATAAGCATCCATATGGGTTTGATAGACAGGCTCATTGCTGAGCGTAATACTATGCAGTGATTCATAATCTTTGATGCGAGGAATCAGCACCCGCAAATAATCTTCAATTATGTTTTTCGCCATAGGATGAAATAATGAAAATTTCAATGACCCTCCATTGTTGACATTCAGCTCCGGCCATTTCTCCAGTACCCATGCCGGAAAATAATGCGGCGACACTAGCAGGTTTACAGCAATATCGTTTTCCTCGGCACGCTGCAGCACCTTCACGATATCGGTGTCAATTTTTTGCGTTGAAATATTATATTCCTTGTCCGGGTATTCACCCACCTCTTCAAAGCCTGGATTTTGCACCAGGTTGGCAGAACTGCCTGCTTTCGTAACAGATAAATCATCAATCCATACCGTACCAATATTTTCTGACAGGATCGTCAGATTAAAAGAAGTCTCTGCATCACCTGTAGTATACGTATGTGTCACCTCTGTCCAATCATACGTGCCATTCGGGAATGGCTGGCGCTGACTCCATCCCGCTCCGCCCGGGAACCAGACGTTTTTCGCATTTTCGCCCTTCACCCATGCTTTGAACGTGTATGTCGTATTCGGCTCCACTTGGAGCGCTTGCCAAACATTAATAAATACATTAGCTTGCTTCGGCGAAGAATTGGCGATACGCAGCGAGTAATTGCCAGAATGGGCAGCCTCATCTGCAACTTGCGCAGTTGCATTCACAGCGCCGGATTTGTAAACCTCATATTTCATAATATCTTTTTTGCCGAAAATGACATCGCGCGGGCCCATCTCAATCTGAATAATATTGGCGCCCAAGTCCTGGAACTTCGGAATATCCGCTCTCACTTGATTGAAATGACCGTAACCTGTATAGAAAATAGGACGCTGCTCAATTGTGCCGGTGCTTCTCACCTTCGTATCCCCGATGAAGGAATAGCCGGAAATCTCTGATCGGCCAGTTATATAACGTGGCGCAGCTTGCGGCACCTCCAATGCGTTCAAATAGCTTTGCAGCTTTGCTTCCGCTTCATTATGTAGCTGCTCCAATTCGATGGCGACATATTGCGCCCGGCTTTGCCGGCCTTTGACAAGGTCTTCCTTGCCATAACCGATAAAATCTTTAATGACGGTGTAGTTGATCCGTTCATAATCAGTAGACAAGCCTTGCGCTTCACACTGCAGCAGCAGCTGCTCGAGCTGTGGCAGCTTTGCTTGCAGCGCATCTAGTTTAGCCTCGATTGTCTCGATCCGCATCGATACATCTACTGCGATATGCTGCTGCCGTACTTGGCTCGTGGCTGGCTCTGTCATGACAAAATCAAGCTCAAGCGCTCCAGTTCCCGCAGCAGTGAATGGCAGTGTAAGCTCACCTGCAAAATGCGCCGGAATCTCCATGTTTTGCTGCACCTCAAGTGCCTCCGACACCAGATCCAGCGTCACCGGAGCATCGCTCCAGTTCACCGCATGCATCATATAGTTAGCCGCTTCGGAAGTATGGATGGCATCCGGCCCCTCTACCCAGAAGCTCCAAGCTTGCCCGGACGGTACGAGAAGGAGGCGCGCATGCTCATTCGGGCTTTTCGCCTTGCCTATGCCCGGTGTCCACTCTACCCAGCCCCTACGCCCGCCTCCATCATTATCATTAAATAGCAGCGTAAACGGGACAATGCCGTCTTCCGGCTTGCCTGACGAAATTGCCGTCCAAGGCATCTTGGCCTCGTAGCGAGTTTCATGGCCATCCTGCGATGCTGCGACAACCACTTGCTCCGTGCCAGTCACGGCATTGCCTTCGCTAAATCGCCAGAGATGCGCTTCGCCGTTCATATAGTTGATGCCATATTCAGGGCCATACTCCCCATCAAGCCCAAATGAGAACTGAATGCTGTCTCCTCTCCACATTGTAGAATCTGCTACAGGAGTGTGTATATTGTCCGTCACACGTGCCGACCAATAGAAATAGTCGGCATCATAGGCAAAACGGACAACAGCCGACAAGTCATCCTCGCCAGTCCAGCCATCCATTACAATCTGCTCAGGCTGTTGCGGCAAATGCAGCCCGGAGAAGTCATCCCACTCATCTAAAACACCGTCAACAACGATATTTCCCGCTTCCAATACAGGTACATACTTGCGGCTGCCAAAATCATGCTTGGCTGTTTCCCACGGCGTAAGCACAAAAGAGCCATACACGGATCCTGTCACGGTTTGAGGCTCCGACTGCTCACCGCCATTAATGGATAGCGCTTTCATTTCTGATCCATGAACAACTCCCGTAGCTACTCCACCTGCAGCAATGCCTGTGCATAGAGACAAAATACTCGTATACAGCGCTAATTTTCTTGCGAATCGATAGCTCATTATCGCTAGCCTCCTCTAAGTTAGTTGCTATTCCAGACGGACGAAGGCCGCCGGAAATGCTTCATCTCCGGCTTCCCTCAACTTCCTTTATCCCTTCACAGAACCGAGCAAAACGCCTTTAACGAAATACTTTTGCAAAAACGGATAGATACATAAGATCGGAATGACAGTTATCATGATGGCAGCCGATTTCAAGCCTTCTGGCTGAATGTAGGCCGCTGCATCGCCGCCGCCTAGCAGCGAATCAAGCGGTGTTTGCAGCATCTGATAGAGCTTGACCGTCACCGGCAGCAGCTGTGATTTGCTTATAAAATACAAGGCATTCGCATAGGTGTTCCACAAAGCTACTGCATAGAATAACGATATTGCAGCGAGGATCGGTTTCGATAGCGGAATCGTCAGTCTGGCAAACACCGTCAGATCCGTTGCCCCGTCAATCGTCGCAGATTCCTCCAGCTCGACAGGCAAGCCTTCGAAAAACGATTTCATCACAAACAAATTATAAGCACTGACGAGTCCAGGCAGCCAAATGGCCCAAAACGTATTAATCAAATGCAGCTCCTTCACAAGCAGAAACAGCGGAATCAATCCGGTGCCGAACAGCATGCTGAACAGCACCATGAAGGTGAACAACGCCCGCCCCTTCAGCCGCGGCTTGGATAACGAATACGCAGCCAAGGTTGTCGCGATCATTTGCAGCCCAGTCCCAGCCACCGTAATGACCACCGTATTTTTCATCGCCACCAGCAGCTGGCCATCCACAAACAATTGCTTATACGCTGCCCAGCTGAACTCGACCGGAATAAGCGTTACCTCGCCAGATATAATCGCCCGGCTGCTGCTTAGCGACATTGCTAGAATGTTGAGGATCGGGAACATCGTCACAAAGGCGCACAGCATTAGAAAAACGTACAAAGGCGCTTTGCCCAGTTTATTTACCATAATCCGCCTTCACCCAGCTTTTTCACGATTTTATTGACGATCAACACTAGCACTAGGCCAATAATGCCTTGAAATAATCCAACTGCGGTTGCCAAGCTATATTGCGCATTCTGCAAGCCTATTCGGTAGACATACGTGCTTATAACATCCGACACGCTCATGACAGCGGGGTTTTGCAGGTTAAATACATGCTCAAATCCGACATCCATCATTTTGCCCATTTGCAGGACGAGCAAAATGGCAATCGTCCCGCGAATGCCCGGCAGCGTAATATGCCAGATCTGTCGCATTTTGCTCGCCCCATCCATCTTCGCCGCTTCATATAATCCTGGGTCAATAGCGGTAATAGCAGCCATATAAATAATTGTTCCCCAGCCTGCACTTTGCCAGATCGTCGATGCGCTGAACACGACAGGCCACCATTCGGTTTTGGTCATAAAATAGACCGGCTCCAAGCCGATTGAGCGCAACGCCGCATTGACGACTCCCGTTGAAGGCGACAGCAAGGAGACAATGATTCCCCCAAGCACGACCCACGAAATGAAAAACGGCAAGTACATCATGTTCTGGACCGTCCTTTTAAACCAATTGACCCGAACTTCATTCAGCAGCAGCGCGAGTACAATCGGCGCCGGAAACGCAAAGACCAAGTTATATAAATTCAGCAGCATCGTGTTGCGCAGCACTAGCCAGAAATCCTTGCTGGCAAAGAGGGCTTCGAAATGCTTGAATCCGACCCATGGACTATTCCAAATCCCCTTCACCAGCCGGAAATCTTTGAACGCGATCAATTCCCCAAAAAGCGTGACATATTTGAATAAAAAGAAATAGGACACTGCAGGGATTAAAAATAAATAGAGATAACGATCACGGTACAAATAGTGCAGCAGGGAGCGCCTCCGCTTCTGTATCATCATTGTCCGACTCCTCCCTGGCGTAAGCTTACTTTAATTTATCCTTGTTAGCGTCATACCAGGCTTGAACCTTCTCGGTAACGCCAGCGCCGCCTAGTCCATCCCAAGCTTTGCGAATTTCTGTTACCGCCTCCTCAGGCGTCATATCGGTCATTGACATCCGGGTAATAATTTCCTTCCACTTTGCTTCGAATTGGCCGGCTATCGAGGCATACTCTGCAACAGGAGGCGTGTAAGGAATATCTTTGCGGTAGGAATACGAATTGGAGAAACCAATAATTTCATTGCGCATGGCCGCTAAATCAAGACTGATCGGATCGTCGCCCGCTTGTGTCGTCAAATATTCCGGTGTCATTTTCTCTTGCTGCACAACGCGATATTCACTTGCGTAGCTCACTTCTTTTTTCCACTTATCGTAATCGATCGTGACCGGAATATCGCCTTTCAGCTTGTAATGGACATCTTCGGTGCCATAGGTTAGCGGCATCCAGCCCGTATCCAGCAGCCAGTCGATAAATTCCATCGCAGCCTTCGGATTTTTCATCCCTTTGTTGAATGCCGTCAGCAAGTGATTCGGAACCTCTACCTGATAACCGTTCGTACCGTACTTTGTCGCCAGCGGCGGCACGGCTGCCAGCTTGGCATTCGGGTCATTTTTCCGCAAATCTGTTAACGTGTTGTCCATTAAGCCAGTAAAATAAATGCCGGATCTGCCTGTCGTCCATAGCTGCTTCTGACGTGAAAATTCTTTGTCTGTCGCATACTCTTTATCTACAAGCCCTTCCTTATAAGCAAGCTGGCGGAAAGCCAGCGCATCCAGATATCGATCTGTAAAAAAGCTCTGAACGGTTTTGCCTTCCTCCACAAACCACTCAGCGCTGCGAGCCATGAACCAGTCATCCGTAATGGCTGTATAAGAAGTTGACATCGCCATCGGAATCGTATCTTTGACGCCGTTGCCATCCGGATCATTGTCGCGGAACGCTTTCGCTACTGCAATCAGATCATCTACGGTCTTCGGCATTTCCAGACCCAGCTTATCCAGCCAGTCCTGACGGATTAATATGACTGTATTGGCACGTGTCGGCCTCGTACTGGCAATCGCATAGATCTTTCCATCTTCCATCGTCAAATACGGCTTCAGCTCCGGGTGCTCCTGCAAATACTTTTTATAGCTCGTGCTATATTTATCGATGTACTCGTCAAGCGGCTGTATCGCGCCTTCATTTGCCCAGCGTCCGATAAAATCACGATTGTATGTGGTCAGTAAATCCGGAGCCTGCTCCGATGCAATCAAGACGTTAAACTTATCAGCCTCCTGGTTACGGGGAATCGGCACCCAGTTCACCTTGACGCCGGAGTTTTCATTAATAAACTTTGTCCACCGATTGTCCTCATATGCGCCTTCATCAGTTGCCACCTGTCCACGGTCATAAATAGAAGCCGATATTTCCTTGGGCAGCGAGGCCAGTTTGTCCTCGTTATTAGCATTAACTGGAGTCGGTTCGGTGCCTGTAGGAATATCGGCATTATTGCTTTCCCCGCAAGCAGACAACACAGAGGTTGCACACAAGGACATTATTAACATGGAGCGTGCCATCATTTTCTTTCTCTTTCTGTACATCCATTTGCCCTCCTTATTTTTCGTCAGCCTGATACATGGATCGAAAGATCACACACTCAATATAGCTAACAAACGGCTGCTCTGAATAGTTGCATAACCTACAATAAGGTCTCACTTCCCATTTTCGATCCATTTGTATAGACATCGCAACCTAGCGGAGGGAATTTGCCACTCGCAACTCACTTTCGCTTGTCCTATAATCGTAGAGATAGTGTGCAAGGGGGGGGGCGCAAATAGATTGAGAAAAAGAAAAATATCGCTGAAAGTTCAAATCATCTATATCGCTTTATTCGTTCTGATCATTATGACAACAGCTGTCATCTATTATGTAAGCTCCATGCGCCAATTAGAAAAACAAGTCATTAGCTCCAACCAAAATGTACTCAATCAAATTAGCAAACGCGTTGATCATACATTACAAGAAATCGATCTGACCATGCTTAATTTTTTGCGGACGAATGACAGTCATACTTTTTTCGAAAATTCCGCTTCTAATGATTCTGAATACTTGCTTAGTATTTCCACGCTGCAAGACAGGATGGGCAGCATACTTGGCTCTAATTTCAACATGAAATCAATCTTGCTTTATTCCAAGCGCAGCGGCAAGCTCGTCACCGCAGCCGACTATTATGACTTGCAGGATGTCCCGGAGAAAACCTGGGTCAAGTCATTAAGCGAAAGCAATCAGACTGCCAAATGGACTTCAACTCCACTCAACAATGATGTGCTGCTTGTGCGGCATTATCCCTTTACAGCACGCGCCCGCGACAGTACAGGCGTTATCATTACCCAAATTAATGAAAAAAGTATTTCAAGCATGTTTGCCGACCTGCAATTCAATGACAGTTATAATGTATTCCTCATTGATCGAGAAGGAACGATTTTATCGCATAAGGATCCGACGCTTATCCACCAGACAATTATAGATAAAAGCTACAGCTCCTCCATCCTGTCACAAGAAGGAGCAGGCTATATGACGGAAAAAACAAGCTCAGGCCGCCAATATGTCTTTTACAATCATTCCGGTTACAGCGGCTGGACGTTAGTCTATATTGTATCGCAGCAGCAGCTGAGCGCATTATCGGAAACGGTGCGCAACATCCTGATTGGATTAGCATGCTTCATGGTCATCCTTGCCATTATCGTCACCCGGTTTGTTAATCACCGCTGGTTTACTCCGATGGAGCATTTTGTCGTCAAGCTGGAGGAGATCACAACACGTCATACGTCTCCAGTATCTAATCATTCGTTATCAACCGATGCATCCTACACCGATCTGCATAATAAAATCCAGCAAGTTTTTACCGGCTATTCTGATGCAGAGAGAAAATTGCACGAGAGCATCCCTGCGCTGAAGCTGCAAATGATGTTCGATATGCTGACAGGCAATCGCACGAAATTTACTGCCGCAGAGCCGCTGCTGAAGCATGTGGGAATCAAGCTATTTCCAGCCAACTATATAGTGATGACGATGGAGTTCGATAATAAAGCTGTGATGCAAAATGTGGGCGATCATAACCTGTATCTCTATGCACTATGCAACGTAGCAGAAGAGACGGTGCATGACCATTATGATGGGGTTCGCGGAGCGGCTGTCCAAATGAACGACTATCAGGCGGTGATGATTCTCAGCTTCGCTTCAGAGAACACAGCTGAGAACGCTGCGACATCGCTTCGTTTCGGAGAGTTGTTGAAAAGCTATATCAAGGATCATTTCAAGCGGACAATCTGCATCGGGATCGGCACTCATTATACCGATTTTCCGGAAATCCATACCTCCTACCGGGAGTCAGCTACATTCATTTCCTTTAAAATATTGACCGGACCAAATACGCTTATTACTTCAGATAACGTGCGCGGCTGGAATAGCCAAAGCTTGCTCGAAGTATTCGAAACGGTTGATGAATTGATTGAGGCGGTAAAGCAAGTGAACGGCAGCAGTACAGAGTTGCTGTTGAACGAATTATTTGATCGCGTAGCAGCCTGCAAATTATCCAAAGATACCGTCGTCCAGCTCTGTCTGCAGGTGATATTGAAAGCACTAAGGGCCACAGCAAATACGGAATTGCACGAACAATTTCAGGAGGAGCAGGACAGCATTCTCTTCCAGCTGCACAATTGCGAATCACTGCAGGAGATGCATACCGAACTTGGCATCTTGCTGACTGGTCTGTTGAGAGCGCTGGATAAGAAGCGGAGCAATCGCAAAAAAACGAATGAGCTCATCGAAGCTATTCTCGCTTATGTGCATGTTCACTATGCGCAAAGCGATTTATCCGTCAATTACTTGGCTGACCTATTCGGCATTAGTCCTAACTATTTGAGCAAACTGTTCAAGGAATACACCTTCAGCAACTTTGTGGATTGTCTGATGGACATTCGGATGAAGGCAGCCCATAGTCTGCTTCTGGAAACCACTTTGACTTTGAATGAGGTTGCCTGGCAGATCGGCTATACCAATTTCTCCAGCTTTCTGAGGAACTTCAAAAAGTATTATGGCATGACACCAACCGCTTACCGCCAAGTTTATAAATAAAGCAACAAGGGCGCCTCTCCTAAGAAGCGCCCTTGCAAATATCACTAAGTATTACTTAGTATTATTAATATGCACCGCCGAACAACTCTTCAATTGAAATAGCATCTGACGGAATTTCGTTTTCGAACTTGACAGATTTGTTGATGTCATCATATGTCGTGGAGAAATGGAAGCCCAGCTTTACTTTCTCACTGTCTTCCGGAGTAAACTCCAGGTTAGCGCGCACGTCTTGATAAGTCAAATATCCGCCTTTAATCGCGCCAGTCATGCTCAACTCATGGACAACCAGATCTTTCTTCATTTCTTCCAGAGCTTTTGTAATCTCGGAATCATCTGTAGCTGTAACTTCTTTCTTGGCTTGTTCCAAGTCTTCTTTCTTTAAGTTCAGAGCAGTCATATACTCTTCTTTGCTTGCAACGGTGTCAATCAGTTTTGGTATAACAGTCGATACCAGAGTTTTCACTGTATCGTCAAAGTTATCAGGCGTGATGGCAAAACGTACAATTTGATCCGGCTTCATGCCTTCTGGCAAGCCTTGCACATCTTTCGCTTTCAACTCGCTGAAGTAAGTTTTCTCATCAAAGCCGTCAAGCAGTACCTTAAGAGCTTCCTGTCCTAGCTTCTGCATCAAGGCCGTATCCGGCATAGGCGTCTCTGCCTCTTCCATCAGCTTCTTCGTATCAATTTCGACAAACTTGCCGGAAATTTCCTCCGGAATAGGCAATCCAGGAATTGCAGGCACTTTTACCCACATTTTCTCTTTTGTCATAATCATCGGAATCGACAGATTAAAGCTGGAATCTGCACTGCCTAGCGTCAAATCAAGGGTAATGTCCGAACGCATCGGATCTGCTTGATAAGTACCCTTAACATCTACTTTTGCGCCTTTCAGCATGCTCACTACAGCTGCAGCGCCTGCAGCTTCAGCGGAATCAGCAAGATCCTGCGGAATTTCAACTTCATCAAAACCGAATGAACCTTTAAAAGTGTATGATTTCAATTCTGTCATTTTCGACAGTGCAGACACGGCCGCTTCCTTCGGCGGTTTGCCTGAGCTGCAGGCTGTGACAACCATTAGAATAGCCGCCAGCAAGACAACGAGACTAGTCTTCCATACTTTCATGTCGTAAACTCCCTCCATTATTTCATAAATCTTAGACTCTAAACATTGTATACGATAGAAACATGAAAATGAAGCTTAAATTTAGGTAAAGATTTATAATACGTTTTCATTAATAAACAAAAAAATGCTGCACGTCTCATATACGCACAGCAGTTGATCGCTATAATCTGGCGGAGAGGGTGGGACTCGAACCCACGTGGGCTTGCGCCCTAACGGTTTTCAAGACCGCCCCGTTATGACCGCTTCGGTACCTCTCCACATCATAATCACTGCTCTCTTAAGAACAATGCACTACTTATTGTACCACAGGCCAAAAAAGATAATCAACTCATTTTTGACCTGTGGATCAAATATTTTTTTGGCAAATTAGCGTAAAACTTCTAGGCCGCCCATATATGGCCGCAATGCTTCCGGTATAATGACTGAACCGTCTGCCTGCTGGTAATTTTCCAGAATGGCTGCGAATGTGCGGCCGATCGCCAGTCCTGAACCATTAAGCGTATGCACAAATTCAGGCTTGCTCTTCGCTTCGCGACGGAAACGGATCCCTGCACGGCGTGCCTGGAAATCTTCAAAGTTCGAGCACGACGAAATTTCGCGGTACGTGCCGCCGCTTGGCAGCCAAACTTCCAGATCGTAGGTCTTCGCCGACGTGAAGCCCATATCCCCGGTACAAAGCGTCATAACGCGGTATGGCAGCCCCAGCAGCTGCAGTACCTTCTCGGCATTCTCGGACAAAGTCTCCAGCTCGTTGTAAGAGTCCTCCGGCTTGCACAGCTTGACCAGCTCAACCTTGTTGAATTGGTGCTGCCTGATCAGTCCGCGAGTGTCCCGGCCGGCAGCTCCCGCCTCGGAACGGAAGCATGCGCTGTAAGCGACATAGTTCTTCGGCAAATCCTCGACGCTCAAAATTTCATCGCGGTGCACATTCGTTACCGGCACTTCAGCAGTCGGTATCAAATAATAATCGGTATCGGCGATTTTGAACAGGTCTTCCTCAAACTTAGGCAGCTGCCCAGTGCCGATCAGGCTATCCCGATTTACGATATATGGCGGCAGCATCTCGCTGTACCCATGCTTGTCGCTGTGCAAATCCATCATAAAGTTGATTAACGCACGCTCCAGCCGAGCGCCCAATCCCCGATAAATGACAAAGCGCGAACCTGTTACCTTACCCGCTGTTTCGAAGTCGAGCATACCCAAATTTTGAGCAATTTCCCAGTGTGCCTTCGGATCGAAATCAAAGCTTGGCACATCACCAATACGGCGGATTTCTACATTATCCTCTTCAGATGCGCCTACTGGCACAGTTTCATTCGGAATATTCGGAATCGCGAGCGTCAATTCTTCTATGGCCGCTTCAGCCTCACGCAGCTCTTCATCCAATTCTTTAATACGGTCGCTTACTTGGCGCATTTCAAGAATGAGCTCCTCTGCATCCCCGCCACTCTTCTTGAGCTTGGCTACTTCTTGAGATACAGTGTTACGGCGGTTTTTGAGCCGCTCGCCCTCTTGCAAAATTTCTAACCGCCTGGCGTCCTGCGCAGGAAAGCCTGCGATCAGATCAAGCGATTTCCCCCGATTTTGCAATGCTTGCTCTACCTTGGCAAAATCATTTCTTAACAATTTTACATCTAACACGAAACGTATACCCCTCTCTTTTAGGGCTAATAATTACTATTTTCCAGCCGCAGCGGCCGCCTCTTGCGCCATATTGAGAAAATAGGCGTGCAGTCGATAATCATCTGTCAGCTCTGGATGATAGGAACAGGCCAGCAAATGCCCTTGGCGCGCAGTGACAATTTCACCATTGTAAGTTGACAATACATCAACCCCTGGCGCAGCCTCCTTAATTAAGGGAGCGCGAATAAAAACGGCGCGAATCGGCTCGTCAATGCCTTTTACCGGCAAATCGGTTTCAAAGCTTTCACGCTGACGGCCAAATGCATTGCGGGCAACCGTTATATCCATTATGCCCAAATGCGTCTCTTCCTGACCCTCAATCTGCTTGGCCAGAACGATTAGACCGGCGCACGTTCCAAATAGCGGTTTGCCTTGTTTGGAAAATTGCTGAAGCGCCTCGATAAAACCGTACTTGCGCATCAGCTTGCCAATCGTCGTACTTTCTCCGCCAGGAATAATGATTCCGTCCAGATCTTCAAGCTGCTCCGTGAGCTTGACTGCGACTGCTTCGCCGCCAGCCGCCTCGATGCTTCGCATATGTTCCGTTACAGCGCCTTGAAGCGCCAATACGCCTATTTTCATCGTCTTCATCGGCCTTCTTTCTAATATGAAGCGACGGCTGCCGCCGTCGCTTATTAAACGATTATTACTAGCCGCTAATTCTGCTCTAACCATTGATTTTACAGTATTCGGCTGCAATCGACAACCACAGATTCCTTTTGCCGATGAGAAAAACTTCTTTCGAAGTCATTCGAGGATGAGTGACCTAAAGGTTTGCCTGGCAAACCCGCTTCGTAAGCATAAGGCAGTTTTTATCGCCAATAAGAATTTGTTTTTCCGCATAGCTTGGAATCTTACAAATTCTTATGTGGTTAGAACAAATCAACGATCCCTTTGAACAAACCGACAAAGAAATCTTTGATTGCCCGGAACATAAGACGCCACCAGCTGCCTTTTTCCACATCCTCGGAGGCAATCAAATCGACCGTTTTTTCAACTGTCTGGCCGGATGGATCCGTGTACTTGTAGGTTACTGTACCAAGCTTTTGCTCCTTGGAAATCGGAGCAATCAGTTGATCTTCCGGCAGCAGATCAAGACGCGTCTGCTCAATTTTTGGCTCGGAATTTTTCTTGACCAGGAAAGTAATATCCGACTTTGTAATCGCCGGCACCTCGGTCGATACGCCTTTCTTTATGTTAACCGTTGCGGCATTTTCTATTGCTGTTTTTGGAGCGACGACTGTTTTTCTTTCAAACTCGTTAAATCCATAGTCAAGCAGCTTGGCCGTTTCGCGGAACCGCGCTTCCTTCGACTTTGTATTCATCACAACCGTAATCAGGCGCGTATCTCCGCGCTGCGCCGTTCCCGCGAAGCAGTATCCCGCTTTGCTGATAAAGCCGGTTTTCAGACCGTCCACTCCATCATAAGCCAAATGCCTAACGCCCTTAGCATCAGGATTGTTCTTATGCGATTCGAGCATCCAGTTCCAGTTAAGCATTGGCTTCTTATCCCGCTCGCGGAATTTATAGGTAGAAATTTTGGAGTAGTCCAAAAACTCTTTATGATCTCTGAGCAATATTTGTGCCAGCTTAGAAAGATCGCGTGCGGAAATAATAGTAGTTTCCAGGAGTCCAGTCGCGCTTGTAAAATGAGCCGTTTTCAGTCCCAGCTTTTGCGCCGTTTCGTTCATTTTCTCTACAAATGCCTGCTCGGACCCGGCAATATGCCCTGCCAGCGCTACGGTCGCATCATTTGCGGAGCCAACCTCCATAGCGATGTATAGATCCTTTAGCGTATGCTTGTCGCCCTCAGCCAAATAAATTTGCGATCCGTCCGGCGGGGTCGAAGCCGCTTCTTTGGAAGTCGTTACAACTGTATCCCAGGATTGCCTTTTCGCTGAGATTTCTTCCAATATGATATATTCAGTCATCAGCTTGGTCATACTTGCTGGAGGAAGAGGTGTGTCTGCATTCATCCCATACAGTACTTGCCCTGTCACCGCATCAATCAAAATGGCCGCTCCCTGTACGTCGAGACCAAGCGGATTATTGTTTTGCGTTGGCGTTTGCGTCTTGTTGTCTTTCTTGTCCGGTGCCGCTTCTACTATCGCAGAACCCATCATTAATGTCAGCAACCACACGGCTAACAGACCGGCAATAAACGGCTTTAGTCGTGCTAGTGTTCGGTTCCGTTTCAACGTCTTCGCTCCTTTATCCATAATTAATAATCTATTTCCCATTGTATCACACCGCCGCCCATCAAAAAAAGGACAAGCAGGGAAAACGATACTAATCGCCCTTCCCAACCTGTCCTTGTGCTTATAGTCCCACCTTCTACAACGAGTAGTTGGGCGCTTCTTTCGTAATTTGTACATCATGCGGATGGCTTTCCCGCAATCCAGCATTTGTAATTCGAATAAACTGGGTGTCGTTTTTCAGCTCTTCGATCGTTTTCGCGCCGCAATAGCCCATGCCGGAACGCAGGCCGCCAATCAGTTGGTGCACAGTATCCGCGAGTGGCCCTTTGAACGGAACGCGCCCTTCGATCCCTTCCGGAACGAGCTTATTCTCATTCTCTTGGAAATAGCGGTCCTTGCTGCCTTCTTTCATCGCACCAATGGAGCCCATGCCGCGATAGACTTTGAAACGGCGCCCCTGGTAAATTTCTTGCTCGCCCGGGCTTTCCTCCGTGCCTGCAAACAGGCTGCCGATCATAATTGCGCTAGCGCCTGCAGCGATCGCTTTGGACACATCTCCGGAATATTTGATGCCGCCATCAGCGATAACAGGTATATTGTATTTGCGCGCCACATCCGCACAATCATAAATCGCTGTAATTTGCGGTACGCCGATACCGGCAATAACCCGCGTTGTACAAATCGAGCCTGGGCCCATACCGACTTTAATAACCGA
Organism: Paenibacillus sp. GCM10027626; assembly: GCF_042676285.1. Lineage (NCBI taxonomy): Bacteria > Bacillati > Bacillota > Bacilli > Caryophanales > Paenibacillaceae > Paenibacillus > Paenibacillus sp. GCM10027626. The sequence goes on along the minus strand of NZ_JBHTHC010000006.1, from coordinate 17,571 downwards.
TGCGCCCGCTTCAATCAAGTCGCGGGTTCCGTCGCCAGTCGCCACGTTGCCGGCTACAATCGTCAATTCAGGATAGGCCGAGCGCAATTTCTTCACCATTTCAATTACATTGCGTTGATGACCGTGAGCTGTATCGATTACGACAACGTCCGCGCCGGCTTCAACAAGCGCCGCGGCACGCTCCGGCGTATCTTTGGCAATGCCTACAGCTGCGCCGCAGAGCAGCCGCCCTTGCGCGTCTTTGGCTGCATGAGGGAACTGAATCGCTTTTTCGATATCTTTTATCGTAATTAATCCTTTGAGCGTGTTCGTCTCATCCACTAGCGGCAGCTTTTCGATCTTGTGCTTTTGCAGCAGCACTTCCGCCTGCTCAAGCGTCGTTCCTACCGGTGCGGTGACAAGATTGTCGCGGGTCATAACTTCGCTGATTCTGATGGAATAATCATGCACGAAGCGCAAGTCGCGGTTTGTAATAATGCCGACAAGCTTCTTGTCTTCATCCACAATCGGCACCCCGGAAATCCGATATTTGCCCATCAGCTCTTCAGCATCATATACATGATGGTCCGGCGTCAGCGAAAATGGATTTGTAATAACGCCGCTCTCGGACCGTTTGACCCGGTCCACTTCTTCCGCTTGCTGTTGAATCGACATATTTTTATGGATAATTCCGATGCCGCCTTCACGAGCGATTGCAATCGCCAATGCCGCTTCCGTAACAGTATCCATCCCAGCGCTCATGAGCGGAATATTCAGCTTCACTTGCGGACTTAGCTGGACCGAAACGTCAACTTCCCTGGGCAGTACTTCCGATCGACGGGGAACGAGCAATACGTCATCGAATGTAAGTCCTTCTTTAGCAAATTTATTTTCCCACACAGCAGGTGCCTCCCTTGATTTCTCCGATATCTTCCTTAGCGCTCTATATTTTTGATAGTTTATCACAGTTAGCCGAAGCAAGTAAACATCGCTCTTGAAAATTTCACGCCCTTTGCAAAAGGGCGTGTACAGTCTGTTCACCGCAGGGAGCGTTCGGCTGGAACTCGCCTTCTCTTGTTCCATTTTTTGGCGGAATAGTGGCTATTGTGCTTTATACATATTGTTAGCCAATAAGAAGTAAAATATTTCAGAGCTGTAAATAGAGGTGCGGCGCTGTATATATTGAGATACAGATATATCAAGAAAGGCAGATGCTGAAGTGGATCGAGAGTCTATCAGTGGGATGTAACGCGGGTTGGAGATTGGGTGGTGCGGCGACGGCGGCTGGCGATAGCGTGGGCTCGGGCGCATACGCGCGCTTGCTCGCTCGTTCACTGTCGTTCGCGGACATTAGATCCGTTATTTTGGCGAAAACAGGCTTAGTGTGGGCTTTCGCGGACACACGATCCGTTATTTGCGGATTTTGCTTGTTTTTGGTGGCGAGTGGGGGCCGATAGCGGAACTATGGTCCGCGAAGCGGCGGTTTGGGCTGGTTTGTTCACAGATAAGGGATCTACGGTCCGTCAAGTGTTGAAACAGCCTTAGCGACTCTCCCTTGCCACCTCCGTCGAAGGGAAAATGCGTTGAAATGTTGCAGTTTATGCAATAGCTTCATGATGGGAAGCAGGCATAGCGGCTAGTTGTTGTACAGAGTGCAACAATCTGCTCCTTTAAGGGGGAGGAGTGGCGTTGATTATTGCAAAACGTACAATATTTTCGGCAAATATGGCTGAATGCTGCTTGAAATGTTGTGTTTTGTGCAACAAATTCGCCAGGCATGCGTGGGAATCTACCGAACTCATCGGCAATGGATTATTTGGTCACTTTAGCAGTTTTCGTACTGCTGTCATATTTCACTTGGGCTCCCAAAGCCTCCGCAACAGCTCGCAGCGGAACGTATGTAATGCCATTTTTGCTGTCCAGCCAGCTATCCCGTATCAAAACACCATTAACCTCTACGCTTATTTTATCCGGTGCCAACACTATCTTCTCTGTTGGCTGTGTGGCTGGTGCCGCTGGCTTCAGTTTAACTTGAACCAAATCAATAAAAGATTGCCAACCTGTCCAGCGGCCTCCATCATACATCAGGTGCGGACATATTTTTCCTGACCAGTCATAATGCCGCCGCAGCCGTTCTGTACCCCAACCTCGTTCCCGCAGCATGTCGGCAACCAATTGCGCGGCATTGTCCAGCGTCTTGGCATAATCGCCGCTCTCGCAAATTTCGATACCGATCGATGTCATGTTTCCATTTGCAGAACCTGCATGCAGCGCCTTTTCATTGGTTGGAATGCATTCAATTGCCTCCAGTTGGTCAATAACAATGTGAAAGGATGCCTCCCGTTCATTGCTTGGGTTCGTTAACCAACCGCGTTCATTGCGGGCTGTGCTGGATGGGTTGCCGGTGTTATGTATGGTGATTGTCGTCGGAATAATCTTGGTGCCTTGGCGGCGTCTATGGGGTGTGGAAAGCGGGATATGGTCTTTTATGTAATTCATCGCTGTCTGCTCCCTTCATGGGCTTGCTTGGCAAGCTGATGGCCGTAGACCGCTACCGCTGCGCATAGAATGCCTTGCAATACAGCTTGGACAGATAGACCTGTCAGACCGATTACTGTAGCAATTGCAAACACAGTCAATATGAATACGATGCTCCAATCGGGAACTCGCGGCACTTGCTTGATGGATAGGCCGAGTACCCAGCACACAGCAACTACGATTAGTAATTGTGGATCGATTAGTTCAAAAATAGCGTTCCATTCCATTATAATCATCTCCTTGTAATTCATTGGTTTCCGCCATCCAGCCGGTTAATCCGGTGATGGGCTTGTTTAATGGACTCCTCAGCCCTCGTGACCCGTTCTGCCAGCGCGTCAAACCTCTGACCCTGTACGCGCTGCTCAATCCGTATATCTTCTATACCGTGCTTAATATAGTCCATGTCTGCCTGCAGCTTCGCATCTCTTCCGGCATCCTGCGCCGTGTCTTGTCTCACTGTCCGCGACCTCCCCAGCCATCCGAGCACAATGCCGGAGATCGCGGCAATGACCGATATAATTGCAGCTGTATCCATAGTTCACCCCCAAATATTAAAGGCTCCGCGCTATGCGAAGCCCTATATAAAAATGTTAATTTGTCATCGAAATCGGAATATCTTGGCGCTTTGCAATGATTTGCACAAGTATAAGCTCAGAATCAGAAGCAGACTGATTATATGACTGTACAATCGGTTCCATGTCCCGTTCGCCAGCATCCCAACGAGTAATGGAAGCATTTGCAAACAAGCGGGTTTTAGCTTGTTTCAATGCATTCGACATGGCTATTCACCTCTCCCAATTAGTAAGTCAGCCATAATCAATTCAACATCGCCCAAACGGGATTTAAGATCGGCGTTTTCGGCTTCCAGGGCTTCGATTTGCTGCTGTTCTGGCGTTTTGGGTGCTGGCTGGCGCGCTGCTGCTTCATCATCAAGCTCTTTACGTGTCTTTAGGCGAATAGACTTACCATCCTCGTCCAGCCGATACAAATGCGCGGCAGCTACATACTCTTGCCATTGCTCATCCGTTATTGGTATTGCAGATTCTGGTATGTTTTCACCATTAAACTCATTTGAGTAAAAAATAGGTATCGGCAGATTAGCCGGGAAATCAACATAATATTGCAACTTTCTTTGTTCTTCTTCCAAATTCCACACCCTCCCTTAATAACCTACAGCAATCCATGTCACTAGACGTGTAGCGTTGGACGAATGCACAACGTTAAAATAGCTTTTGGTTAAACCTGATGTCCCTACAGGGAATGCAGCAGGGGTGTCAATTGTTGGCGCTACGACCGCACACTCAGTTGGAAAAGTGGCTGGAAAAGGTACCGAAGTGATGACACCTGAAGGAATATCTGCTCTCCCCCACTGAATAATCAATCCACTCGCTAGTTTTTGATATCCGATAGTCGAAATGCTGGCATGGCAATTTCCCCCATGCCAGAAATCATGTTGTTTTCCTCCGCTATCACGGAAGATAGGCACCCCATCAGCACGAACTTGAATAAAGGTTGTTTTTAGCTGTCCTGATGCCTCGCGATATTGGAAATATACAACGTTTGATCGGTTATTTGCCGAACCGTTTTCCGGTGCCATCGAAAGACTGCCTGTCATTGTGCCACCACTACTGTTTATTAATTCAACCCAATCATTCCACCCAGTCGCCGTGTAGCCTCGATGATATACTTTACGACTAACATAATCCATGTAAAGCTGTGAAGGTCTAGAATCTCGTGCGATGTGTATTACTGATCCGTTTCCACCACTCCCAGGTGGTATATTCAGGGCTCCTTCACCACCCGTCGCATAAAATCCAGTTCCGCCGCTTGTCGGCAGATCGTTCAGATCTGACACAAACGACCTTAAACCAGCTCCCAGACCGAAGCTTTTCGCAAAATCAATTGCATCATTTAGTGCTGCGTCAATCTCTGCTTTACGCGCTATATCATCCGATGCAACTGGAGTGGCTACCTTCGCACGCCCCGATGCGTCGCGTTTAATCATAGTGTTGGGCGTCGCTGCTGCTGTCGCTGCATCCAACATCGCCTTTATCCCCTTAATCGTCATACCCGGCAATGTCCGCCATGACGCCTCCCCAGTGATCGCCTTTATCATATGGCCAAGCCAGCCAAGCAGCCCGGTCAGCTTGCTAGTATTTGCCGTTGGCGCCGCTGAATCGTTTATCGTCCGGGTGCCGATTTTATCGTCGGTTGCAGAATTATCTGCATTCGCATCCAGAACCCCCTGCTCAATCCGGTTCATATCTTTTTCCGTCACGGTGTCGTTATGCTTCCAGTCCGTTTTCCCTTGATAACTCATGCCTGCGCCTCCCTTACCTGAATTTTCTGCGTAATGATCGTATCGCTCGTAATTGGCACAGATACGACATTGGAGCTGATGACGTCATTACCAGCGCTCCTCAGCTCAACCAAAGTCGCCTCGGGGACGGCCCCGTTCGGGATCATGTACTTCATTTCAATGACACCGCCCGTTGCCTGCTTGACTGAAAATGAAGTGATCTCAAAAGTTCCATTGATGACCACTTTGGCGATTTTGTTGTTCGTGTAACTGGCGAGCTCGCCCAAATAAGCTGTTGCGATCATTTGATTTGCACCTCCTGCCCTTCCATTGCAAAAGGAGTCGTTCCAAGCTGCCACGACCCTAGCTTTGTTTTTCGTATTAGAGGCATGGCCCAGATATGCTCCTCCAGCACGATGCCGTCCATGATTGCAGTTTGCTGCTTATATTCCAGGTTGGCCGGCTTGACGATATCAATCGTTCGTATAATTTCCTTGAAATAGGCCGCATCCGGAATGCCGATCGTCACGGTGAGCACAAAGTTTTGTGCATCAACAGATACTTCAGCCATGCCGGGCCCAAGCAAAGCATCCAGCCGCTGCTGCAAGTAACGAACGGTAAACGGCGGGCGGGTGGAGTAGCGGTTAATTAGCCGTTTGCGCCGAAACTCCAGCGTCTCCAGAGTAGGGTCGGCTTGGATCCCCAGCGGCTTTTCCCGCCTTTTGACGGCCCGCTCAGTAGAAGTGGTAATAAATTGGTCGTCAAGCACACGCTGGATCGCGAGCGACAATGACGCCAGCTCTGCATCCTCCGTCTGCGTCAGCTCGACAAACTCCTTAATATCCCGGTACAGCTCCGGCAAAAAAACCATTAGATCAGTCATGTAAAATCACCGTCCCCGGCAGCGGGATCTCCTCTGCCTGCAGCGTCACATTCCCGGTGCTGCCGTTCAATTTCGTGCCTGTTACATCCGCAATCCCCGGGACAGTCAGTATCCTCGCTTCAATTTGGCTTATGCGGGCGACAAGCTCTGTTTCTGCGGCCCAGCTCCGCCGTAGCATCAGCATATACTCGCCTATAGCGGCTTCGACATCACTTTGCACTTGACCGATCGTCATGCCGGCCGCCAAAGTAAGCGTCGTTTCCACATTGATCGTCACAGCGGCAACGCCTGAAATTGTCACCGTATGGCCAATCGGAGCCTGACCAAGCCCCTTGCCCTGCGGCGCCGGATCGATCGCCTCCTGTACATTCTCAATGAGCGTTGCCGAAGGTACATTAAAATCATTGGCGATCAATATACATCTGACCGTGCCGCCGCCTTGCCATGCCGGGGCAACCTTCACGCCGCCGACGCCGGCTATACTGCCGATTTTGGTTCTGTAGTCTGCAATATTGCCGCCGAAAGGCTGCTCGTTAAGCGCCGTAAAATACCGCTGGCGCAGTGCCTCATCCGTCTCCTCATCGGCGCCGGGTACGAGAACATCCGCCAATTCAGCCCGCGCCAGCCCTGTCACATAATCTACAGGAAGCAGGTCGCCTGATTTTTGGTTGCCGATCTCGCCAGGCGCTTCGCACTCCAGTACATAATTGCCGGCCGATTGCTTGGCAAGGGCAGTATAGACGACCCCTTCAATGCCAAACCGGCTCCCGGTCGGAATGGCAACAAACTCGCCGCCGCTATTGTAAAATCGCCCCAAGCGCCGGGCCTTCGTCGCAGAGTGGCGGTTAATGCCGAACTCGGCTGTGCGTCGGCTTAAATACTCACCTGTCGCCGTGTCTGCAAAAGAGAGCGACAAATCCGTATCCAGCGCAGCATACATAATCGCCATTTCCATCGCTGCCGGGGCCAGGGCATCGTAAATAATGGCGCCCTCGCGCTTGTCCACATTATCCGGCACCCGATTCAGCATACGCTGCAAAATGGTTTCATACGTTTGATGTTCATACATCCGCAGTATCCCTCCTCTCCGAGATATTAAATCTGCCGTAAGCGGAGACGACGGTAAATTGGATCAATGCCTGATCGCCGGATATGTCCAGCTTGAAATCGGTAATGTCGTCGATCCGGTCGTCCTGTGTCAAAGCATCGTGAATCCAACCCTCCAACTGATAGGAAAAATCTCCAGATTGTCTGATGTCATGGCCAAAATCGCCGCTGTAAATTACATGAGCAAACCGCTCGGTGCGCAAAATTTTGAATACCGCTTGCCTGACGGCTTCTATGCCGTCGATATGGCCGCTAATCCGCCCGGAAGCCGGATCCAGACGATAGGTTCGGCTAGGCTCCGCAGTAATCTCCTGATTGTGGTCAGCGATGCTGCCTATCGGTATCGTCATTACTCCACCACCCGGTCCAACAAGATATACTGCTGTCCGCCGGGGGCTCGCAGCATCACCACATGGTCTCCCGTCTCCAGCCCACGCCGGATGACAACCTCCTGGCCGCCGATCACAGCCTTATACTCCATAAGCGTCTCCGGCACAACTAAAAAATCCTTTGGAAGGTTAAACCGCTGGTCAACGTTTACCTTCAAAGGATCGGTGCTAATAATTGTTCCATAATAAATTGCCGCCGGGCTGGACGCTTCCACAGCGCCGACGCTAATTTTTTTCATCACATCAACTAGACTCATTCTCTCACCACCACTTCCAGTGACATCGTATGCTCGTTTCCCTCAAACTTATGTGTGCATTCCGTTACGACCGCATCGCTATCCACACCTATTGCGCTCAATTGCAGCCGGAATGAAGAACCGGCACGAATCCGCGCATCCCCCAAAGCGGTAATGCTCAATTTGCGGGTAGGACGGTTGCTGAGCTTGATCCTTGCATCCAAAAGCTGCTTAATTTGCTCCACATTGTACTTTTCATCTACCGTATCATAAACTTGCAACCGTCCCCATTTGGCGATGGTTGAACTATCCTGGGCCTTATACAAATTGCGGATTCCCGCTTTTTTGTCGTCCTGGGCTAAAATGATATAGTTATACGTATCGTTATCTATCGAGACCGACTTGGAGTAATCACTGACCTGCGCGTTGTCGCCAAGCACGAGCCGGTCCACTTTCATATCTTGCAGCGACTTGAGCACAAGCTCGCCGAAATCGTCATAGAAAACAAACGTTTCCAGCGTAGCGGTCATCGTTTCGGTCAGCGCTTTGCAAATAATGTCCATCATCTTCTGGGCATCTTCTGAAATTTTGGGGATGATGTACTTCGTATCCGCCAGATCGCCAACCTTCAACTCCAGGCGTCCGGCTAATGTTTTAATGACCTCCGTAGCCGTCACATTGACTTCCACGTAGTGATCGCTGGCCATTAAATAGCGCGTCTGATCGTAGCATTTTAGCGTAACCTTGCGGTCCAATCCTTCCGAGACTTCAAAAATATAGGCCAGAATGAGCGGGGTTTCCCCTTTTTTTACCCGGACGATATTGCCAACTTCAAAACGGAACGACTCGTTGCGCCAATAGGGATCATCGACAAATGTAATGTCCACACTTCCCGCTTTGCCGATGCGGCTGGTCTTCCAAGTTATAGAGGTGATTAGCTCTGATATGTTCCACATCGTCCCGTCGCGGTTATCTAGAATCACTTCAAACATGTCCGGCTCCTCCTTACCTTAGCGGTTTGCGATCTTTATTTCCGTTCCGGCAATTTGATGACCTTGCCGACCGGCAAATTTTTGAGCTGAGCGTCAGGGATGTTGTTGAGCTTTTGTATTTCTTTCGCGACCGAAGAATCGCTATACCAGAGCCTGGCTACTTTAACCAGATCGTCTCCTGGCTTAAGCGTATACGTTTTGGGGCGCACTCGCTCATCCAGCCTTGGCTTGGGAGCCTGCTTGACCTTTTGCTTGCCGGTAACCGGGTTTTTCTCGATAATGATTTTGCGCGCCGTATGGAAGGCGTACTCCTTTAACGTCAACTTGAAGCTGACATCACCTTCTGCGCCCGCCTCCTCCCAACGGTCAAACTGTTCAATGCTGACCGCCAGGCTGATGTTGAGCACAGGACTTTTATATACAAATCTGACAGGCCGGCGTGAATCCTGCCATCGATTCAAATGGTTCACATAGTGCGTCGGGGGTTGAATGAGCGCTGCCGGGTTCTTTTTCACCTCTGACGAAAGAAAGGGGACATAGCTGCCCGCCGACATATTGTCCGGAAATCTCTCGCGTCCAGGAAAAAAGCTTTCAAAGCTGATTTCCGCCAAATCCCGGGCTTGAATGGTGTTAATTTGGCCAAGCCCTACAATTTCATAAGTATTGCCGTTGCCTTTCCGTTTGAGTTCTATCCTTTCAGGCATAACGGGCAAGTAGATCGCTTCCTGATAGTTATTCCACGACATGTAAATGTTGTAATCGCGTTCTAATTTCGGCATTGCCATTATGCATACACCCCTTTGGCGGCTTCGGAAATTTCTCTTTCCGCCGCGGCAACAATTTTATTGATCATCTCATCTTCATCGATCGTCTTCATGATCGGCCCGGTCGTTACATTGACTTGGGGAGTGAGAGAAACAAAGTTCTGGATCGACTGAACCTCGGCAAGATCACGCATAATTTTCAAGTCCTCGCTTGAGATGTCTACCGTATCATCGATGCCGCCCACGCTGTTCACTTTGTCGACATTGCCGATATTACCGACGCTGCCAATGTTGCTTGCTGCCGCATTAGATGCCGGATTAGCAAGCTTACTTGCATTGCTTAGACCAGGGCTGCCGGGCGGTTTGTTGTTCGGATCTTGTTTAGGCAGGCTTTTATTCCAGTCATTCATTATGTCCTTCTGCTGCTTAGTGGGGTCAGCATTCTTTCTATCACGTTCCTGTTGCCGCTCTTTAATGAATCGATCTAGATCCGCATCACGTTCCGCTGCTTTTTGTGCAGCTTCATCCTGTGCATTTTTTAGCTTTTGTTCGTTAGCCTGGCGAATGGCCTCGGCATCGACAGCCGCCTCAGCTGCCCAGCTTACATTTTCAATAGCTTGGATCTCAATAAACGGTAGTGAATTTAACTTTTCTATAATCCAGTTAATCGCATCTATTACACCATTGGCCAAGCCTTCCATCAATTTAAGCGCCTCTACTTTGGCCCACAGAAAAGCACTAACAATACCATTGCCAACCCACATAAAGAAGATCGGGATTTGATCAAAGAAACCTAAAATGCTATTCCATACTGTTATCAACGCAGCGGCGAATGCATCATTATTTTGCCATAACGCAACCAGAGCCGTGATAACACCGATGATAAGCAAAGCAATTAAAACAAAGGGATTTGCGTCCATAACGGCATTAAATATAGCCTGAGCAATCGAAGCAACCTGTATAGCGAACGCCAATACACCAACAGCAATAGCTACCGCTTCTACAACAGGCCCAATAATCGACCAATTTTCCATGAAAAATGCAAAAACTTGCATTGCAGCATTATAGATACCTAGTGCTGCTTGCGCTACCCAGTTTAAACCGTCGCTCAAACTTTGGATAAAAGGATCGAACTTGCCTTCCTGAAACGCTTCATTCAGCATTGTAATTATTGGCAACAAGCTCTCAGCTGCCGCCATGCCAATATCGGCCATAGCCTGATTGAAATTGGTTTGCAGCGTCTCCACCTGCTTGGCAGGGGTAGCCATCATCGTTTCAAAAGCTTCCTTGCCCATCTGCTGCTTCTCCAGCAATTGGTCAAAGGCCTGAATAAAGCCGTCAAGATCCCCCGCATTGGCGAACTGTCCTAAATTAGCTGCTTCAACATCCGCTTTGGACATATTAAAGCTGCTTGCAAGTGAACCGACGTCACCCGACATTGCAGCTTGCAAAGCATTTGCTGCTTTCTCCAGCCCGTTGCCGCTTGTATCAAATACCGCCATCTGCTGGGCAAGCCGATTCAGCTCGCCAAGCTGGTTCGTATTTTTCGTCATTGGCATAAAGGATAACGTATTTTTCAGCGTTTGATTGACATCTTGCCCTGCCGCCAAAGCGTCCTGCTTGAACTTAGCGAACATTGCACTGCCAACTTTCGAGTCGCCAGTGCGAGCCTTGAACGTATCTTCCAACTGCATCTGATCCATGGCAGGAGCAACTGTAGCATTCATGAGCTTTTTTGCACTGCCTACTGTAACATGCTTGGCGGCAAAATCTTTTATCTTTCCGAAAAAAGGGGCTTTGGCTTTTTCGGCAGCCTCTTCTGTCTTACTGGCTGCCTTGCTGGCCCCACTGATTTTTTCACCTTTCCGTTTCTCTCTAAAGCTGCGATATTTCGACATAAGTGTATTCCATTTATTACTCACCGGTTCAAATGCTTTTGCCAGAGAGGCGCGGAACCCTCCTTCAGGCATCATCAACCTGGCGCTTATTGTCGCTACAATAAGCTGTTTTTGAATTTGCTTGCGTATAGCTTCTGCTTTCTTTGCCAGAGAGGCGCGGATCCCTTCTTCAGGCATCATTAGCCTGGTGCTTATTGTCGCTACAATAAGCTGTTTTTGAATTTGCTTGCGTATAGCTTCTGCTTTCTGTATGACACCCTCTTTAGCAATATCTATGAGAGGTTTGATTTTAATAGATCTGGCTTTACTATTTAAAGCATCGACTTGTTTGGCTAATGAGGAAATGTGAAGCTGCACTTTGTCTATGGCACTCTGGGCATCTATCACCAATTTCATACGAGCAGGGGCGCGAATCATATCTTTCAGCTTCTTGATTTGCTGCTCTCCCTCACTGGCATTTTGGTTCATTCGAGTTGCCATATCACGAAGCGAGTTTTCATAGTCGCTGCTCATCCCAGAAAACATCGTCTTGAACATGTTCAAAGTATCTTCAAACGATGGCATCCTGTCTCACTCCCTTCTATCGCTTATTTGCCTTTCCGTTTTCGCATCGCTTGCTTTTCAGCTTCGACGCGTATATCGATCATGGCGAAGATGGCCGCTTTTTCATAGCGGCTCATCTTGACCAGATCATGGGGGAGGATACCGAGCTCGTGGAGGGCGTAGTAAGCGTAATTCGCCTCGCTATCGCCCTCCTTGATCAGTTTTTTACCTCGTCAACAAGCTCGTTCATTTCGCGGTCGTAGCCGTTAATGTCCTGCACCTTTTGCACGAGCGCGGCGTATTCGCCGGGCAGCAGCATCTTTTTCAACAGCTCGTCTGCCCCGACAACGCCATAGGACTTCTGCAGCTCCGCGTCCTTCAAATTTGGAAAAACGACGCTTGTCACAACCGTGTTGACAACAACCTGGTTGTAGTCCGTCTCCGGCACATACTGGCCGTTCTTCGTTTTAACCTTCTTCGTTGCCGCTTTGCGGCATTGTTCATTCTCATCCTCTGTCATGCTGCGGATTTTCCATGGCACGGCATTGCCTTTTTTATCTTTAAAGCGTGGCGAAATGACTACATCCTCTGTCACCTCAACGGCCGCATTACCTGCAAAAAATACGCTTAAATCGCTCATTTATGTACCCTCCCGTATAAAATTAGCCCAATGTGGGCAGTTTAAACTTGCCGTTGGCCGCGATTTCGACCCCTTCAAAAGTGAAGGCAACCTCTTCTTCCATCGCTTCGCTTTCCGTGTCCAGGGAAGCCATAATGACGCTATCGAGGTTAACGCCTGTCAGCTTCACCGTCTGGCTGCCGACACTTGATGACGGATCTTCATTCACGACTGTCACATCGAAATACATATCTACGCCTTTGTTGATATAGTCCAGCATCATCTGCCGGTAAATGGAGGTGACATAGTAAATCGTCATCGTTCCGGTGCCGTTCCAGCCTGTCGCTTTATGCTGGGTGCCGCGGCGGCCAAGCGTTTTCACCTCGGCCTTGGTTTTCTCTACCTTTGCCTCCAGTTTTTTGACATAAAACATTTCTTCCACTTGGCCATTAATGGTTGCATATGCCCGGCCCTCTTGACCGCTGATCGTATCTTTCGCTTTTAAGAATGGCATTAGCGAACCCTCACTTTCATGTAGATTTTTTCAATTGCGTCGACCGGCTGCAGCAGCACTTCAATCATGACGCTGTCGGACTGTTCGCCCTCCAGTACGCGGACGTCGGATTGCGGGTCGAAATTTTGAATCGCTGCAATCTCTTGCAAATTGCGCATGTAGGAGACAATCTCGCCCTGCAACAATGCCCGGCCGTCCTGGTTGTTATCCACTTTGCCGACATAGAACTGCTCGAAAATCCGGCGTACATCGTTCGCAAAACCGTCCAGCACGCGCACGACGCGGTTTTTGCTGAACATGCGGCCTTTCTCCACCGTGTAACTGACCAGGGTATTAATGTCCTGCTCAATATACGCCCGGCCGTTAGAAGCCGTAATAACAAGCTCGCCATTCAACAGCGCCTGCTCCGTCTGCGAGTTCGTCAATCGCGGGTAAGCATCGACAGCGTCCTGAATAGACTGGTAAGTCAAGGATTGATTCATGTTCGCCGCCGCTTCCATAGCTGCGATTTCCCATAATAAATATACGGGCTCCACTTGCAAGCCATCGGCGGTAACGATGCCGTTCTTCAGGCTGATGACCCCTTCATGGTCTGCAGCGGGATAGTTTACGACGACCGCAACGATCTTCTTGCCTTCCGCCCGCAGACGCTTCGTGAAGGCCACAGCAAGCTTCTTGGTCGGTACATCGTCAACAGGAACGCCCAGCACATTGAAATCCTCGGACTCAAATGCGGCAAAAGCATCTGCATATTCATCGCCTGTCGCCGTACCTTCCGTGCCGCCCGCTAGCGCGGCTCCCGCTGTCGCCGCCAGCGGTCCGGAGCCTGTCCAGTCAATAAAATCGTTGGCCGCCAGCTCCTCGACGGTTTCCGCGATTTGCTTGTCTACCTCTTGACCTTCAAGGGCAGTAACGACTTCGAAGGCATCTGCCTGATCCAGGCTTTGACGCACAATAACGGAAAGATCATTGCCCCGCAGTCCGCCCCATTTGGCAGTTGCCTTCAAGGCTCCAACTGTGGCTGACGCTTTTTCTGCTCCTTGGGCGCCCAGACGGTAGATCAGCACCCGGCTGGCATGAGCAAGCGCCGCTGTAATATGCCGAATTCGCGCATCTCCAGCGCGGTAACCAATTAGTGAGAGCGATTTATCCAGAAATGAAGCTGCATCCAAAACAATCAGCCCCGGCTTCCCCCATGGAAGCGGCGCCGGAAAGGCGGCAATGCCTCGTTCCCCAAGCGAACCGAGTGAACTTTTCTCCGATAAAAAATTAATATAAACGCCTGGACGTACTTTATTTTGTGTGCTCCATACTCCACCCGCCATATTACTTCACCTTCCTTTTCATATATCCATCGATAATTTGTAAAGCCTGCTGCTCTGAGTAGAGCTTGTCTTCTTCCAGCAGCGCAGCCAGAAGATCCCGCCATTCGGCATACCGCGCAGATGACGTCAGCTGTGCCTTCGTGTAGCCTGCAGCGCTGGCCGCAGTCTCCATCTCTTGTTGGCTCATTTGAGACGCGCCTCCTCATTCATCGTTTCCATAACTGGATACTGCGATTGTCCCAAGATGAGATGTACGCTGAAACCGGCAGAGAAATGAAGGATGCCTTCTTTAATTTCCGCGCTCATATCGAGGGTGCGGAATTGCACTCCCTCCTGCCCGACGAACAATAAATGTTCATACAGCCATTCGGCCATCGATCTGCATTCTTGTTTGCTTGCCGGACTAGCCGGAAAATATTGAATGTCATACAGCACCGTGCGGATATACCGGCGATCCACACCGCGCGTTTGTTTGGAATGGAGTTCCGTCACAACAAAGCACGGCCTTTCCATCTCTGCCGGCACATGATCATCATCGTACACCTGATAGTCCGGATATGCTTGCGTCAGCCTGCCGATGATTGCGTTCTGTAAATCCTCCACCGCTTCACCTCACATCTTGTTCCAATTATATGCAGCGGCCTCATTCCAGAGGGGCTTGCCCTTCACGCAGTTCGTATACCATGGTTAGCAGCAGGCTGCCCTCCATGTTCGGCCGCTTCGGAGAGAAAAAGGGAACAAATGTTCCCTTACACTTATTGGTGGCATTTGCCCCACAAGGAATCCATAATCAGGATTTTTGTTGTTTCTATTCTGCGATCTTCTTGGCCAGCTTTTTGCGCGCCCTCTGCAGGAGAGTGGAAACATTCCCGCGCGACAACCCAAGGTACCGTGCAATTTCAGTGTGGGGCATACACTCACCATAGGCCATTTCAAAGCATTCTCTCTCCTGATTGGACAAGACGTCCATGATTTCTTGAAGCTGCAGCATCCCGGTATTGGAATCCATCATCGATCGGTCAGTCTGGCGCGTAACCATATACATTTGCAGCCGAAAGGGGTCCATAATTTCCTCGCGCTGATAGCGGGCTCTCCGTTCAATGCCCCGCCGGTTTCCCGGCCTCCGGCCAGTCCGCAGCCACTCCAGTGCGAACTCGCAGTCGGAAATCATCCCGCCGATAATGCCACGCTCCCATTCGTCCGTATTTAATGTGCGAAGCGCCCGCAAAGTTCGCTGCGTCTCGATATATCGCTGGATTAATTCGTCCATCTCATTATTCCTCCTTATTGCTCGGCTGCGCTGAATTCGCCTGCCTTAATTTCCTTTTTCAAATTTTTTAACACTTCCGCTACCTTGGTTTCTTGCTTCCTCTCTGCCAAATCAATGCAGGCATCGATATGGTCGATCAATTTTTTGCGATCCAACGTTTTCATACCAACCCTCTCCTTAAGCATTATTTATGTGGTCATCCGTCATTTACTATGACTTGTACAAGAAAGTACTCAATTGCGTATTATAAATCCATAATATGTTCAATTGCGTATATTGTCAAATGAAAATAGCGCGTAAAATACGAAATTGAATATTTACATTTATACGTTACAGCATTATACTGGTGCTAGAAGTGTGGGATTCCATGCTTTTCGAGGGAGGATTAACTGTGAAGAGGGCTGAAGTATTGAAAGGTTTGATTGATAAAGCCGGATTAAACACGAAAGCTTTCGCTGAAAAGGCTGGTATTCCATACACAACACTTCGCTCTATGCTGATGAGAGGCGTAGGAGGCGCATCCGTTGTCAATGTCATGAAAGTTTGCAAGGCTTTGGGTATCACTGTGGAACAATTAGAGGAGATGGCATCGACGGGCAACTATGACATTCAGACAATTGCCGCTCATCATGATGGGGAGGATTGGACAGAGGAAGAACTGGCATCCATCGAAAAATTCAAGGAGTTTGTTCGTTCACAACGCAACAGCAATAAGGGGTGAGCCGATGTATGAGCAGCTGTTAACGCTCGCCGAAGAGAGCGGCTTGAACGTCTATGAAAAAGAACTGCCTTCTGGTCTGAAGGGCTTGTACGCAGACGGAATCATTTGGATTAACAAAGCCCAATCATATATTGCCAAGGGCTGCATTCTGGCAGAGGAGATCGGCCACTACCGCACCAGTTCCGGAGACATCCTAGACCAGACAAGCCTGACTGCCCGAAAACAAGAACTGCGTGCCCGGAGATGCGGCCATACGATTCTTATCCCCCTAGCCAGAATTGTCCAAGCAGGGAAAGCCGGCGTTGAAGGCCGCCACAGTATCGCTGAGTGGCTTGAAGTTACAGAGGAATTTCTGCAGGAATCGATTGATTTTTACAAACAGAAATATGGAATCTACGCAACATCAGGCGAATATGCAGTTCATTTTGACCCACTGTATGTATCGATGGTGAATAATTGGACGGACATCCGCCCAATGCGATATTAAACACACAATTTTACGGACCGCCAGGAGCCGATTTTTTTACACCTCGAAACAGAACGTATGTTCTCGAAACGACGCCGCGAAGTTCCACTGTTCAACCTATTCGAAATTTGCCATTCTTCGTCTAATCGAAGAACGTAACCGTTGTTGTACATCCCGGTGATCCGTCTCCGGCGGTCCACGGGCCGCGGTCCGCGGGCCGCTGGGTGCGGTGGACCTACAATCCGCTATTTGACGAAAAGCAGCCAGATTTGCAGTTTCGTGGACACACGATCCCTTATTCGTAGATTTTGCTGGGTTTTCGCGGCGATTGGAGGGGATTAGCGGAACCACGGTCCGCGAAGCAGCCGTTCGGGCTGTTTTGTTCACAAATAGCGGATCTACGGTCCGGCAAATGGGAGAACTCGCTCAAATGTTGCAGGTTATGCAATAAATCCGCGGTATGAGGGCAAGCATGCCCCGAATTGTTGTACGAAATGCAACAATCTGCTCCTTGATGGGGCCGAAATGGTGGAGATTGTTGCAAAACGTACAACATTTCGTACAATTCGGCCCCATCCACCTGCAAATGTTGCATGTTGTGCAACAATCGGCTACCCTCCCCAGCCATAACACAGAAAAACAGAAGAACAACAAAAAACCAGCTGCAACACTGCAGCCGGTTCTCCGTGCTTGGCGACGTCCTACTCTCCCAGAACCCTGCGGTTCAAGTACCATCGGCGCTGAAGGGCTTAACGGTCGTGTTCGGGATGGGTACGCGTGGTTCCCCTTCGCCATCGACACCAAACGTTCAGGTGTTACACCCTGAAAACTGGATACGAACTGGAATGAAAATCTTTAGCTGTGTTTATGCTTCCGAAGCAAGTGTTCACTTCGTGAAACCTTTTAGGATAAGCCCTCGACCGATTAGTATTCGTCAGCTCCACACATTGCTGCGCTTCCACCTCGAACCTATCAACCTGGTCGTCTTCCAGGGGTCTTACTAATTGGGAAATCTCATCTTGAGGGGG